>DATLTP010000188.1:0-5238 GCA_035533535.1 Bacillota bacterium | reverse complement strand
GCGGCGTCATAGGTCAGCTGCGCCACATCGCCGCGGGTGGCGGGGACATTCGGGTTGAACTGCAGCCCGGTGTCCAGCTTCAGGTTGTACGCCGCGATCGTGTAGTTGGCCGGCCAGGTCCCCGTGACGCTGGGGTCATCGCCGATGGCCCGGATGAGGATCGCCGCCGCCTGGACCATCGTGATCTGGGCGTTGGCCTGGAAGGTGCCATCGGGGAAGCCCTCGATCAGCTTCTGGCCCTGGGCGTAGTTGACGTAGCCCCAGGCCCAGGTCGGGATGGCGGTGCCGTCGTGAAAGATCGGGGTGATGTTGGCGAGCGCGCCGGCCGAGGCGGCGGCCGTCGGGCCGAGCAGCCGCACGACGGCCGCCGCGAACTCGGCGCGCGTGATCGTGTTGCCCGGCTTGAAGGTGTGGTCGGGATAGCCGTTGAGCACCCCGCTGGTGGTCAGGAACGTGATGGCCGCCGCCTCTGCGCCGGAGCCGACATCGGTGTAGGCCTGTCCGGCAACGGCGGCGGCCAGGGCCGCTGGCGCCAGGGCGACGCCGCACAGCAGGGCCGCGCCGGTACCGATGGCCCCCAGGCGGGCGGCGATGCGGCGCCCTCGACGGGGGGCCGTGCGCTGGTGGATCATGGTTCGATCTCCTTCCGCGTCCAGGTTGGCAGGGTCCGGTGCGACCCAGGGGATCCCACCGCCCCTTGGACGCCGCCACCGCGGGCCGTGTTCCGGCTCCCGCGTGGGCGAGTGCCGGCAGCGGTTGTGGCGTACGCCTGTGGCCTCCCTGCATCGTTCGCGCGGCAGGCCCGGGATGCGGGGGTCGATGGGCCTGCGACCCCGGAACTTCCAGGGAGCGCCGACCAAGGTTGTCAGGGACCGCCACGGATTCTACCTAAATTCCAGCGGCATCCGTCAGCAGGGACATGCTGGTTGCCCGGGCCGGTGTCGCTGCCCGGGCCGGCGTCGCCGCCGAGGCCGGGCCACGGATCGCGCCCGCCCGGGAAGGAACCGTCCGAGCGGCGTCGAAGCAGGCGAGACGAGAGCATACGTTCGGCGGTGGTCCTCTGCGGATGTTCATCGGCCTCCCCTGCCCGCCGGGTGCCGCCCTTGGCCTCGCGGTGATCGTGGCCGCCCTGCCGGCGCGGGATTGGCGGTGCGTCGCCCCGGTGCAGCGGCACCTGACCCTGTGCTTCCTCGGGGAGCAGCCGGAGGCCCTGGTGGCCGGGCTGACGCTGGCGCTGAGGGCCGCGACGGCTGCGCTGGGCGCCTTCCGGCTCGATCTGGCGGGCCTCGGGGCCTTCCCGGCGGTCGCCCGGCCGGAGACCGTCTGGACGGGGTGCGCGGGCCCAGGCGTGGCCGCCCTGCGCCAGTTGGCCGCACGGGTCGAGGCCGCGACCGCCCCCCTGGGATTGCCGGCGGAGGCCCGCGCCTTCCGGCCCCACCTGACGCTCGCCCGTCGGCGGCGCGAGGGCGACCGGCGGGCGGCCACCGCCCTGATCCAGGGGTTGTGCGCCACCTGGGCCGGCCACCGCTGGGGGACGGTGGAGGTGACGGAGATCGTCGTCTTCCGTTCCGACCTGGGTCCCCCCGGGGTCCGCTACACCCCGGTGAGCCGCGTGCCCCTTGCGTCCCCGCCGGTGCAGTGATTACCATAAACTGGCGCGCGCCGCGGTCCGGAAGGCGGATGGAGGTCTGTCGGGTGGTGGAGAAGGAAAAGGCGCTGGAGATGGCCCTGAGCCAGATCGAGCGGCAGTTCGGCAAGGGCTCGATCATGAAGCTGGGCGAGGCCAGTGCGCGCATGCAGTTGGAGACGATTCCCTCCGGGTCCATCGCCCTGGACATCGCCCTGGGTGTGGGTGGGCTGCCCCGCGGCCGGGTGATTGAGCTCTACGGGCACGAGTCCAGCGGCAAGACGACGGTCGCCCAGCACGCCATGGCCTCGGCGCAGCGGCTGGGCGGGGTGGCCGCGATGATCGACGCCGAGCACGCCCTCGATCCCGGTTACGCGGGTAGGCTCGGCGTGGATGTCGAGAACCTGCTGATCTCCCAGCCGGACACGGGCGAACAGGCCCTGGAGATCGCCGAGGCCCTGGTGCGCTCCGGCGCGGTGGACGTGATCGTCGTCGATTCGGTCGCCGCGCTGGTGCCGCGGGCGGAGATCGAGGGCGAGATGGGCGACTCCCATGTCGGCCTGCAGGCCCGCCTGATGTCCCAGGCCCTGCGCAAGTTGGTCGGGGCGGTGAGCAAGTCCAAGACCTGCCTGATCTTCGTCAACCAGATCCGCGAAAAGGTCGGGGTGATGTTCGGCTCACCGGAGGTCACCCCAGGTGGGCGGGCGCTGAAGTTCTACGCGTCCATGCGCATTGAGGTGCGGCGGATCGAGACCCTCAAGCAGGGCCAGGAGACCACGGGCATCCGGGTCCGCGCCAAGATCGTCAAGAACAAGGTGGCGCCGCCCTTCCGGCAGGCGGAGTTCGACATCCTCTACGGCACCGGCATCTCCCGCGAGGGCGACATCCTGGACATCGGTGCGGACCTGGGCATCGTCACGCGCTCGGGCACGTGGTACTCACACGCCAGCGACAGGCTCGGCCAGGGGCGCGAGAACGCCCGCGAGTTCCTGCGCAGCCACCCGGAGCTGGCCGACGCGATCGAGGTGCGCATCCGCGCGGCGCTCCAGAGCGGTCAGACGCTCAAGCCGGCCGGCGCCGCCGCCGCCGCCGCCGCCGAGGAGGCCGGCGCGGAGTGAGGGCGGAGGGCTACCGCCGCCGGCGGGAGCCGCCCGTCCCCCCGTTCCTCATCGAAGCCCTGGTCCCATCGCCCGACGGCTCCTCGGTGGCGGTGCGGGTGGGTGGCCGTATCCTGGGGCGTGTGGACCCGGCGGTGCCCACGGCGATGGGGTGCGCGTGGGTGGCATCGTCGGCGCCGAACTCTGGTCGGCCCTGCAGGCGGCGATCAGCCGCCGAGGCGCCTTCGACCGCGGTGTCCGATTACTGGTGATTCGCGCGCGCAGCACGGCGGCGGTACGTCAGCGCCTCCGCGCGGCCTTCGGCCTTGACGCCGCGGCGCACGCCATCGCGCGGCTTCGTCCATACCTTGACGATCTCGCCTTCGCGTCCGCCTGGGTGGACGGGCGCCTGGGCGCCCACCCCCTGGGCCACGCCGCCCTGCTGGCCGGGCTGCGCCGCGAAGGCGTGCCCAGCGACATCGCCCAGCGGGCCCTGACCATCGCCGGTGCGCGGGGGCAGGAGGCGGAGTTGGCGCTGCAGGCAGCGGCCGCGCGCGCATCTCCGGATGGGGGATCTGCCGCCGGATCGGTTGCGCGCCCGCCTCTGGGCGTACCTGGCGCGGCGCGGTTTCCCCGGTTCGGCGATCCGTGCCGCGCTCCGGCAGGTTTTGGACGCAGGGTCGGAGAATCCCCACGCCGAGCCCTAGGTCGGGCGGCGTCTCCCGGCCGGCTTGTGTTGACACCGCGGCTGGCCCGTCGCTACACTCGATGGCGATTGCGGGGCCATGGGCGGCGTAGGTCGCGACGCGTTGTTGCTCGCCCTTCAGCGGTCCCGCGTGGGCCGTGCGCCCGGTACAGGCTGGCTGCCGCAGACGCCAGGAAAAGCCCGTGGCTCCGGGCTTCTTTGCTTTTGTCAGGATATCCCGCGACGGACGGGAAAACGTGAAAGAGTACATGACGTGTTTTTCCGCTCCCGCCGCGGTGGGGGTGAAGGACTCTGAACGGCTTGCAGATCGGGGTCGCGGCCCTGGTCGCGTTGGTGGTTGGTGGGGCGGCGGGGTACCTCGTGCGGCGGGCGCTCGCGGAGGCGGCGGTGGGCTCGGCGGAGGCGGAGGCCAAGCGCCTGGTGGAGACGGCCGAGCGCGAGGCGGAGAGCAAGCAGCGCGAGCTCCTGGTCGGGGCGCGCGAAGAGGTCCAGCGCCTGCGCGCCGAGTTCGACCGCGAGGCGCGGGAGCAGCGTGGCGAGCAGCAGCGCTTGGAGAAGCGCGTCCTGCAACGCGAAGAGGTGCTCGAGCGCAAGATTGAGGGCCTGGAGCAGCGTGAGGGTGGCCTCCGCCAGAAGGAGGCGGAGCTGGAACACCTGCGCTCGGGTGTGGATGAGCTGCGCGCGCGCCAACTGGCCGAGTTGGAGCGGATCTCCGGGCTCCAGCGCGAGGACGCCAAGCAGGTCCTGCTGCAGGGCGTGCGCGAGGAGAGTCGGCGCGACGCCACGCAGATCATGCGGGAGATCGAGACCGAGGCGCGGGAGAACGGCGACAAGAAGGCCAAGGAGATCATCGCCATGGCCGTCCAGCGCTGCGCCTCCGACCATGCCTCCGAGAGCACGGTCTCGGTGGTGCCGCTGCCCTCGGATGACATGAAGGGCCGCATCATCGGCCGCGAGGGTCGCAACATTCGCAGCTTCGAGGCGCTGACCGGCGTCGACCTGATCATCGACGACACCCCCGAGGCCGTGGTCATCTCGGCCTTCGACCCGATCCGCCGCGAGAAGGCCAAGCTCACCCTGCAGAAGCTGCTGGCGGACGGCCGCATCCACCCGGCGCGGATCGAGGAGATGTACGGCAAGGCCGAGCGGGAGATCGAGGACCTGATGCGCGAGGAGGGCGAGCGCGCCTGCGAGGACATCGGCGTGGTGGGCCTGCACCCGGAGCTGGTGCGCACCATGGGTCGGCTGCGCTTCCGCACCTCCTACGGCCAGAACGTGCTCAAGCACTCCATCGAGGTGGCGCATCTGGCCGGGTTGATGGCGACCGAACTGGGCGCGGACATCCCCCTCGCCCGCCGCGCCGGCCTCCTGCACGACATCGGCAAGGCGCTGGACCATAGCGTCGAGGGCACGCACATCACCATCGGCATGGAGCTGCTGGCCCGCTACAACGAATCCGCCGACGTGGTGCACGCCATGTCCACGCACCACGGCGACTTCGAGGCGCACTCCCTGGAGGCGGTCCTGGTGACCGCCGCCGACAAGCTCTCGGCCTCCCGCCCGGGCGCGCGCCGCGAGACCCTGGAGGCCTACATCGAGCGCCTGCAGAAGCTGGAGGAGATCGCCGACTCCTTCGAGGGCGTGGAGAAGTCCTTCGCGATCTCCGCCGGCCGCGAGATCCGCATCGCGGTCAAGCCCGAACAGGTGGACGACAACGAGGCCTACCGCCTGGTCAAGGCCATCTGCAAGCGCATCGAGGACGAGATGCGCTATCCGGGCCAGATCAAGGTGACGGTGATCCGCGAGAC
>DATLTP010000187.1:0-17880 GCA_035533535.1 Bacillota bacterium | reverse complement strand
CACCGGCGGGCTCTGGCGGCTGCCGGTGGCGTGCGGGCCGAGATCGTCTACGACAATGCCAAGACGGTCACGATCTCGCGCGTCGGGCACGTGGTGCAGTTCAGCGACAGCCTGCTGCGGCTGGCGGCGGGGTATGGGTTCTGGCCGCGGGCGTGCTGGGTCCATGATCCTGAGTCGAAGGGACGGGTGGAGAACCGCATCCGGTTCCTGAAACGTTCGCGCTGGTACGGCTACGAGGCGAGCACGCTGGAGGTGGCCAGTGCCGACGTCCGGCGGTGGTGCCAGGAGGTGGCCAACGGCGAGGTCTGCACGGCGACGGGTGTGCCCCCGCAGGTGGGGCTGGCGGACGAGGCGCCGGCGCTGCGGCCCCTGCCAGTGGCAGCGGTGGAAATCGCCGTCGTGGATGAACGGCACGTGAGCAAGACCGGGATCATCCACTGGCTGGGCAACGAGTATTCGGTGCCGGACCGGGTCCAGCGGTAGCGGGTGCGGGTGCACGACCTGGAAGACCGGCTGGAGGTCTTCCACGGTCAGGAGCGCATTGCAGTCTTGGCCCGCCAGCGCGGCAAGGGGCGCCGCCTGATCCAGGATGAGCACTATGGACTCAGAAACGGTCCCGAGAGCCGGGGTGACCTGCTGCAGCAGCGCTCTGCCCGCTCCTGGCCGGCCGGCAACCCCTTGTGAGGATGTGAATCGGGGCGAAACGTGCCGTTTTGGGGGCAACGCCTTCCCTCCCCGTTCGGCACGGTTCTGTCGGCGGGGGCGATAGCCTGTCCGACAAGGGAGGCGATCCTGGTATGAGGTGGTCCATCCCGAATTGGCTGCTGAGCCGCCTGCGGGGCAACGCCCCCATCGACCCCGCGCCCGCCGCGGTGGCCCGCTGGCAGAGGGCGTACTCCCAGTTCAATGAGATCCCCGCCACCCTCCCGCCGGATTCGGCGGAGTCCCTGGTCGTCCGGCGTGCCGTCGACGCGGCGGTGGCGGAAATCTGGGCTACCGAGCGGCAGATGGCCCTGCACTTCGGAAGCGGCGAGGGGTCTGTGCCCGTCTTGTGGCCATGGATGCGCGTCCCCGACGAGCTCGCGGTTCAGCCCAGCCGTCACCTGTCAGACGGCGCGCAGGTTGAGCTCCCGGCGGAGCGCGCCGTCGGTTGATCTCTGCCGATCGCGACTAGCCCAGGGGGACGGTGATCAGCTCGAGCGGCAGGTAGGAACCGCCCGGCGGTGTCCAATCCACCTCATTGGACCGGTCCGGCAGCCATGTGGCCACCAGGAAGGCGATGCCGGCATCGGCCGGGATCACGTGGCTCGGTGCAGGCACGACCTGGCCACCGCTGTCCAGGGCGCCGTAGTAACCGCCCCCCACGGGCACCGCCACGAGGACCGTGGGTACGGATGGCGTCCCCCGAATGCGGTAGATCACGCCGTAGTTGCCGTTGTCGTATACGGTCGCGCCCGTGAGCTCGTCAAAGCCGGACAGATAGGGATCCTCGTGGCCGTCGGCCAGGCGCAGCATCTGCGGCTCGCTGGCGGATGGACTCAGGTTCAGGATGCGGGTGGCGCTGGCAAAGGTGCCCCGCCCCGCCCCGGGGCCGCCGGCCGTGGCGGGCAGGCGGTGCGCCACATACTCGGCGAGGGGATCCTGCCCAGCGCGCACCGCCGTGATGGCGATGTGGAGGGGGCCGGACAGGGACAGCTCGTAGTCGCCGAGCACGGCGCCGCCAGCGGCCACGTAGCCCGCCGCTGGATCCAGGACGACCCCCTGGCCGGGCTTGAGACTCCCGCGGGTGCCGGGCCAGGCAGATCCGAGCATCACCGCCGACACCGCCTCGCCCTGGGCCTTGGGTCCCCCTGACGTATCCACGATCCGGCTCGCCACGGCGTACGCAACGGTGGCCGCCTCAAAGTTGTAGAGCACCACGGAAACCCGCGCGGGGGCGCCGCTGCCGTTGATGTGATCGTAGAAGACGCGGACCGCACCTGCTGCCGTGGCCTGACAGAGCAGGGTCGGGCGGTAGAACGTTTCCCCGTCGTCGCTGAGCACCAGGGTCGTCCCCCCCGGGTTCTCCGTGGTGTGGGGCAGCGCCGGCAGGCCACCGTAGTTCAGGTCATCGAGCTCGAAGGGCGTGCCGGGCGGACTGTGCGACACGTCTTGCAGCAGCACCAGGGTGGAGACGGGTAGGTGCCAGGCCCCCAGCGAGGCGACCTCCAGAGGGCTGATGGCGGGCTCGCTGACCGCCGCGCTCGGTGGCGAGACCTGACCGCCGTCTCCCAGCGCCCGCACGCGGTAGGCGTACGCGATGGTGGCGTCGGCGCCGTAGTCCGGCCAGGAGGTGCCCGTGCTGTGTCCGACCGCTGTCCAACTCCCCCCAGGGGCCATGCGGTCGATGAGGTAGCCGGTGGCCCCCGGAACGGCCGACCAGGCCAGGCCGGCATACCCATTGGCGGAGGTCAGGTAGAGGCCGTCGGGGGCTGCGGGAGGCGGGGGAGGTGGCAGCGGGCGGACCCGTGCGTAGGCCACGGCGAGCAGCTCAGCGGCGCCGGCACGGGTCAGGGGCGCGTCGGGCCGGAACGTGCCGTTCGGGAAGCCCGTGACGATGCCGGTGGATACGGCCGCTGCGACGGATGGTGCGGCCCAGGCCGGAATTGCGGCCGCATCGGCGAACGCGGGCGCGCGGACGGCTGCAGTCGGGAGCCGCAACGCGCGGACCACTGCCGTGACTGCTTCGGCACGGGTGACCGCCTGTTCAGGCCGGAAGCGGCCTCCGGTGCCGTCCATCCACCCGGCGCCGGCGACAACGGCGATGCCGGCCGCTGCCCAGTTGCCGGCCGGAACGTCACTGAATGCGGGACTCCCGGTGCCTGCAGGGTCGGGGGCGAACGAGCGCTGCAGCATCACCGCCAGCGCAGCCCGGGTCAGGGGCTGCGCTGGGGCGAATCGCCCCGCGGGGTCGCCGGTGACCACGCCGGCCGCCGCCAGGCGCATCACCTGCGTGGCGTCCCAGAGGCCAGCGATGTCGGCGAATGTCGTGGGCTGCGCGCGTTGCGGGGAGGCTGGCGTGGCTGGGGACCTCGGCTGAGGGGCCGCGGCTTGCGTCGTGCCCGTCTGGTGCGCGAGGGCGGCAGCCGGGTGGGCCGGATTGGCGGCCTGCTGGCGGCTGGCAGGCCCTGGCTGCGGGGTGGGCGGCACGCGAATAGGCACGCCATGCGCGGCGCCCGCCACCTGCGGGCCGAAGGCGGTTGCCGGCCGCGAGGCGGGCATGGCTGCGGTCAAGAAGGCGGCGAGGACGGCAGCCGCTGCGAGAAACGGGTGCGAAGTGTGCTTCAATTGGGCGGTATCACCTGGAGGCACACTATCCGACCCGCGCGGGGATCGGCAGAGGGACGGCCCATCTGTAACCAAGGCGTAATTCGTGTAAACGGCAAGCCACCCAGACGATCACCACTGACGTGGAGAACGGGCCAGCCGACTCTCTCCCGGCGGTGGGCCGCGATGGTGCCACCTCACTCGGGGGCGCCCGCGTAGTCCTCCAGGTTGCTGACGGACCGGGTCATCCCGCTCCAGGCGTCCGGATCAGCCGCCGCCGCGCCAATGGCCTCGGCGAACTCGCCCACCGGCGGCAGCGTGCCACTCTGCCGCCGACGAGTGTCGAGAAGACCGGGGTGCTTCCGCTCAAGATGCCCTCCATGATGTCCCCGCTGACGACGACCCGCGTGAGCGCGCGGTCGCTCAGGGCGGAGCAGCCGAAGAGGCGCCCTGTGCTGATGCTGCGAGGACTGCAGCCTCGAAATGCGACCGGCGGGTTGGTTGTGATTGTGCCAACACCTCGGGTCGCTGGCGACTGCGTGGGAGGGCATGGCGAAATTGCAACGACACCAGCCGGAGCCCTTCACCGCCGACCCGCCCGCGGCCGATGACGTCCGTAATGAAGCAAACACAGTGGATTGATGCGGCGGTCTTCGGACTGGCGGGCGCCGGGTGCGGGGCGCTCATCCTGGGCGGCTCCGGCTGGGGCTGGCAGCTGACGCTGGCCTACGGCGCGGCCTGCGTTCTCGCCGCCCGGCTCCTCTGGCCGTGGCTGCCCCGCGGCGGCAGGCGCACCTGGCCTCGCGCGGCGCTTGCGGGCGCCGCCGTCGAGACCGTCGCCCACCCACTGGCCTTCTACCTTCTCATCTGCGTGTATTACGCCGCCGGTGTGCGTGGCTCCCTGGGCGACCCGACGCTCAACCCCCTGCAGGGCCTCGTGGCCGCCTTCGCCTACGCCGCCTGGAGCTGGCTGATCGCCGGCTGGGTGACGGCCAGCGTGGGCGCCCTGGTCGGGCTTTTGCTCAACGCCACGCGCAGGCGCGTCGCCAGCTGAGGACTCACGCGCCGTCCTCCTCGCGGTACTCGCGTCGCCCCGATCGAGGGTCGAACCACACCCGGACGCGGCGGCCCGTCGCCGGGTCCACGAAGACCTCGCCGGTGCGCTCCAGGCCCGCGGCCCCCCGCGCCGACCCCCGATACCGGCGGCGGTCCCAAATCCAGTACCCGACCACGGCGATCAGCACCACCGCCGCCACCTCGAAAACCAGGTCCAGCGCGACCAATGGGCTCAGCCCTCCTCTGGCGCCAGCACCACCGCCGTGCCGTAGGCCACCACTTCCGCCATGGTCTGACCGAGCTCAGAGGAATGCAAGCGCATCATCACCACGCCGTCGGCGCCCATGGCATGGGCGTTCTCGACCATGCGGTCGATGGCCTGGCGGCGGGCATCCTCCAGCATCCGCGTGTATTCGTGGATCTCGCCGCCGCCGAGGGACCTGAACAGGGCCAGGATGTTGCCGCCGAGACCGCGGCTCCTCACCACGAGTCCGAAGACCTGGCCCAGGGATCGCTGGACTCGCCGTCCCGCAACGCCTTCCGTCGTCGTGACCACCATCCGAGCTCGTCCCCCCAACGTGAGACACTTCACGCTCGTGCCCGCTACGGTCAGCTTTTCCAACGCTGCTGCGAAGTGTGTTCGGTGTAAGGAACGGGTCCAACGCTAGGATGGCAGCATTGCGCGCAGTGTCAACGCCCGGGCCTTGCGCGCGGTGAGGGCCCGAAATCGCAGGAGGTGGTGTCATTGCGGAAACGAAGGCTGTCGAGGCTGGTCGCCGCCCTGGTGCTGGTATTCGGGCTGGCCCCGGCGGCCCTGGCTGCGTCCACGTTCACGATCAGGGTGACGGCCGGAGCGAGCAGCACGGTTTCCAACCTCGACACGGTGTCAGGCGCCGTCTATAGCAACTGTACCGAAGGGGCGGGCGGGGGCACCTGCCCCCTGACCGGCGTGACGGGCGACAGCTACGCGGTGATCGGGTCGCAGACGGTGGCGGGGGCGGTCTACGACGCCGTATACACGGGCGGTGCGGTGAGCTCGGCCGCCAGTGTGACGCTGAGCAAGCCGACCGTGATCCCCACCATGCTGACAGCCACTGCCAACGGCTCCGGCTTGTCCGACACCGTGACCGCCACCGTCTATGGGGCGGCGTACACGACGCCGACCGCCGGGACGCTGGTCACCTTCACCGGCTCGGCCGGTCTGAGCCTCCAAGCCGTGAGCGGCTATGGGGCGACCGTCGCCGGGGCCGTGTACGGGGGAACGGACGCGAGCGGGCAGATCAAGCTCACGGCAACGGCCTCCAGCTCCGGATCCTATGACATCACCGCCACATATCCCGGGACCGGCGCCACGCTGGCGACCATCCCCGTCACCTTCAGCGGTGGAGTTACCTTTGTTGGCAGCAGCTCCAGCTCGTCCTCCAGCAGCTCGGCCACGGCGGTGGGTCCGAGCGGGGGCACGCTGGGCTGTACCGATGGCTCCTTCACGGCCACAGTGCCTGCGGGCGCTGTCCCATCCGGCTCATCCGAGTCGTGCGCCGACCAAAGCGGTCCGCCGACGGGGGCGCCGCCGCTGCCGGCCAACATGGTGGCGCTCAGCAACTACGTCACCCTGACGGGGCCGCAGCTGACCCAGTCCGTCCTGGCCACCGTGAAGTTCAACGCGACTGCGCTGAACGGGCAGTCCCTGAACCGCGTGGAGGTCTTCCATGACGGCCAGTGGATGTTCTGGCCCACGACGGTGAACGGATCCGCGGGCACGGCCCAGGTCCGGGTGACCGGGGATGCCACGCTTGTGGTCCTGGGCGACACCCAGGTGTTCCCCGACGTGCCCGCCACCTACTGGGCCCGCTCGTACATTGACACCCTGCTCGGCGCCGGGGCCGTCAACGGCTTCCCCGACGGCACGTTCCAGCCGGGCGGGCTCCTGACCCGGGCTCAGTTCGTCAAGATGCTCGTGGTCTCCGACCAGATCGCGCCGAGCACCACCGGCGAGACGCCGTTTACCGACGTGTCGACAGGCGACTGGTTCGCCCCGTACGTCGCGGCGGCTTACAACGCCGGCTTGGTGCAGGGCGTGTCCGCCAACAGCTTCGCGCCCAACGCACCCGTGACTCGCGAGCAGATGGCGGTGCTGCTGAGCAGGGCCCTCAAGCTGGCGGGCACCTCCAGCCTCACCTACTCCGACGCCTACCAGATCGACACCTGGGCGCTGTCGGGCGTGCAGGCCGCCACGGCGGCCGGCTACCTGAACGGCTTCCCGGATGGCACGTTCCAGCCCCTGGCCACGACCACGCGCGACCAGGCGGCCAAGATCCTCAGCCTGGTGATCGCGGGTGAGGCGCCTGGCACGGCCACGGCCGCCAGCACGGCGAGCATCACGGCGTCGCCCAATCCCATGGGGCCGGCGGGCAGCCTGTTATCGGGCCAGTCCATCCCCGTGACGCTGACCGTGCGCAACGCAGCGGGCGGCGTCCTTCCCAACGCTCAGGTGTATGTGCAGTTCCAGGCGGCAACCGGCGGCGGCACGGCCACCGTCGGCACAACGGCCCTATCCACGGCACCCCAGGCGTTCACCACGGACGCCGGCGGTCAGCTGACGGTGACCTATAAGGTCCCCAGCAACCTGCCCCAGTCCGGCACCGACACATTGACGGTGTCGACCGGACCCGGGGGCACGGGGGTGTCGTCCACGGATAGCTACACCTTCAGCCACTAATCCTCGGAACTGGGCGGGCGGAGGGGAGCGCAAGCTCCCCTTCGCCCCTACCCGACCACCGTCGCGCCGGCCGCCTCGGCCGGCGCGTCCACATGGTCCACACGGCCCAGCCGGAACGTCAGGCCGACCAGGGCCGCCAAGGCGACGGCGCCGGCAGCCAGGCCCTCGGCGCCAGGCAGGTGCTCCGCCGCCAGGGCGAACGGCACGGCCGCCAGCGTGGGCAGCAGCGGCTCGCCGAAGACCTGCCACGCCGGGAGCCCCAACCCGCGGTGGTGCAGCAGCCACAGGGTGTGCACGGCTGACAGGACCCAGCCGGCGAGGAAGACGCCGCTTTCCGCCACGCCCCCGTGGCGGACCAGGAGCGGCGCGCCGACGGCCACCGTGCCGGCCGAGAGCAGCATGACCTCGAGGCTGCCGCGGCTGAAGCCGTCGGCGGCCAGCACGTCCGAGCCCAGGCGGGCGATCGCGGAGGCATAGACGCCCAGGCCCAGCAGGGGCAGGTACGCGGCGGCCGAGGCGTAGGCCGGCCCGAACACCGCCGTCATGATCGGCGCCGGGTAGAGGACGAAGGCCGCCGTGACGGGGTACAGGGCGAACTGGTTCAGCCGGAAGCAGAGCAGGCCGCGCTGGCGGCGGGCCGGCCGGTCGCCGCCGGCGGCGATGAACGGCACCGCGATGGAGCGAAAGGCCCAGGTCACCACGGTCGGGATCCCCGTCAGCACCACCGCGTTGCTCATGGCGCCCGCCTCGGCCACGCTCATGGTGCCGACGACCATGGTCAGGAAGGCGCCCTGGAACGTCTTGAGGGCGTTGGACAGCCAGATCGGCACGCCGTAGCGGAGCATCAGCCCCGCCTCAGCGCCATCCGTGGCCGGACGGCGGGGCGCCGCCTGCAGCCCGAGCCGGCGCACCCACCAGAGGCTGGCCAGGGCGCCCAGCATGGCGCCGACCGAGCCGCCCAGGACCACCCAGTCCACCGTGGCCGGCCCGTGCACGGCCGGGATCACCGCCAGGCGGAGGCCCCAGGTCACGGCCGTGGTCAGAATCATGAGCCCCACCTGCAGGCCGAAGCGGCGCATCCCAGTGAACGCGGCGCTGGTGACGTTCAGGGGGGCCGTCGCCACCAGGCCGATGGCCCCCAGCGCAATGGCCAGGGGCAGCTCGGGCGCCGCATACAGCCGGCCGAGAAAGGGCGCCGCCAGCACCATGAGTGCCGCCAGGACCAGCGCGCCGAGCATGGACCCGCGCAGGGCCACCCCGTACGCCGTCGCCGCGTCGCGCCGGCCGGTGGCGAGGTCGTAGACCAGCGCCGGGGGCAGGCCCACCCCGATCAGCAGGGCCGCCAGGCTGAGGAATTGAATGGCGAGCGAAAGCTCGCCGAACGTGCGGGGATCGACGACCCAGCGCGCCAGGAGCGCCCCAGCCACCGTGATGATGGCCTGGTTGACGAACAGGCTTGGCATGACCAGGCCCACGTTGCGGAGCACGTAGCGGCGGAGCTCATCCATCCCGGCCATTCTACCGCCCCGCGCCCGTCAGGAGGTGGCCGCTTGCGATGTCCGACCAGCCCAGCCGCCTCGACCTCGTGCTCGCGCTGATGGGGTTTGCGTCCGGCGCCGCCGACGTCTTCGCCTTCGTGCGCCTGGGCGGCGTCTTCACCTCCGCCATGACCGGCAACACGGCCCTGTTCGGGCTGGCGCTGGCGGGGGGCCACGTCCTGGCCGCGGCCCGCTCGGTGGCGGCGTTCGCCGGCTTCCTGGCGGGGGCGGGGATTGGGGCGGTTCTGGCCGCCCGCCGCATCCCTTTGGCGAGATCCCTCTGGCTTGAGACGGCCATCCTCGCGGTCTTCAGCGCTCTGTGGTTCGGGCGTTCCGGGCTTTACTTCCTGATCGTGCTCTGCGCGGCTGGCATGGGGCTGCAAAGCCTGGTCGCTCGCCGGTTCGAGGCGCCGGGGATCACCACGACCTACTTCACGGGCACCCTGACCAGCATCGTGCTCTCGATCCTGGGCGCCGCGCCACGGCTGCGCTTCCCGTACGCCACCAAGCGGCAGGTGGCCGTGTTCGGCGCCTACATGGTGGGCGCCGTGGCCGGCGGGCTCAGCGCGGGACCGGCGCCGGGTGTGGGCGCGATCCTACCCACCCTGGCAGCGTTTGCTGCCGCGGTTTCGTTAAAGTGAAGGCATGCGCAAGATCGTCCTGATGATGTCGGTCTCGTTGGACGGGTACATGGCGGATCCCGACGGCGACCTTGGCTGGCAACTGGTCGACGACGAGCTGCACGCCCACTTCAACCAATGGCTCGCCACATGCAGCGCCTTCCTGGACGGGCGCGTGACCTACCAGCTGATGGCCGATTACTGGCCCACGGCCGATGCCGACCCCGGCGCCAACCGTCACGTCGCCGAGTTCGCGGGCATCTGGCGGGACATGCCCAAGCTCGTCTTCTCCCGGACGCTGGCCAAGGCAGGCTGGAACGCGACCATCGTGCGCGAGGTCGTCCCCGAGGAAATCCTCCGGCTCAAGGCGCAGCCCGGCGGGGACATGGTGCTGGGCGGGGCGGATCTGGCCGCCACGTTCATCCGCCACGGCCTGATCGACGAGTACCAGATCTATGTCCACCCGGTGGTCCTCGGACGGGGCAAGCCCCTGTTCCCGCCGTCCGGCGCCCCGGTCCGGCTGCGCCTGCGGGAGACGCGGACCTTTGGCACCGGGGTCGTGCTGCTGATCTATGACTCCTGGCAGAGCCCAGCCGGCGCCGGATCCCGGACCTGCTGACCGGCGGGCGAGCGGGCGGTGGGCGACATGGTCGCGGAGGTGGGCCTGAGCCAACCGGACGTGTCCAAGCACCTTCGCGAGCTCCGCGACGCCGGGATCTGCGCCTCGGCCTTCACCCTCTGGAGGATAGCTGCACGACGACGACGCGCTGCATCAACCCTGAACTTACCCGCCCGACGTAAGTGGGTGGCCGGTGCACCCCGGCCACCCACTTACGTCGCGCAATCGCTTGGACGGTGACCACCCGGGCCCCACCTCACCTCGACCCGACCCGGTCCTACGCCTCCGCCGCCATGCTCTCCCTGAACTCCGCCGCCGCCCGCTCCCGCAACGCCGCATCCGTCAACACGTCGATGGCCGTCATGGCCATCACCTTGGCGGCCGTCACCACGGCTCGGTCCCCGTCCGCCGACGCCGCCGCGACGGCGAACTCGTGCTGATGCGGCGAGACGCCCTTGCCCGCGATGTTGACGGAGACGGAGACAGTCGGGCAGACGCGGCTCACGTTGCCAAGGTCGGTCGAGTGCGATGCCACCCCGCCCGCGGGCGGCGCCACGGGCAGGTCCAGGATCCGCAGGTTGGAGATGGCGACCTCGCCCAACGTCCCGTTCGGGTTCGTCTCCTCATAGAACGGGCCCAGGTCGACCTCCAGCCGGGCCCCGGCCGCCAGGGCCCCGGCCTCGGCGCAGTGGCGCACCTTCTCGAACGTGGCCCGGCATTCGACCGTGGTCGGCGCCCGCACGGCGAACTCCGCCTGGGCGAACTCCGGCGTCACGTTCGCGGCCGTGCCGCCATGGCGGATGATGCCGTGGATGCGCGTCTCCTGGCGCAGGTGCTGGCGCAGGGCGTTGATGCCGTTGAAGGTCTGGATGCAGGCGTCCAGAGCGTTGATGCCGTCCTGGGGGTTGCCGGCAGCGTGGGCTGGCCTCCCGAAATACTTGAAGGTGACCTTCTGCGAGGCCAGGCAGCGCCCGCCGACGGTGTGGGGCCGCGCCCCGCCGCCTGGGTGCATGCTGATGGCGGCGTCCACATCCTTGAACATCCCGTCGCGCACGAAGGGAATCTTGCCGCCGCCGCCCTCCTCGGCCGGCGTGCCGTAGATGCGCATGCGGCCCGCAAGCTGCGGCATGACCCGCGCCAGGGCCGCCGCCGCCCCCACGTTGCTGGTGCCGAGGATGTTGTGGCCGCAGGCGTGGCCCAGCCCGCGCAGCGCATCGTACTCGGCGATGAAGGCCACGGTCGGGCCGGGCGCGCGGCCGTCCTTGCCGCCGGCGAAGGCGGTGGGCATGCCGCAGGCGCCGAGCTCGGCCCCGATGCCCTCTTCGCTCAGGAACTCGCAGAGCCAGGCGGAGGCCTTGTGCTCCTCGTACTGGAACTCGGGACTACTGTGGATGCGGTGGCTGAGCTCGATGAGCCGGGGCGCCATCTGGTCGACGGCGGCGCAGACCGCCTGCTTGAGGGCGGCGACATCTTCGGCCATGGCGGGTCACCTCCATGGCCTGCCATTTCCACCTGAACCCCGGGCGGCACCTGCTGGGTCGTGCCGGGGCGCGCGTCGCGCGCCCCCAAATGATCGGCCCCGCGGCTACCTGGGCTGTACGGCGGCGAGGCACCGGGTCAGCAGGTCCTTCAGCTGTTCCTGCTCCTCCGGGCGCAGAACAGCCAGCAGCTCGGCCTCGGCGCGGGCCATCACGGCGCGGACGGCCTCCAGCGCCGCTTCGCCGGCCGGCGTGAGCGCGACCTCCAGGGCGCGGCCGCCCTCCGGCCGCGGGTGGCGGGTGATCAGCCCGGCCTTGTCCAGGGCCGCGAGGATGGCGCCCATGCTCTGCGGCGTCACGAAGTGCTCGTCCGCAAGCTGAGCGCCGGAGCAGCCGGGGTTGCTATCGATGGCAAAGAGGACGGCAAGCTGGGGCGGGGATAGGTGCAGCCGACCGAGTTCGGCCCGCACGGGCACCAGAACGGCCTTGCCCATCTGCCGCATGAGGTACATGAGCGGCAGCCCGTCGACAGAGCTCGCCATGTCTCAAGTATATCAGGAGGCCATATATAAGCCAACCTGATGCAATCGGTCCTTGACCTGGCCGATGAATGTCAGGTAGACATATATAAGGCAACCTGATACATGTGGGCGGGCGAGGTGAGATTAGGCGATGACGCCGCAGCGTGGGGGATCGGCGGGCACCCAGGCCGCCATCGGAGTGGCGGTCCTCGTGATCATCATCGGCTCGTTCATGTCCTTCCTGGACAGCACCATCGTCAACGTGGCCATCCCGACGCTGCAGGCGCAGTTCGGCGCCAGCCCGGACCAGATCGACTGGGTCGTGACCGTCTACCTGCTGGTGACGGGCGTCTGCGTGCCCATCAGCGGCTGGCTGGCCGACCGCTACGGGATGTCGCGCGTCTACCAGATCGCCCTGATCATCTTCACGGCCGGCTCGGCGCTCTCGGGCCTTTCCTGGAGCGTGGGCTCGCTGATCTTCTTCCGCGCCCTGCAGGCCGTCGGCGGCGGCCTGCTCGGTCCCATCACCATGGCGATGATCTACCGCATCGTGCCGCGCGACCGCATCGGCACGTGGGCGGGCGTCTTCGGCATCACCATCGCCCTGGCGCCGGCCATCGGGCCCACGCTGGGCGGCTACCTGGTCGAGTACATCGACTGGCGCCTCATCTTCTACGTGAACGTGCCGATCGGCGTCATCGCCATCCTGCTGGCCTTCTTCGTCCTGCCGCCGCTGGAGGGCGAGCGGTCGCGCCCATTCGACCTTTGGGGCTTCGTCACCAGCGCCAGTGGCCTCGCCATGCTCCTTTATGCGCTGAACGAGGGCGCGTCGTGGGGCTGGACCTCGGAGTCGATCATCCTGATGATCGTCGGCGCGATCTGGCTGATCGTGATGTTCATCATCATCGAGCTGCACACGCCGGAGCCCCTGCTCGACCTCAACGTGTTTCGCAACCGCACGTTCTCGCTGACCTCGATCATGATCCCGGTGATCGTGACCTGCCTGTATTCCGGCACGTACTACGTGCCGCTCTATATGCAGACGGTGCAGGGCCAAGGCGCCATGGTCACCGGCCTGACGCTGATGCCGGCGGCCATCATGATGGGCACCCTCATGCCCATTGCCGGACGGCTGTACGACAAGGTGGGCGCCAGGCTGCCCGCGGTCATCGGCATGGCCATCATGACGACGGCGACGCTGCTGCTGCGAAGTATCGGGCCCGAGACCTCGCGCAGCACGATCATGGTCATGATGATGCTGCGCGAGACGGGCGTGGGCCTGACCATGATGCCCACCATGACGGCGGGCCTGTCGGTGATCCCGACCAAGGACATCGGTCGGGCCTCCGCCATCAACAACATCATCCAGCGCACGGCGGCGTCGTTCGGGCTGGCCTCGCTGACCTCCGTGTTCACGGGCGGCATCACGGCCAAGTCGTCCCAGCTCGCCTGGACGCTGACGCCGTTCAGCCATGGCTTTGCGTCCCTGACGCAGGCCCTGGCGACGCCCGCCGCCCAGCTGACCCACACCGCGGCCGCGCGCAGCGCCTCGGCCGTGGCCGGGTTGGCCATCAGCCAGGTCATTTTCGCCCGCGCGTACACCGACGCCGTCCGCGATGTGTGGCTCTGGGCCGCGGTGTCCGCCGCCATCGGCTTCGGGCTGGCGTGGATGCTGAAGGAGCAGAAGCATCCGGCCGCGGCGGCGGGCGCAGGGCACCCGGCCGTCATGGAGTAGGCGCGGCGTGGGTCGCGCGCAGGGACGCGGGCGGTGGCGTCGCGGCTCCACGGAGCACGGTTTCATCCGGTGCGGAGCGGGTTCAACGGGAGCGCGGGTTTGGCCCTTGCGGATCGGCTTCACGGGAGCACCGGTTCATCCGGTGCGGATCGGCTTCAAAGGAGAGATTCACTTGAGCGAGACGGTCACCAAAGCCACGCCGAACGGCTCGCCAGCCGCGGGTGCCCCGTCTGCGGCGCCGGGCGCCATGCCGGCCCCCGGTGGCGGCGCGCCGTCCCCGGCCAGCGGCGCCAAGCGGCGCCGGCTGCTGCTGCCGGTCGCGATCATCGGCATCGTGGCCATCCTGGCCGTGGTCGCCTACTACTACGTGCAGGGCAGCCTGTACGTCTCGACCAACGATGCCAACGTCACGGGCAACATCGTCTACATCTACCCGCCCGCCTCAGGCACGCTGACGACCTGGACCGCGTCCATGTCCCAGCAGGTGCAGGCCGGTGCCGTGCTTGGCTCCATCGTGGCACCCTCCGGCGCCACGCAGCCGGCTGATGCGGCCTCCATCGGCGTGCCGGTCACGGCCCCCTTGGCGGGCGCGATCATCCAGAACGACGCTGTGGTTGGTGAGCAGGTTTCCCCGTCCTTCGCCACCCCGCTGGCGGCTGAGGTGGACCTGGGCGACCTCTGGGTCGTGGCCAACGTGGAAGAGACCACCATCGGCCGCGTGCACATTGGCCAGCGCGCGGATGTGACAGTCGACGCGCTGCCCGGGCGCACGTTCTCGTGCTCGGTCACCGCCATCCAGCAGGCGACCGAGTCGGTGTTCTCCCTGCTGCCCGCCGGCTCGTCCAGTTCCACCTTCACCAAGGTGACCCAGCGGGTTCCGGTGCAAGTCCGCTGCCCCGACGCGTCCGGCTGGACGCCAGGCCTCAGCGCGGAGGTGCGCATCCATGTCGGGTAGAGCATGGCTGATCCCAGTCGCGGTGGTCGTCGTGGTTGCGGTGGCGATCGTGGCCCTGCGCCGGCCCTCGCAGCCGGCGCAATCTGCCGTGAGCGGCCAGACGGTGGCCGTGGCCTATGGCAACCTGCAGCCGCAGGTGGGCGGCACCGGCAGCATCCGGGCGGCCTCCGCCGTCACCCTTGTGGCGGAGGGCAGCGGCACCCTCAGCTCGCTGCCCGTGGTCGTCGGTGAAGCCGTGGACGCCGGCCAGGTCGTGGCGACGGTCGATGACCAGGGCGCCTCCGCGGCCCGCGTCGCGCAGGCCCAGGCGGCGCTCGCGGCGGCCCAGACCCAGCTTCAGCAGCTGGAGAGCCCGGCCTCGTTTGTCAGCAGCGATCAGGTCAAGGCGGCGCAGATCGGCGTGCAGCAGGCGCAGGCGGCCCTGGCGCAGGCTCAGGCCGGCGAAGCCCAGGCCCAGACCGCCTACAACACAGCCGTGTCCTCCGAGACGCTGACATCGCCTATCGACGGCACCATCGTCTCGCTGGCCGTTTCGCAGGGCCAGTCCGTGACGCCAGGCGCGGCTGTGGCCACCGTCGCGCCCGACCTGAACAAGGTCCAGATCGACGCTCAGGTCCTGGACGTCAACCTCTACAACGTCTACATCGGCGAGGAGGCCGGCGCGCTCGTCCCGGCCGTGAACACGACGCTCGGCGGCACCGTTTCCCAGATCGCCGGCCAACCGGACCGCACCACGGCCCAGGGCAACTACTACGACGTCACGATCCAACTCGGGTCGGTGACATCGGGGCCGTCCAGCACCCTCGCCAACCAGAAGCTGCAGGCTGGCATGTCGGCCTACGTCAACCTGTTCTCGAATAAGCCGGGCCAGCTGCCCAACACGCCTGGCCTGATCCAGACGCAGCCGATTCCGAACTCGTCCATCGTGGTCGCGGACGGCGTCGTCAACTACACGGGCGCCTGGACGGTGACCGCCCCCGCGGCGGGCAACGTCGCGACCGTGCCCGTGCAGCAGTGGGGCTCCGTCCAAAAGGGCGACACCCTGGCCACGCTGACCGGCTCGGGCCTGACGGCGGCTGTCCAGCAGGCCGAGGCCGCGCTGGCCACGGCGAAGGCGGGTGTCGCCAGCGCCCAGGCGGCCCTGGACGCGGCCCAGGCCAAGGTCCAGATGACGGAGGCGCCCGCGCCGGCGCCGGATGCGCAGATCGCGGCCGCGCAGGCGGCCGTGCAGCAAGCCCAGGCGACCCTGCAGGCCGCGCAGGCCGCCGCCGCCCAGCTCGCCGTCAAGGCGCCGTTCGCCGGTGTCGTCTCGGCCACCATGGTCACGGCCGGGGCGCAGGTGGCGCCGGGCACGCCGGTGCTGACCATGGTGAACCCGACAACGATCCAGGCGGTGATCCAGGTCCCGGCCGCGCAGGTCGGTCTCCTGACCACGGGGCAGTCCGCCACGGTGACGGCCGCGGGTGGCCAAACGTACACGGGCACGGTCGCCCAGGTCTCGCCCCAGGGCCAGAACCTGGGCGGGGCCACGGTCTACCCTGTGACGCTGAACCTGGCGCAGACGGACGGCCTCAAGGCCGGCATGGCCATCACGGCCACCATCCAGGTCCCGCCGATCCAGCACGTGCTGGTCGTGCCAGCCGCCGCCGTGTCTGGCGGCACCGTTGTGGTGGCGGGCGCCCAGGGCTCGCACGTCCAGCCGGTGACCCTCGGCACCTCCGACGGCAAGTTCGTGCAGGTCATTCAGGGCCTGACGGCCGGCGAGCAGGTCATCCTGCCGTAGCTTGTCAGGCTTGCCACGACTGGCGAAACCGGGGCGGTCAGCCGCCCCGGTTTCGCTTTCGGCCCGCCTGCAAGTCGACTTCAGCCGCCGGCGGGGATCTGGCACTATGGGCTCTGTGAGGTGACCGCGTTGGACGAAGGCTTCTTCAGCCGCGGCTTCCGCGGCCGGCGCCCCGCCCCTGACCTTGGCGACCGGCTGCCGCCCGGCCAGTACATCGAGCAGGGCTTCCCCGTGCTGACTGCCGGCCCCACGCCCCGCGTCGCGACGGACCGTTGGGACTTCAGCGTGCTGGACGAGGACCGGGCCGAGCGCGGCCGCTGGACCTGGCAGGAGTTTGCCGACCTGCCGCACGAGGCCATCAAGACCGACATCCACTGCGTCACGCGCTGGAGCAAGTTCGACACCAACTGGCGCGGCGTCTCCCTGGATCTGCTGCTGCCGGGCGCCGACCCGGCGCGGACCCCGTTCATCGAGGCCTTCTGCGACGGCGGCTATACGACCAACCTCCCCACGGAGCGGGTGCTGGGCGGCAAGGCCTGGATCGTGGATGAGTATGAGGGCCGGCCCGTGCCGCCCGACCACGGCGGCCCGGTCCGCCTGCTGGTGCCCGCCCTGTACTTCTGGAAGAGCGCGAAGTGGGTGCGGGGCCTGCGCCTGCTGAGCCGGGACGTGCCCGGTTTCTGGGAGGTCCGGGGCTACCACAACGAGGGCGACCCCTGGCGGGAGGAGCGGTTCTCCGACGGCTGATTCCTGGCGCCGGGCGGAGGTCGTGGAGCTGCTGAGGCGCACTCAGCGCGTCACCAGCCTGTTTCTCCGCATCCCCGGCTGGACGGGCCACCGCGCCGGCCAGCATCTGGACGTGCGCCTGACGGCGGAGGACGGCTACCGGGCCGAGCGCAGCTACTCGATCGCGTCGGCGCCGGGCGACCCGCTGGTGGAGTTGGCGGTTGAGCGGCTGGAGGGCGGCGAAGTCTCGCCGTATCTGACGGAGGAGGTCCGCCCCGGCGATGCCCTGGCCATTGCCGGCCCGCTCGGAGGCTACTTTGTGTGGGGGGCCGCCAATGGCGGCCCCCTATTCCTGATCGCCGGCGGCTCCGGTATCGCGCCCCTGCGGTCGATCCAGCTCGCAGCCGCCGCGAGCGGCGTGCCGTGCCGCCTGCTCTACTCCTGTCGCGCGGAAGAGGATGTCATCTACCCCGAGGCCATCCTCACGCTCACCCGCCAGCAGCCCCCGGGCTGGGGAGGCTACCGCCGCCGCGTGGATGCGGCCATGCTGCAGGAAGTCGGCTGGCCGGCGGCACAGGCGCCCCGCTGTTACGTGTGCGGGCCGAGCGGCTTTGTGGAGTCGGTCGCCGCCGACCTCGTGGCCCTCGGCCACGCCCCGGAGCGCATCCTCACGGAGCGCTTCGGTCCGACCGGGGCCTGAGTGCAGCCGCCGCGCGCGCGGCTCCGGAACCGGCATGGCGCCGCGGACGCGGCGCCTGAAGCATCCAGCGCAGCGAGCCCCCGACGGTGACCAGCACCGCGGCGGCGGAGGCCCAGCCCGATCG
>DATLTP010000186.1:0-3851 GCA_035533535.1 Bacillota bacterium | reverse complement strand
GGAAGTGCAAACGGCTCCATGATAATAAAATACCGCACAAGTGTTCGTAGTGTCAACAAATGGGGGCGTGGAGCCTTCAACCGATCCTTGCTACGCTGATCGACGACAGGTTGTTCCGTCGCGGGCCCTAAGCCGGCACTTCCTCCTGCGCCGCGGCCGCGTCATAGCCGATGAAGGCGGGCAGGGCAAAGGCCAGGGCCACGGCGCCGATGGCCGCGGCGATGCCTCCCGAGACCACCGAGAACTCGATGCTCGACAGCGACGCCACCACGCCCGCCTCCAGGTCGCCCAGGCGCGGACCGCCGGTCACGAACATGAAGTGCACCCCCGACATGCGGCCGCGCATGCGGTCGGGGGCCGCCATCTGTACGATGGTGCCGCGCAGGACGGCGCTGATCATGTCCGCCGCCCCGGCCAGGGCCAGCAGCCCAAGGCCGAGCACGAAGTTCTTTTCGGCAAAGCCGAACGCGGCGATGGCCAGGCCCCAGACGACCACTGCCCCCGCCACCGTGGCGCCCTGGCGGCGCAGTCCGGTCACCCAGCCGCTGGTCAGGGCGGCGAGCAGCCCGCCGACAGCGGGCGCCGAGTAAAGGAGCCCCAGGCCGGCGGCGCCGTTCCGGTAGACGAGGGTGGCCAGGGCCGGGAACAGGGCCCGCGGGCCGCCGAAGAACGTGGCGTCCAGGTCCAGCAGCATGCAGCCGAGGATGACCTTGCGGTCCTTCAGGAAGCGCAGGCCTTCGGCGATGCTGGTGAGGCTGCGGCGCAGGTCCGTCATCACCCCCTGGCGCGAACCGGCCGCGGCGGCCATGGCCGGATCCGGGGGGATCGGCGCGATGAAGATGAGCGTCGCCAGCGAGGCCATGAAGCCGATCACGTCCGCGGCGTAGGCGGCTGGCAGCCCCAGGGCGGCGATGACGACGCCGCCGATGGCCGGGCCCAGCACGTTGCCGAACTGGGCCAGGACCTGGTTGAGGGCGAAGGCGCTCATCAGGTCCTCGCGGCGGACCATGCGCGGGATGGCCGCGCGCCGGGTCGGCTGGTCGAAGGCTGAGACCCCGGCGGCCGCAGCGGCCACCGCGAAGAGAAACACCACCGACGCGTGGCCGGTGTAGGTGCCGACGGCCAGGAGCGCCGAGGTGACGGCCAGCAGCGCCTGCGTGTAAAAGAGGATGCGCCGCCGGTCGCGGAAGTCGGCCAGGGCGCCGCCCACCAGGGAGAAGATCAGCAGCGGGATGAACTGGGCGAGGCTCAGCACGCCCACCATGGCCGAGGAGTGGGTGATGAGGAAGATCTGGTACGGCAGGGCGACGATTCGCAACTGGCTGCCGATCTGGCTGATTCCCTGGCCGAGGAACAGGAGGCGAAAGTCCCGCGAGCCCCGGAGGGCCGAGGTATCCACCACCACGCGCTGCAGCGCGCGGCTGCCCGGGCCCGCCAAACTGCTTCCTCCCACAGTGCGAAATCCCGCTATGGGCGGCGGAATCCGACACCATTTTACTTGACGTAACACCCCTTACTTCCCAGAATAGGGAGTCCAGGGGGTTATCCTGACGGAACGACCCGAACGCGGGCCTGCCGTGCGCGGTCCCCAGCGCCCGGCCGCCACCACACCAACCTGGATCGACATGTGGCTCAAGGCCACCCTTGCCCGCTCCGGCTCGCGGGAGACGCACACCGCCTACGCGCGGGCCCTGCGCCGCTTCCAGACCTGGTGGGGCGACCGCCCGCTTCTGGCCGTGCGGCCGGCCGACGCCTTCCGCTACGCCGAGTTTCTGCGCACCAGCGGCCTCTCGCCATCATCGCAGTCGCAGGCCATCGCCGCCATGCGCTCGCTGTACGGATTCGCCGCCAGGGCCGGGGTCCTGCCGGTCTCCCCGTTCCAGAACGCGCCGTCGCCCAAGCTCGGACCACGGACCATCGAATCCGGCCTCGAGCCGGATGACGTGCACCGGATGCTGGCCACAGCCCGCTCCCGGCCCCGCGCCGTCCTGCTGCTGCTGGCCACCACGGGCCTGCGCATCTCCGAGGCCCTCAACGCCCGCTGGTCCGACACCTTTGTCGACGGGCTCGGCCGCACCGGTCTCCGGGTCACCGGCCGCGGCCGCGCGCGCGAGGTCAAGCTGATTCCGGCCGTCCTGGAGGCCCTCGAGGCCGTCCGCCAGGGCGACTACCTCCTGCCGGCCCGGGACGGCGCCCGCTGGACCAAGCAGGGAGCAGACGCCATGCTCACCCGCCTCGCCAAGCGGGCCGAGGTCAGCAAGCCCGTTTCGGCCGAGGGCCTGCGGCGATTCTTGGCGACGCACGCCCTGGCCGGGGGCGCCCCCCTGGTGCAGGTCCAGCAGGACCTTGGCCATGCCTCGCTGGCCACCACCCAGCGCTACGTCCGCGCCGGCCGCGGCCTGGAGGTGGGCTCGGCGGACTTCCTGCAGCTCAACACCGCCCCGCCGCCCCAGCCCGTCCGGTGACGAGGCCAGGCTGGGGGGCGGGGTCCTGAGCAGCAGCTCGGCCGCATGACTACGCCAGCCGCGGGTAAAGCTCAGCAGCGATGGCCGCCGCGAGTGACCGAAGCGGCTCATGCGGCTCATGGCGAAACCCTGCTCAAGCTCGGTCAGGCTTTGGCCGTCGCGTAGAAGAGCAGATCGAGCAGGCGCCGGCGCGTGGGGTCGCATAGCGCCTTGAAGACGAATCTTTCGTGCCGGTCGCGCATTTGCGCTCCCGGCGATCCCCGCTGACAGCAACAGGAATGGGGTTGGCAGGGTCCGAATGGGGACCGCGTGCAGCGCATCAAGGGCCCGGCTCTGGTTTTCCTGTCGGCCCTGCTCACGGCCGCCCTGCTGCTGCCGCTGGGGCCGCTGCCGGCCCTGATGCCCATCCTCAACCCCGGGCAGGGCGTGTGGACCTCTGCCGGCGCGGCGCCAGTACCCGCATCCGGCACCCTCCGGCTGCCCGGCCTGCAGGCGCCGGTGCGCGTGACCTACTCGGCTGGCGGCGTCCCCCACATCTTTGCCAGCAACGACCACGACCTGTTCATGACGCAGGGTTATCTGGTGGCCCGCGACCGCCTCTTTCAGATGGACCTCATGCGCCGCCAGGCCGAGGGCAAGCTGGCCGAGGTCCTCGGGCCGTCTCTCCTGAAGTCCGACGAGGCGCAGCTGCAGCTCGGGCTGGTGGTGGGCGCCGACCGCACGCTGCAGGCCATGCAGGGCACCGCAAGCGGCCGGGCGACACTGCAGGCCGTGACCGACTACGCCCAGGGTGTGAACACGTTCATCCAGCAGGGCCCGCTGCCGGTGTACTTCAAGCTGATCGGCTACCGGCCCGCGCCCTGGACGCCGCTGGACGCCCTCATGGTCCAGGAGGACCTCGAGGAGACCCTCAGCCTGTCCACCGCGCCGCTGGACATGGCCGTGCTGGCGCAGCAGGTTGGCATGGCCAAGGCCCTGAGCCTCGTGCCGAGCTCGCCGGCCAACCCGCAGTGGCCCTATGATTCGGGACCTTACCCCGCCGCATCCCCGGCGCCCCTGCCGCCGGAAGCCGTCACGGCCGCGCAGGGCGCGGCCGCAAATGAAGCCCTGGCGGCTTTGGCGGGATCCAGGCCCATTGTGGCGGGCATCGCCCAGGGCTTTGAGATGAGCAACAACTGGGCCGTCAGCGGCGCGCTGACCGCCTCCGGCAAGCCGCTGCTCGCCGGCGACCCCCACCTCTCGCTCACGCTTCCGTCCATCTGGTACGAGGCGCAGCTCACCGACCCCAACTACGACGTCGTCGGGGTGCAGTTCCCCGGCGCGCCCGGCATCGTCATCGGCCACAACCAGGCGGCCGCCTGGAGCGCCACCGACGGCGAGAACCAG
>DATLTP010000185.1:0-5089 GCA_035533535.1 Bacillota bacterium | reverse complement strand
CGTACGTATTGATCTGGAAATTGGCATTGTCGCTCGCGGCCGGGCCGGTATGGCACGGCGTACACTTGGTATTGAACAACGGCAACAGGTCCTTCTTGAAGCTCGGATGCAGGATCACCGACGTGATCGTCGGCGCGGGCTGCTCCGACTTCCACCCGGCGTAGGTGTAGTAGAGCACACCCAGGGAGAGCAACGCGCCCAGGCCCAGGGCAACCGGGCGGTCCTTGGCGCGATGCGAGGGGTTCTTGTCGATGAAGGGCAGCAGGACCAGGATCGCCCCCAGCGCGATCGGCAGGCCCAGGACCAGCAGCTGATCCTCCAGGCCGGTCTTGGCGAGCTTGAGCACCTGGTAGAGGTTGAGGAAGTACCAGACCGGCAGCGGCTTGTAGTAGACCGCGACGGCCGGGGGGACGTTGACGTAGTTGGCCTGGTCGGCCAGCGGCGCCGCCTTGTTGGCGGAGATGAGCACCAGGATCAGGGCCATGCCGGCCGAGTAGAGGGCGATGTTGGTAACGATGTTCGGCCAGAAGGGCACGTAGCCCTTGGGGAAGTCCGAGACGCGCCCGAAGCGGTGCTTGCGCTTGTACTCCTCCGGCAGCTTGGCTTCCACGTCGACCTGGCCGTGAATGATCACCAGCAGCACGTGCAGCCCCACGGTCATCAGCAGGATCAACGGCAGCAGGACCACGTGCATCGCGAAAAACAGCGTCAGCGTGGTGCCGCAGGTGTACCGGCAGCCACGCAGGAAGACGAGCAGGTCGCTGCCGACCCAGGGCACGTACTTGACCATGGCGGTGGCCACCTGGGTGGCCCAGTACGCCTGTTGGTCCCAGGGCAGCAGGTAACCGGACAGGGCCAGGCCGATGGTCGCCCCCAGCAGCACCAGCCCCGAGAGCCACTGGAACTCGCGCGGCGGCTTGTACGCCCCCACGTAGAAGACGCGCGCCATGTGGATGGCGATGGCGATGACCATGGCGTTGGCGCCCCAGAAGTGCAGGTCGCGGACGAAGGCCCACCACCACACGTGCGTCATGGCCAGCGTGGTCGCGTACGCGGGGTAGGGATTGCCCATGGCCGAGCCGTTGTACTTGGTCATGAGCAGCAGACCCGTGATGATCTGGTTGACGAAGAGGAAGAGCAGGATGTCCCCCATGTAGTCCAGGGGGTTCATGAAGCGCGGGTGCGGGGCGTTCAGGGCATCCAGCACCAGGGGCTTGAGGCCGGCCTTCTGGAGGCCCAGGCGGACGTTGACATACTTCCAGATGGGCGAGCGCTCGACCTGTGGATCGAGCAGCTCGTCGCTGGGCGCCGCCGACAGGGGGTGTTCGTGCTCGCCGGCCGGGCTGCCGTCTGGGACGGCGGGGGCCTGCGGGGTATCCTGCGTCTTACTCATACCTTGCTCGACCACCGGATGGTGCCGGGCACGGTGCCGGGGACCCAGGCGCCCAGCGCCCCGTGTTGCAGCGCGAGGGCATGCCACTGCGGCGTACCGTAGTGGATGAGGCCGCCGATCCAGACATCGCCACTCTCCTCGACGATCCGGTGGTAGTTGAGTGGGTGCGGCGCGGGCCCGCCGGTGTTCTTGCCGAAGATATTGTAGACGGAGCCGTGGCACGGGCAGTTGAAGGTGGCATTGCCCACCGTCCATTGCACCGGGCATTGCAGGTGCGCGCAGTGCTCGTCATAGGCGGCCATCTGCCCGTTGGGCAGCCGCGCCACGTAGACGCCATCGGGAAAGCCGGCGTCGCCGGTGTAGACCATCAGCTTGACGTCGCCGGGATTCCAGTCCGTGCTGCTGCCGACCTTTTGCAGCGAGGAGGCCGACTCCGGCGGTGGCAACATGAAGCGCTCCGCCACCAAGGCGTAGCCCAACCCAATGAGCGTACCCACCGCGCCGAGCACGCCCAGCACGAAGTTTCTCCGCCCGGTCTCGGGCACGCAACCCCAGCCCCTTTCTCCCGACGGGCCCCCGCGCTCCGCGCAGGTTTGTAGCGCGCGCGCCCACCGCGCGCGCCCCCCGACGCAGCCCGCTCCCGCGTGCAGAAGGCCAATCCGCCGCCGCACCGACCGTGCGCCGCCAGTCGGCTGCCCTCCAGAGCCACCAGCGGCTCCCGGGACAGGTCCGCCCGACCCCGCGTCGACGACGCGGCCAACGCCCCACGTGCCCGCGATCCCCGGCAACACAGGTGACACATGAGGCAATCATGCGCAAAACACGCAAAGTCTAGCGCGAGCGTCCGGACTGCCGTGTGGTCTGGACGACAGATCGGCGACCATCTATTCTATCGTTTCGGAAGGTGATCCCCCTGTACCCGATCCGCGTGGCGAGCGCCCCCGCCGGGACGCGCCTGACCCTGGGTCCCGCCGAGGGCGCCACCCGGGTGTATCTGGTCCTCGACGGACTGCTCCGCCCGGTGGCGATCACCCCCGATGGCCGGGAGTGCGGCCTGGGGCTTCTCGGCCCAGGGGAGGCTTTCCTCCATGCGGAGGCGGATGGTCACGCGGGGATCGGCTTCTACGTGGAGGCGCTGGCCGACAGCCGCTGCGTCAGCGTGCCGCGCGCCGATCTGCCCACCCTGGTCGGGCGCGACCCCGCCCTGGCCGGGCGGCTGCTCACCGCCCTGGCGGGCCGCGTCGCCGATCTGGGCATGCTCTCGGCGTCCCTGGTGCTCGATGGCGCCGCCGAGCGCCTGCTGCGGCTCCTGCGGCGGCTGGCCCAGCGGCACGGGGTGCCGGATGGGGGCGCCTTGCGCCTGCGGCTGCGCCAACAGGACTTGGCCGCCATGACCGGCCTCTGCCGCGAGACCGTCAACGCGACGCTGCGCGACCTGGCGGCGCGCGGGGTGGTGCGCCGCGGCCGCCAGAGCGTCTGGGTGATCCCCACCGCCCTGCCTTGAGCGCTGCCCCGGCCGTCTTAACAATTCGGTGATGATCGCGGCTCGGGGTCGGCCTATACTTGGGGTATGGTGTTGGGTAAGCGGGTCCTTGTCGTCGACGACGCGGTGGCCGTGCAGCGCCTGCTGCGCATGTATCTGGAGCGCGCGGGCTACGCGGTGGATACCTGCGGCGACGGCGGTCTCGCCCTTGCCCGCATCGCGGAGCAGCGGCCGGATCTGGTGATCCTGGACCTGCTGCTCCCGGGGATGGGCGGCTTGGATGTCTGCCGCCGGCTGCGCTCGGAGGGCGATCTGCCCGTGATCATGCTCACGGCCCGCTCGACCGAGCCGGATCGCCTCCGCGGGCTCAAGGACGGGGCCGACGACTATGTCACCAAGCCCTTCAGCCCGGCGGAGGTCGTGCTGCGCGTGGAGGCGGTGCTGCGCCGCGCCGCGGTACCCCCGGAGCCGGCCGCGCCCCTGCAGGCCGGCAAGGTCGAACTCGACCCGCTGATGCACCGCGTGGCGGTCGCCGGCCACGACGTGAACGTGACCCCGACCGAGTTCCGACTGCTGCACACGCTGATGGCCGCCCCCGGGCGCACCTTCACCCGCCAGCAACTGCTCGACCACATCGCCGGGCCGGACTTCGCCGGCTTCGATCGCAACGTGGACGTACACGTGGCCAATCTGCGCAAGAAGCTCGGCGTGCAACCGAGCCCGGTGCGCACGGTGTACGGGGTCGGCTACCGCTACCTGGCGGACCAGCCGTGAAGACCGGACGGCGCCGTCTGGGCATCTGGCCGCACCTGCTGCTCACCGCGGCGGTGGGCATCGGGGTAGCCATCGCGACGATCGGCTACGGCGCCCACGTCGCCTTCCGCGAGCAGTACGCCAGCGACGTGCGCGCCACCCTCACGGAACAGGCGCAGCAGGTGCAGACCTTCCTCAACTACGCGTACAGCGGCGGCCAGGCCGAGGTCGCCTACGTCGCCCCCCGCCTGGCCCAGCGCGTCAACGGCCGCATCCTCCTGTACGGCGTCGGCGGCGCCATCGCGGTGGATACCGCCGCCGGCAGGTCCACCACCTGTCATGGTCTGTTGTTCCCCCTATCCGTGGTTTCGCCCCTGGGTCTACCGGCGTATCGCGGCAGCCTCTGTGTCCCCGACCCGACGGCCGCCGCCACCCGTGCGGCCGATGTCAACATCATCCGCTCCCTGCTGCTGCCGGGTGCCCTGGGCCTGCTGGGCGCGCTGGCGGCGGTGCTGCTGGTCAGCCGGCGCATCGCGCTGCCGCTGACCGCCCTGGCCCGCGCGGCCCGCCGCTACGTCGGCGGCGACCTGACGGTGCGCGTGCCGGTGCGCGGCCCCCGGGAGATCGCCGACCTCTCCGGGGAGTTCAACCGCATGGCCGAGGGCCTGGAGGAGGCCCAGCGCCAGCGGCAGGCGCTGGTGGCGGATGTGGCGCACGAGCTGCGCACGCCCCTGACGGTGCTGCGCGGCTATCTGGAGGCGCTCCGCGACGGTCTGGCCACGCCGGACCCCGAGACCCTCGGGGTCATCCACGACGAGGCCATCCACCTGCAGCAACTGGTGGACGATCTGCAGGACCTGGCGGAGGCCGACGCCGCCGAACTGGCGTTGGAGCTGCAGCCGGCGGACATCGCGGAGATCCTGCGCTCGACCGCCGCCGGCTTCGCCCTGCAGGCGCAGGACAACGGGATCCGCCTGGAGGTGGACGCCGACGGCGACGCGACGGTGCTGGCCGACCGCCGCCGCATCGCCCAGGTGGTGGACAATCTGGTCGCCAACGCCCTGCGCTATACGCCGGCCGGCGGCGAGATCCGCCTGGCCGCGGCGGCGAGCGCGGACGCGCTGCGGGTGACCGTCGCCGACACGGGCATCGGCATCGACGCCGCGCACCTGCCCCACGTCTTCGACCGCTTCTACCGCGTCGATCCGTCGCGGGCCCGGCAGACCGGCGGGTCCGGCCTCGGGCTGACGATTGCCAAGCGCATCGTCGAGGCGCACGGCGGGGGGATTGGCGTGGAGTCCACACCCGGCAGTGGGACGCGCTTCTGGTTTACGTTGCCGCGAGCCACCTGAGGGTGGGGGGCAGGGGCAGGGGCCCGGGCGGCGGCAGGCGCGGGGGGGCGGCGGCGGCGGGGGGGGGGCGGCGGCAGGCGGCGGGGGCGCCGGCGGCGGCAGGCGGCG
>DATLTP010000184.1:0-17959 GCA_035533535.1 Bacillota bacterium | reverse complement strand
TGAGCGCCTGGCCGGCCGCGGCGAGGGCCGCCCTGGAGGCAGGCTCGGCGATGGATGAGGTCGGAGACGAATCCGGGGTAGCCGCAGCGCTCTTCACCGTGGGCCGCGCTGAAGCTGCCCTCGGCCAGCACGATGCGGCGGCAACCCACCTGCGGGCCGCATTGAAGCGGGACTCGGCGGCCGGGCGGCCCCGGGCTGAGGCCCGCGACCAGGCGGCCCTGGCCGGTTTGGCCCAGCGGCGCGGAGAGACCGCCGATGCCATGATGCACGGCTCGGCCGCCCTGGACATCCTGTGGAGCCGCGTGGGCCGGCTGGACCGCTGGGAGGTGGCAGACCTGTGCCAGCTCTTCGGCACCATCCTGGCCGAGACCGGCGACCGTCAGCTGGCCATCCAGTGTCTGAGCCGCGCCGCGGCCTATTACGGCCAGACCGGCGATCACGCGGCCGGCCGGAGTGCCTCGGCGGCCCTGGACGCGGTCCTCCGCGAAAGCGGCTCCCCACGCGGGAGCGCCGCGCCGCTGCCAGAGTACTTGAGAGCGCGCGTACGCGCGCTCACCACCATGCTCGGCCTGCTCGACGACCTGGCCAGCACGGATCCGCACCTCGAGCGCCACGCCTCCGTGGTGACGGGCTATGCGCTGAAGCTGGCGGCCGCCATGGATCTCGGCGAGGCCCACATCGCTGCCCTGGTCCACGCCTGCCGCCTGTATCACCTGGGCCAGAGCGCGGGCGGGGACGGGCCCACGCATCCGGTGCTGGGCGCTGAGCTGCTGCGGGCCTTCCCCCTGCCGCCGGAAACGCTGGCGGCCGTCCGCCATTTCCGCGAGCGCTGGGACGGGGGCGGCTACCCGGCCGGCCTCGGCGGGCAGGAGATCCCGACCGTCGCCCGTCTGCTGGCGGTTGTGGATGGCTACGTCAGCCTGGCCCTCGACCCCGCGGAGCCCCTCCCCCACTCGGGTGCCCTGGCCCTGGTCCGGGCCCGGTCCGGCACGGCCTACGACCCCGACGTCGTCCAGGCCTTCGCCCAGCTGCACGACGCCGTCCGGCCCGACTGAGGCCAGATCCCGCGGCGGCGCAGGTCTCCACCCGCATCGTTGCGAAACCTGGCGCAATCGGCGGCCGGGAGGTGGGGGCGTTGAGCGCGCTGGGGCGGGTCGACCAATCGCTGCTGCTTGCCCTGAACCACATGGCCGCCGGCCGTGCCGGGGGCGCGCTGGCCCACCTGCTGCTCGCCCTCGGGCGCCATGGCGCCGTCTGGATCGCCCTCCTCATCCTCATCTTCATCCTTGGCGGCCGCCGGGGGCGCCGGCTGGTGGTCACGACCGGCGCGGCCCTGGGCATTGCCGCCGTGCTGGCGGAGCTCGTCCTGTTGGGGTTGGTGGAGCGGGCCGGCCCGTCCGCCGTCATGGGGTCGGCCGTCCACGTCATCGTGCCGAACCCAGCCCCGTTCTCCTTCCCCTCGGCCGTGGCCGCCCTGGCCTTTGCCGCCGCGCCGATGCTGTCGCGCCTGGGGCCGGCCTGGGGTGTGTTCGACTGGGCCCTGGCCCTGGCGATCGCTGGCGCCAGCGTCGCGGCAGGCCAGTGCTTTCCAACGGATGCCCTCGGCGGCCTGGTGGTGGGTGTCGCGTCAGCCCGGCTGGCTGTCTGGGCACTGGGCGAGCCCCTGAAGCGGAGGGGACGCCAGGTCCGCGGCGGGCCCAGGCGACCAAGCGCGGATGGACGGCCGGCGCGGTAGGGGATGGGCGCGTGGAGGACGATGCGCTGGCGGCCTTGAACTCGGCGCTCGCGCGCCTCAGGCGGAAACTGGCCAGGCTGCCATGAGCCTTTACACCAGCCGCAGCTGGACCAGGACGTCGCGCGTGCGGATGTCCACCAGCGACACGGGCCCGCACCAGCGGACCTGACGCCACGCGGGCAGGGTCGCGCCGGAGAGCCGCCGGGGCAGCGGCCCCAGCCACATGGCGTAAAAGCCGAGGCCCTCCAGCAGGTCCTCGACCACGAAGAGCGGCACGGCCCACGCGAAGCGAAAGCGGCCCGCGCGCACGCGGAAGACGGCCGCCACATTGCGGCGCCAGGCCCGGCGGCGAACCGGCCGCGGCCAGAGCAGCTCGGACCAATTGGCCGGCGTCACGAGTACAGCTCCGGGTGCAGGAACGGCGCCATGGCGGCGGCCAGGGCGCCCCGCCACATGCTCGCGCGGTCGAGGATCCCGCCGGTCAGCACCCCCACGGTCCCCTCGGCCCGGGCCACGTGGCTGCGGCCGGTCAGCTCGTCAATGGCCTGCCCCAGCTCGGCGCCCGCGGCCACGCGCTCGGCCAGGGCCGGCGGCAGGAGCAGGTCCACACCGCGCCCGAGGCCGAGGCGGCCGCCCGGCCCGGCCACGGCGCACCAGTTGACCGTCCAGGCGCACCCGGCCTCCCAGAGGACGCCGCCCTCCATCCCCACCCCGAGGTCCGCCCCGCCCGCGGCGGCGAGGGCCCGCTCGGCCCGCAGGCGGGCGCCCCTCTGGGTCTCCTCGCTCCCCTGCGGCTGGGCGGGCACCCCGCTCGGCACTCGCTGGGGCAGCACCCGCGCGCCGGGGGCCAGCACTGCGAAGACGGCCCTGGCCGCCGCAAGCTTCGGGGGAGAATTCGATCCAACACCGATCCATGTCCAGGCCATGTCGGCCGGCCCTCCAGACGCTCTCAGCATACTCCGAGCCTCACGTCGGCCATAGCCGGGGGCGGGCGGCTCCGCGCACCCGCAGGCGCGGGGCCGGGCCCAGGCAGGACGGCCCCAGCCACCACCGCCAGACGCAGGCCAGGACCAGCGAGCAGGTCGAGGCCGCGGCGAACAGGGGCCAGATGTTGCGGAGAGTCAGCGGCCCCGCCAGAAGCGGCGCAACCAGGCTCCCCAGGCCGGAGGCCGCATACCACACGGCCAGCTGCCCCTCCCGGTCGCCAGCAGGGGCCAGGCGGAGATTCAGGGTGAACGAGCTGACCATGACCAGGCCGGTGCCGACGCCGAACATCACGTGGGCCAGCACCAGCACGGGCACGCCGCCGCGCAGCGCCGCCCACAGCAGCAGCGGCGGCGCCGCCAGCAGGGCCATGCCGTAGGACGACACCTCAAGCTCGCCGCGCCGGTCCTGCCAGCGCCCGACGGCGGCTGCGGCCAGCACGGTGGCCAGGCCGGCAGCCGCGCTCAACAGGGCCAGCTCGCCGAAATTCAGCCGCAATGGCCCGAGCAGCGCGACCGGATAGAACGGGACAGCCAGGCTCTGCACGAACATCCAGACGGCGAAGAACACGGCGGCACGCCGGTGGGGCCCGCGGTGGGAGGCGACGGATTCGCCAGGCGCCCGGTCGGGCGGGGGGGCGGCCCTGGCGGGCGCTGGCACCCGCGGGTGCAGGGGCCACATGGCGACGTTGGCGGCACCCGCTAAAAGGCCCGCCAGGAGGAGGAAGGCGAACCCCCGTGTTCCTGGCTGCGCCTGCAGAATCCACCCGCCGATGAGCACCCCGACCAGGGCCGCGGCCTGCGTGACGCCCGTCCGCCAGCCGAAGTAGCGGCCGCGGACGGGCATGGCCACGATGTCGTCCATGTACGCGGCCCAGGCGACGTTGATGGGGCCCTGGCCCAGCCAGGCCACGCCGTAGCAGCATTCGAACACGATGAGGTCCCATGGGTGCTTGAGAAAGAGGGCCAACAGGCCGCCCAGGGCCCAGCCCAGCCTGTGCAGCGCGCCCAGCCCACCACAGATCCAGCGCCGGTCGGCCACCGACCGCACCCAGGCCACGAAACCCACCTGGGGCAGCATGGCCAGGGACGGCAGCGCCGCGGCAACCCCGAGGTCGAACCCGGTCGCGTGCAGGTGCAGCAGCAGGCCCGTCAGGTAATTGCCGGCGAGCAGCCCAAACCAGAGGCTGTACAGCGAGCCCTCGATCACGGACATCCGCATGCCGCGGCGGGCCGCGGCCAGCGGTACCTGACTCACCGCACGAACAGGCTGAGGGGCAGGTAGCACGACACCACGTAGCTCGGCAGGTCCACGATCTCACTGATCTTGAGGTCGGCGGCGACGCTGCAGAGCACGTACGACTCCTCGCGGCTCAGGCCGTGCTCGCGCCCGAGGTAGGCGATCATCCCGCGAACGGCGTCCTGGGCGCCGCGGCGCAGGTCGGGGCCGATGCCGGTGGTGGCGTGAAACCCGGCCCCGTCTGCGCCGGGGTTGAGACTTCCGGGGGGCGTCCGGAACTCTGGGAATGCGGGCGCAGCGCCCTGATTGACGCTCAGGCGCACGCGCATGGCCATGGGCGCCTCGATCCCGGTGATGCACACCTCGCCGTCGCCCTGGGCGCCGTGGCAGTCGCCCGCGGAAAACAGGGCGCCGGGAACCTCCACCGGCAGGTGAAGGGTCGTCCCCGCCGTCAGGTGGCGGATGTCCATGTTGCCACCCACCCGGCGCGGCGGCATCGTGGAGTGCTGGCCGGTGACGGCCGGCGCCAGGCCGACGATGCCGGGGAACGGCTGCAGCGGCACCCGCACGCCCGGGCGGAGCCAGGCCGCCTCGCCCTCCAGGCGCCAGATGTGGAGGTAGGGCGCCGCGAAGTCATCGGGCAGCAGCCCACGCCCAGGGGCAAAGCTGCTCCAGCCCCAGCCGTGGTGGGTCAGCCCGAGGATCTCGACCACCAGGGCGTCGCCCGGCTCGGCCCCCTCGACAAAGACGGGCCCCGTCAACGGGTGTCCAGGCGGCCCCGGCCGCCGGGTGCGGACAGTGGTCTCCGGCGTGACCGCCCCACCCGAGGCGTCCTGGCAGTGGAGCAGCACCTCGTCGCCGGGCTGCACCCGCAGCCGCGGTGGGATGTCGCGGCTGAAGACGCGGTGGACCGGCTCGGACTGCAACTCGTGCTGGGCCAAGGCTAAGCCCTCCCAAATGCGGCGACGGTCTCGACATGCGCGGTCTGGGGGAACATATCCAGCGGCACTGCGCTCAGCGGCGCCCACCCAGCGTCAGCCAGGGCCCGGGCATCTCGCGCCAGGGTGGCCGGGTCGCAGGAGACGTAGACGATGCGGCCTGGCCGCATGCCGGCGACGGCGGCGATCACCTCGGCACCGGCCCCCTTCCGCGGGGGATCCAGGACCACGACGTCGGCGCGTTCAGCGCGCAGGTCTTCGACGCGACCGTGGACGAACCGGACGTTCGTGATCCCGTTCAGGGCCGCATTCCGCTCGGCGTCGCGGCACGCGGCCGCCGAGATCTCCACCGCGGTGACCCTGTCGAACCCGCCCGCCAGGCGCAGCGCGATGGAGCCCACCCCCGCGTACAGATCCAGCGCCGTCCCGCCAGCGCCCGCCGCCTGGGCCGCCTCCGCCGCCATCCGGTGCAGGGCCGCGGCCGCAGCTGGGTTCACCTGAAAGAACGATTCGGCCGAGATCTCGAACCTGAGGCCGTCCACTTCTTCAGTGATCGCGTTCTCGCCTGCCAGAACCACGCTGCGGTCGCCGAGGATGGCGTTGCCGGGCGTGGTGTTGATGTTGGCGACCACGCCGCGGAGCTCAGGAATGCGCTGCATCAGCGACGCAGCCTCCACCCGCGGGTCGGTCACCACCAGGGCAACAACGGCCTGGTCGCCCCTCAGGTTGCAGCGCGCGACGACGTGGCGGAGGAGCCCTGTGTGGGTGCGCTCATCATACGGGGGTAGGCCCAATTCCCGGACCGCCGCCACGATCCGGTCCAGCAGCGGGTGCTGGATCAGGCACTCCTCGAAGGGCACGATCTCATGGCTGCCGTGGGCGTAGAAGCCAACGCCAAGCGGCACCGCTGTCTTATGGCGGTAGCGCCACGGGTTGGGCGAAGGCACGACCTCTGCCACTTCCACATCCATGCGGGCCAGCCGCTTGAATGCGTCGCGCACGATCTCCCGCTTCCACCGGAGCTGAGCCTCATACGTGAGGTGCTGCCACTGGCACCCGCCGCACCGCCCAAACACCGGACATGGCGGCGCCACGCGGTCCGGCCCGGGCTGAAGCACCTCGACGATGCGCGCGCGGGCATAGGTCTTATGGCGATCCGTGATCGCCACCTCCAACCGGTCGCCCGGCGCCGCCCCCGGCACAAAGACGGCCTGGCCCCCCACACGGGCCAGACCGTCTCCCCCAGCCACCAGCGAGCCGATCTCGACCTTTATCCTCGCGCGCGCGCGGGAGGAACCCGCGCTTACCATCAGGACTCAAGCTCCTTGCGGAGGATCGTGTTGACCAGGCCAGGGTTGGCCTGCCCCCGGGTCGCCTTCATCACCTGGCCGACGAGAAAGCCGAACGCTTTGTCTTTGCCGGATTTGAAGTCGGCCACCACCGTGGCGTTGGCGCCCAGCACGTCGCGCACCGCCTGCGCCAGGGCCCCCTCGTCACTGATCTGCGTCAGGCCGCGCGCCCTGACGATCGCCTCCGGGTCCCCGCCCTCCGCCACCATGGCATCCAGGACGTCCTTGCCGATCTTCGCGCTGATGGTCCCCTGCTCGATCAGGCGGATCAGCGCGGCCAGCGCCTCCGGGCCGACCTTGGACGCGCCAATGGCCTCGCCCCGCCCGTTGAGCCGGCCCAGCAGCTCAACGGTCAGCCACGAGCAGGCGCTCCTGGCGGCAACCCCCGCCGCGACAACCGCGTCGAAGTAGTCCGCCAGCGGCGGGTCCTCCACCAGCACACCGGCGTCGTACGCGCTCAGACCAGCGCCGACGTACCGCTCCCGTCTGGACTCCGGCAGCTCCGGCATGGTGGCGGCGACCGCCGCCACCCACGCCCGCTCCACCTTCAGCGCCCCAAGGTCGGGCTCGGGGAAGTAGCGGTAGTCGTCCGCCTCCTCCTTGCTGCGCGAGGAGAACGTGATGCCCCGCCGCTCGTCCCAGTGCCGGGTCTCGCGCGCCACGCGGCCGCCCTCGCCCAGAATCCCGGACTGGCGGGTGACCTCATATTCCAGCGCCCGCTGCACGGACCGGAACGAGTTCATGTTCTTGATCTCGACCAGGGTGCCGAAGGCCGTCGTCCCCTCCGGGCGCAGCGAGACGTTGGCGTCGCAGCGGAGGCTGCCCTCCTCCATGCGCACGTCGGACACGCCCGTATAGAGGACGACCGTGCGCAGCGTCTGCAGGGTCAGGCGCGCGTCCTCCGGCGAGTGGACATCCGCCTCCATCACGATCTCGATCAGGGGCACGCCGGCACGGTTGAAGTCCACGCCGCTGCTCCCGGCGGGCACACCCTCGTGCAGGGACTTGCCCGTGTCCTCCTCCATGTGCAGGCGCCGCAGGCGAACGTGCAGGACGGATCCGTCCGGGCGCACGACGTCCAGATGCCCACCCGTGGAGATCGGATGCTGGTACTGCGAGATCTGGTAGCCCTTGGCCAGGTCCGGATAGTGGTAGTTCTTGCGGTCGAAGCTCGTCTCCTCGGCGATGTTGCCGTGCAGCGCCAGGGCCGCACGCATGGCATAGACCACAGCCTGGCGGTTGACCACGGGCAGGGCCCCCGGCAGCCCGAGGCAGACGGGGCAGACATGGGTGTTCGGCGGCGCCCCGAAGTCGGCCGAGCAGCCACAGAACATCTTGCTGCGCGTCCGGAGCTCGACGTGCACCTCCAGGCCGATGACCGGCTCAAACCCGGGCATCAGCCGAGCACCGCCATGGGCGGCCGCCGCCCGTGGAAGTCGCTCGACTGCTCGAAGGCCGCCCCAATGCGCAGGAGCGTCATCTCGCCAAAGGCGGGGCCGATGACCTGCAGGCCGACCGGCAGGCCATTGCTCAGTCCGCACGGCACGGACAGGGCCGGCAGCCCGGCCAGGTTGGCCGGAACGGAGCAGATGTCCGCGGCATACATGGCCAGGGGATCCTCCAGCCGCGAGCCCAGGGGGAAGGCCACCGTCGGCGAGGTCGGCGCCACCAGCGCGTCAAAGCGCTGGAAGGCTTCCTGAAAGTCCCGCCGGATCAGTGTCCGCACACGCTGGGCACGGTCGTAGTAAGCATCGTAGTAGCCGGCGGACAGGGCGTAGGTGCCCAGCATGATCCGCCGCTTCACCTCAGGGCCGAAACCCTCACCCCGGGTCGCCGAGAACTGCGCCACATAGTCGCCGTGCCCCGCCCGCGGGCCGAAGCGCACCCCATCGTACCGCGCCAGGTTGCTGCTGCACTCGGCGGGTGCGATCACGTAGTAGGCGTCGAGGCTGTAGCCCACGTGCGGCAGCGAGCATTCGCTGACGCTGGCGCCGAGTTCCCCAAGCAGGTCGATGGCCGCCGCCACCGAGGCGCGCACGTCCTCGTCGACGCCCTCGCCGAACAGCTCGCGCGGCGCCCCGATCCGCAGCCCCGAGAGGTCGGGCACCAGCGCCTCGCTGTAGTCCGGCACGGCCACGCGCGCGCTGGTGGCGTCGTGCGGGTCGGGCCCCGCGATGGCGCCCAGCATCATGGCGACGTCGGCGACCTCGCGGCCGAATGGCCCCACCTGGTCCAGGGACGAGGCGAAGGCAACGAGCCCATAGCGCGAGACGCGCCCGTACGTGGGCTTGAGGCCCACGACCCCGCACAGGGCCGCCGGCTGGCGGATGCTGCCGCCGGTGTCGGAGCCAAGCGAGGCCGGCGCCATGCCCGCGGCCACCGCCGCGGCCGAGCCGCCGCTGCTGCCGCCCGGCACCCGGCCCAGATCCCAGGGGTTGCGCGTCGGCCCGAACGCGGAATGCTCCGTCGAGGACCCCATGGCGAACTCGTCGAGGTTGGTCTTGCCGAGGACGACCATGCCGGCCGCCTTCAGGCGCGATACGACGGTCGCGTCGTACGGCGGGCGGTATCCGCGCAGGATGCGGGAGCCGCAGGTCGTCTCCCAGCCTGCCGTGCTCAGGTTGTCCTTCAGGGCCACGGGCAAGCCCGCCAGGGGACCGAGCGCGGAGCCCGCGGCGCGCTGCCGGTCGATGGCCTCCGCGTCCGCCAGGACAGCCGTCCGCGGCCGCAGGTCCAAGAAGGCGTGGAGGTGGCGGTCCAGCTCGGCCGCCCGGTCCCAGAAGGCTGCGCAGACCTCGGCGGAACTGGTGCCGCCCGCGGCCAGCAGCCGGCGCAGCGCCTGCAGGGATAGGGTCCAGATCTCGCCCTGGCTCATCCCTGCGCCGCCTCGTCGTCGACGACGCGCGGCACCAGGAACAGGCCTGCCCGCGCGGCCGCCGAGTTGGCCACGGCCGCATCCTGGGCCAGGCTTGGCCGCACCTCATCCTCGCGGAGGGTATCCCCCAGCTCGCCGACGTGCGAGGTTGGCGGCACGCCCGCCACGTCGCAGGCCTGCAGCCGCTGAACGTGCTCCAGGATCCGGCCGAGATCCGCGGCCAGGGCCCCCTCCTGCTCGGTCGGGACCGCCAGCCGGCAGAGCGCAGCCACATGCCGCACCTCCGCGGCGCTGATCGCCATCTCCGCGCCACCCCCCTACCCCAACATTCTGCCACAGCGAAGGGGGGCGGCATTGCCGCCCCCCTACCAAACGACCCTGCTCCGCCGCCTTGCTTAAACTTTGCCTGGCTTACGTACGCCGGGCGGGGCGATCGCCGGGTCGTGCAGGTGGCAGGCCACCAAGTGGTTCGGCCGCACCTCGCGCATCTGCGGCTCGATATCCGTGCACGCCTGGAACGCGTACGGGCAGCGCGTGTGGAAGCGGCAGCCCGTGGGCGGATTGATGGGGCTCGGCACGTCGCCCTCAAGCACGATCCGCTGCCGCTCGCGCTGGGCCACGGGGTTCGGCAGGGGGATGGCGGACATCAGCGCCTCGGTGTACGGGTGCAGCGGCTCCTCGAACAGCGCCTCGCTGGGCGAGATCTCGCACATCTTGCCGAGGTACATGACGCCGACCCGGTCGGAGACGTGCTTCACGACCGACAGGTTGTGGGCAATGAACAGGTACGTCAGGCCGAAGCGCTCCTGGAGGTCGTGCAGCAGGTTCAGCACCTGCGACTGGATCGACACGTCCAGGGCCGACACCGGCTCATCGCAGACGATGAGCTTCGGGTTCAGGGCCAGGGCACGGGCGATGCCGATGCGCTGCCGCTGGCCGCCGGAGAACTCGTGCGGATAGCGGCGCATATGGTGCGGGCCGAGGCCGACGGTCTCCAGCAGCTCCTTGACCCGCTCGGTCTTGGCCTTGCCGCGCGCCACCCCGTGGATGTCCAGCGGCTCGCCGACGATCTCGCCGATCGTCATGCGGGGGTTCAGCGAGGCGTAGGGGTCCTGGAAGACGATCTGCATATGCCGGCGCAGGGCCCGCAGCTCCGTCGGGTTGAGGGTGAACACGTCGCGACCCTCGAACAGCACCTTGCCGGAGGTCGGCGGCATCAGGCGCAGGATCGTGCGGCCGAGGGTCGTCTTGCCCGAGCCGCTCTCGCCCACCAGCCCGAACGTTTCGCCGGCCTGGATCTTGAAGCTGATATCGTCAACGGCCTTGACCTGCGCGACCGTGCGCCCGAGCAGGCCACCCGTCACCGGGAACCACTTGACGAGGTTCTGGATGTCGACCAGCGGCTGGTCGCTATCGACCTTCTGGGCCCGCATGCCGGGCGCTGTGGCCGTTGCCACCTAGGCCACCCCCTGGGTGTTGATCTCGCGCCAGCGGATGCAGGCCACGAAGCGGCCGTCGTCCGTCTCCTCCAACGGCGGGTCCTGGACGCGGCAGGCATCCTGTGCGTACGGGCAGCGGCTGGCGAAGCGGCAGCCCTTGGGCAGATGCGCCGGGTTGGGCACCGTGCCGGGGATGACGTGCAGGCGGGCCTTCGGGTCGCCGTCCAGGCGCGGGATGGAATGCAGCAGGCCCTCCGTGTACGGGTGCAGCGGCTTTTGGAAGAGCGAGACCACGTCCGACATCTCGACCACGCGGCCGGCGTACATGACGATGACGCGCTCGGCCATGTCGGCGATGACGCCCAGGTCGTGGGTGATCAGCATGATGGCGGCCCCGGTCTCCGACTTGAGCTTGCGCATCAGGTCGAGGATCTGGGCCTGAATGGTCACGTCCAGGGCCGTGGTCGGCTCATCGGCCACCAGCAGCTTCGGGTTGCAGGACAGCGCCATGGCGATCATCACGCGCTGGCGCATACCGCCCGACATCTGGTGGGGATAGTCGCGGGCGCGCTTCTCGGGCGACGGGATGCCGACAGCGCGCAGCATGTCGACGGCCCGCTCGAAGGCGCGGCGCTTGTCGAGGCCCTGGTGCAGCTTGATCGCCTCAGCGACCTGGTCGCCGACGGTGTAGACGGGGTTGAGGGAGGTCATGGGCTCCTGGAAGATCATCGAGATGTCGTTGCCGCGGATGCGGCGCATCGCTGGCTCGGACTTCTTGAGGAGGTCCTCCCCCTCGAAGATGATCTGGCCAGAGATGATCTTGCCGGGCGGGTTCGGGATCAGGCGCATGACGGATAGGGCCGTGACGCTCTTGCCGCATCCGCTTTCGCCGACGATGCCCAGCGTCTCGCCCTTGCCGACGGTGAAGCTCACGCCGTCGACGGCCGGCACGACGCCTTCCTCGGTATAGAAATAGGTCTTGAGGTCCTCGACCGCGAGCAGTGGTTCGGCCACACCGACGCCCTCCCCGGCGCGCAGGTTCCCTTCTCCGGGCCTGCGCTGTTCGCCGCTTATTCGCGACCAGGACCTTGGGTTCCTGCGCGGCTCGGGGCGAAGGTACTAGTCTCCAGTTTCGCTGGGCGCCTGCGCGCCTCCTGCATGCGGCCGCGGGTCTGCAAGAAGTTCCAACAGCGCGGCTTCGCCAGCCACGCGGACGCCCAGGCGTTCGGCCGCAAGGAGCTTACTGCCGGCCCGTTCGCCCGCGATCACCAGTGTCGTGTTGGCGGATACGCTGCTGGCCACACGTGCACCCAGGGCCTTGAGCCGGCGCTCGGCCTCGGAACGTGGCATGGACGACAGAGTGCCGGTGAGGACAAAGATCTGGCCGGACAGCGGACCATCAGCGGCGCGCGGAGTTGCATGACCGAAGTCGACGCCGGCGGCCCGCAACTTGGCCACAAGATCTTTGACTCCGTCCCGCTGGAAGAACTCATAGACCGCTTGCGCGATTTTTTCGCCGATTTCTGGCACGTCGCGCAGGTCCTCTTCCGTTGCCGCCATGATGGCGTCAAGCGAACCACAGTGCTCGGCCAGGACCTCGGCGACCCGCTCGCCAACGAAGCGAATCCCCAGCGCCAGCACCAGCGCCGCCAGGGGCCGCTTCTTGCTCGCCTCGATCTGCGCAAGGAGGTTCCTCGCAGACTTTTCGGCCATACGCTCAATGCCGGTCAGCGACTCCATGGTGAGGGAATAGATGTCGGCGGGATCGCGGATCAGTCCGGCCGCCAGGAGCTTGACCACCAGCTTGGGGCCCAGTCCGGCGATATCCATCGCCGACCGCGACGCAAAGTGCTGAATGAAACCCTGGACCTGGGCGGGACAGGCAGGATTCTGGCAGCGGTGCGCGGCCTCGCCCTCGAGGCGGATGACCTCCGAGCCGCAGACAGGACACCGGGTGGGCATGAAAAATGGGACCTCGTCGCCCTCACGTGCCGCGAGGTCGACTTCCACGAGCTCAGGAATCACTTCCCCCGCCCGCTGAATCCAGACGTGGTCCCCGGCCCGCACATCCTTCTCTTTGACGTAATCTTCGTTGTGCAGGCTGACGTTGCTGATGGTGACGCCGCCCACCTGGATGGGCTCCACGTCCGCCATCGGGGTCAGCACGCCCGTCCGGCCCACGGAGGTCCAGATCCGCCGCACGCGGGTGCGGCCCTTGGCCGCCGGGAACTTGAACGCGATGGCCCAGCGCGGGGCCTTGGACGTGGCGCCGAGAACCCGGTGCTGGGCCATATCATCCAGTTTGACGACGAGGCCGTCGGTGGCGAAGGGCAGGCGCTCGCGCTGCTCGCGCCGGGCGGGCAGGGTTTCGATCACAGCCTCCATGTCGTCAAACGGCTCCGCGTGGGGCTCCACCGGCAGGCCCAGCTCCCGCAGCGTGGCCAGCAGCACCCACTGGGACGGCGGATGCGACGACGCCTCCAGAATGTCGTAGAAGAAGGCGAACAGGCCCCGCTCGGCGGTGCCCCTCGGATCCACCTGCCGCACCCCACCGGCGGCTGCGTTGCGCGGATTCGCGAACACCGTCAGGCCCTCAGCCTCTCGGGCGGCGTTCAGCCGGTTGAACTCTGAAAACGGCATATACACTTCGCCGCGCACGGTGAAGCGGCCGGGAATGGGCTCACGCAGCCGCAGCGGGATGGAACGGAGAGTCCGCAAATTCGGCGTCACGTCTTCGCCGGTGACGCCGTCCCCGCGCGTGGCGCCGCGCACCAGCACGCCGTCGTCATAGGTGACTGCGACCGACAGGCCGTCGATCTTATACTCCACGACGTAGGCCCGAGGCGCGTTTGTTGTGACGCGCGCAATGCGCGCGTCGAACTCACGCAATTCATCCGGTGCGAACGCGTTATCCAGCGAGAGCAGCGCCACCGGGTGGCGAACCGGGGCGAACTGGCCGGTGGGGGCGTCTGATGTCACGCGCTGCGTGGGGGAATCCGGGCTCACCAGCTCGGGGTGCGCGGCCTCCAGCGCCCGCAGCTCCCGCATCAGGGCGTCGTAGGCCTCGTCGGTGATCGCTGGCGTGTCCAGCACGTGGTAGAGGTAGTCGTGGTGGCGGATCTCGCGCTTCAGGGCCTCGATCCGGTCGTGCTCCGCCATGCCGCGGCCCTCCCGTCAGGCGAGCTTCTTCAGGTTGGCGTACATCGCAATCAGGGTGCGCTTGCCGGCGTCGGGGAAGTCGACCGTCACCTCGGCCTGGGCGCCGCGGCCCTGAGCGGCCAGCACCTGCCCCTCGCCCCAGCGCGGGTGGCGGACGCGGTCGCCGGGGCGAAAATCGAAGTCGCCCGCTGGCATGCTCGGGCTCGGGGCAGCCGCCGCGGCCACGGGCGCCCAGCGCGTGTCCAGGCGCGACGGCAGGGCGCCGCGCCGCTCCTCGATATTCTCCGTGCCGATCTCGCGCAGAAAGCGGGACTCGGGGTTCGCGGACGGGCGGCCATACAGCGTGCGCTCGCGGGCGCACGTCAGGTACAGGCGGTGGCGCGCCCGCGTCATGCCCACGTAGCAGAGCCGCCGCTCCTCCTCCAGGGCGGACGGCGCCTCGAGCGAGCGCGAATGGGGGAAGATGCCCTCCTCCAGCCCGGCGAGGAACACCGCGGGGAACTCCAGGCCCTTGGCGCCATGCAGGGTCATCAGGGTGACGCTGGGCACGCCGCCGCCCTGATTGCCGTCCTGGTCGGTCAGCAGAGCGACGCTGCCGAGGAAGTCGGTGAGGCCGTCCGGGCCCCGCAGGGGCCAGGCGCTCGCCACCGTGAGCAGCTCACCCAGGTTCTCCAGGCGCGTGCGTGCCTCCAGGTTGGACGGCGCCTCGGCCTTCAGCTCGCCCTCGATGCCGGAGCGGGCCATGGTCTCCGCGACAATGTCCATCACCGAGTGGTCATGGGCAAAGGCCCGCAGCTCCTCGAGCACGTCCGCCAGCTGGGTGGCGCCGGCGCGGCCCTCGGCCCGCAGGGCGTCGGTCGCCACCAGGCCATCCTGCGTGATGCGCGCCCGCACCCGCTCCAGCGTGGCGGGCCCAATGCCGCGCTTCGGAACCCCGACCGCCCGTTGCAGGGCCATGACGTCGCCCGGGTTCGCCAGCAGGCGCAGGTAGGCGGTGACGTCCTTGATCTCCTTGCGCTCGTAAAAGCGCAGGCCGCCCACGATCCGGTAGGGGATGGAGCGGGCGATCAGGGCTTCCTCGAAGGCGCGCGACTGGGCATGGGTGCGGTACAGCACGGCGCACCCGTCGTAGGGCAGCCCCTCGCGGTCGTGCAGCTGGACGATCTCACGGGCCACGAATCCGGCTTCGTCGCGCTCGTCCCAGGCGCGGTAGAGCGTGACGGGCTCACCGCGGCCGCGGTCGGTCCACAGGCGCTTCGGCCACTTCTGCTCGTTGTGCGAGATCACGGACCCGGCCGCATCCAGGATCGACTGGGTCGAGCGGTAGTTGCGCTCCAGGCGCAGGACGCGCGCCCCCGGCCACTCCTCGTCGAAGCGCAGGATGTTGGCGATGTCGGCGCCGCGCCAGCCGTAGATGCCCTGGTCGACGTCGCCGACGCAGAACAGGCTGCCGTGCCTGGCGGTCAGCAGGCGGATCAGCCGGTGCTGGGCCGCGTTGGTGTCCTGGTACTCGTCCACCAGGACATGCAGGAAGAGCTCGGGGTAGCGGACGGCGGCCTCGTACGGCCCCTCCAACAGCTGGATCGTGAGCAGGATCAGGTCGTCGAAGTCCAGGGCGTTGCTGGACTTGCAGCGCTCGGCGTACATGGCGAAGAGGCGGGCGGCTTCCCGGGCCCAGGGATCGCGGGCGCCCGCCAGCATGTGGTCGGGGCCGGCCATGTCGTTCTTACACTTGGAGATGCGGCTGAGCACGGCCGCCGGCGGGAAGACCTTTTCGTCCAGGCCCCTGGAGCGGATGCACTCCCGCACCAGGGTGCGCTGGTCGTCCGAATCCAGGATGGTGAAGGAAGATCCATAGCCGAGGTCGGTGATCTCGCGGCGCAGGATGCGCACGCAGGCCGCGTGGAACGTGTGGAGCCACATCCCGGCGGCCTCCGGGCCCAGCATGGCGGTGACGCGCTCGCCCATCTCGCGGGCCGCCTTGTTGGTGAAGGTGATGGCCAGGAGCCGGTGGGCCGGGGCCCCCAGGCCGATCAGGTAGGCGAGGCGGCGCGTGAGGACGCGGGTCTTGCCTGAGCCGGCGCCAGCGAGCACCAGCAGGGGCCCGGGCGGCGCCGTGACGGCGGCCACTTGTTCCTCATTGAGGTCGGCGAGCAGGTCGAGGTCGGTCCCATGGGGTTCCACGCGGATGAGTATACACGTCGCCGGTTGCGGGCGGGACCCGGCCCGGAATCGCAGGCCAGCCGGGCCGCCGGGTCCAGCGGGCTTGGGCCGAGCCGCCCGCTCGGCGGGTCCATCGCCAGCAGCGCCAAGCCCTTCAGGACGTTGGGGCGCCCGCGGGCCCGTTCCGCCATGGACGCCAACCCCCGGTGGTCCGCGGCGGACGGCTGGCGGCGATCTGTGGCCGAGGCCGCCCAGGGGCCGGGCCCTGGGCCGGCCCCCGGACCGGCGAAGCGGCAGGGGCGCCCGGGCATCGCGCTCAGGCGCCCCGGAAGTGGAAGCGCGGCCCGTCGCCGCCGCCCTACCCGCCGCTGCCGCCGCTGCTGCCGCCGCCGCTGCTTCCGCCCGAGGAGCCACCGCCGGAGGACCCGCCGCCCGAAGAGCCGCCGCTGGATGAGCCTCCGCCCTTGGTCACGATCTGCATCAGGGCCGACTGCACCTGTTCCTGCAGCGCCTTGCTCACCTGCGGCGACATCAGCGCCTGCTGCACCGCGTGGTTCAGGGCCTGCTGGCCGGCGGCCGTCTGCAGGGCGGCCGTCAGCGCCGGATCCGGCGCCGTGCTCGACCCGCCGCCGCCGCCCGACGACCCGCCGGAGCTCGACCCGCCCGAGGACCCGCCTGAAGACCCGCCTGAAGACCCGCCTGAAGACCCGCCCGAACTGGACCCGCCGCTGCTGCTGCCGCTGCTGCCACCGCTGCTGCCGCTCGAACCCGTGGAGCCGCCGGTCGCGGCGCCTGGCGCCGGCTCCGCCCGCAGCTCCTGCCGGATCAGGCTCCGGATCTCGGCCTGGGACGGCGGCGCGCTGGTCGAGCCGCAGCCGCCGGCCATCAGCGCCCCCGCAACAACCAGAACCGCCGGCGCCGCCGCCCGCCACGCCGCCAGCCGGCGCACATCCGCCACGCGCCCCCACCCCCGCCATGTACGCTTTGCAGGCCCGGCCCCCACATGCGTAGAAATGGCTGGGATCGTTGGGAAGGCTAGAAGCGGCAGGTGCGTGCATCCAGATGAAGGTGTTCTCGGGAGTCCAGCCCTCCGGGATCCTGACAATCGGCAATTATCTCGGCGCGATCCGCCACTTCGTGCGTCTGCAGGAGACGGCGGAGTGCCTGTTTTGCATCGTCGACCTGCACGCGCTCACGGTGCCGCGCGACCCCGAGGCGCTGCGCCGCGACACGCGCACCGTGGCCAACCTGTACATGGCCTGCGGCCTCAGGCCGGAGCGCTCCGTGCTCTTCGCGCAGTCGCATGTCGCCGAGCACCCGCAGCTGGCCTGGCTGCTCGGTTGCCTGGCCAAGGTCGGCGAGCTGCGCCGCATGACGCAGTTCAAGGACAAATCCCACGGCGGCCAGGAGGACGTGGCCGAGTTCGGGCTGTTCGCCTACCCGGTGCTGATGGCCGCCGACATCCTGCTGTATAAGGCCAGCCACGTCCCGGTCGGCGACGACCAGCGCCAGCACCTGGAGCTGTGCCGCGACCTGGCCCAGCGCTTCAACGCCAGGTTCGGCGAGCTGTTCCCCATCCCGGAGCCGATGATCGCGGGCGTGGGCGCGCGCATCATGGGCCTGGACGACCCGACGCGCAAGATGAGCAAGAGCGAGCCCAACCCCTCGCACTACATCAGCCTGCTGGACCCGCCCGACGTGGTCCGCGACAAGTGCAAGCGCGCCGTCACGGACAGCGGCCGCGACGTGCGCCTGGACTGGGAGAAGAAGCCGGCTGTGAGCAACCTGCTGGAGATCTACTCGCTGTTCTCGGATGAGCCGATCCCGTCGCTGGAGGCGCGCTACGGCAGCGAGGGATACGCGCGGTTCAAGCGCGAGCTGGCGGAAGCCATCGTGGCTGGCCTGGAGCCGATCCAGAAGCGGTACGCGGAGCTGGTGGCCGACCCGGCGTATACCGACGGCGTGCTGGCGCAGGGCGCGGAGCGTGCCGGTGCGCAGGCGGCGCCCACGCTGGCCGAGGTCAAGGCGCGGATGGGTCTATTGGGGGCGCGCTGAGCGCGCCCCATGCCCGCCCGTAG
>DATLTP010000183.1:0-2787 GCA_035533535.1 Bacillota bacterium | reverse complement strand
GTGCAGCGCCCTGGCGATGCCGCGCACCTGGATGGCGGTGTGCTCCAGCGCCGCGAACGCGGAGCGAAACTGATCGAGCTCGGCGCGCTGCCGGCCGGCCCACACGTTGTACAGCAGGCTCTCCTCGGCGCGTCCGATCGCCGCTCGCGCCGCCTCCGCCTGCCGCGTCAGGTGGCGGGCCTCGGCCAGGCCCTCGCCGCCGCCGGCCATCCGGTCCAGGCACTCGGCCAGGTCCGTCGCCAGGGCCTGCAGGGACTTCCGCGCCGCCGGCACATCGCTCGGCGGGACCAGCAGGGCGCCAACGGCCACGCCCACCGCCGCGCCGATCGCTGTCTCGACGGCGCGCTGCCAGGCGTAAGCGGGGCCGGACAGGGCACCGACGATCAGCACCAGCAGCGCGCTCACGGCCACCTGGGGCGCGCCGGTCGGGCCGAGGCGCAGCCAGGCGCCAACCGTCAGCGAGACGAGGACAAGCACTCCGACGCCCCACGCCGTCAGGCCGACCAGGTGGGAAAGCAGCAGGGCGAGCAGCACGCCGACCACCACGCCGAGGGTGCGCTGGACGGCCCGCTTGAGCGAGGCGGCCACGCTGACCTGCACCGTCAGGATGGCGGCCAGCGGCGCAAAGTACGGGCGCGTGACGCCGGGGACGAGGGTGCCCACGGCCCAGGCCAGGGTGGCGGCCACGGCGGTCTTGACGGCCTGGCCCTGCAGCAGCCAGCGGCGCATGGGCTCAGGATGCCCGCCCCGAGCCCCGGACAGCTAAGACGGCCATTGCTCTTGCAAGTACCTGCACATGTATGCATATATCTTGACCATGAAGACGACACCGATGCGGGTCGACGACGACGCCTGCGACGCGGTCCTCGTCCATGGCGAGCAGGTCGCGCGCCTGCGGGGGCGGCTGCCGGACGCGGACTCACTCCAGGCCGAGGCCGAGCGCTTTCGCGCGCTGGGCGACCCCACGCGGCTGAAAATGCTCATGGCCCTTGCCATGTCCGAGCTCTGCGTGTGCGATATCGCGGCACTCGCCGATGTCACGCAAACATGCGCCTCGCAACACCTGCGCGTCCTGCGCGCCCATGGCCTGGTGCGATTTCGCAAGCAGGGGCGCATGGCCGTTTACCGGCTGGCCGACCCGTGGGTGGCCGCGGCCCTTGGGACGGAGGCGGCAGCACGTGCGCGTAAGAGCGGCTGACCTGCGGGCGGGGGTCGGGATCGAGCGCTGGTCCATCGCCTGGATGTCGGTCGAGGGGGCCCTGGCGCTGGCTGCGGCACTGATGGCGGGCAGCGTCGTGCTGCTGGCCTTCGGGGCCGACAGCCTGATCGAGCTGGTGTCAGCGTTCGTGCTGCTGCGGCGGCTCCGCGCCGAGCAGGGGGGCGCCTCCGCCGAGCGCCTGGAGCGGCGGGCCGGCACGGCCGTCGGCGTGTTGCTGCTGGCGCTGGCCGTTTGGGTCGTGGCCACCTCGGCCCGCGACCTCATGGCGGGCGCGCGCCCGGATAGCAGCCTCCTCGGCCTGGCCGTCGCGGCGGCGTCGGTCGCCATCATGCCTTGGATCATCGCCAAAAAGCGGCGGCTGGCGGCCGCCATCGGCAGCGCCGCGCTGCGGGCGGACGCGGCGTGCGGGCTGGCCTGCGTCTACATGGCGGGCACGGCCCTGGGCGGCCTGCTGCTGCGGGCCGCGTTCGGCTGGTGGTGGGCAGACCCGGTGGCGGCCCTTGGCCTCGTCTACTTCCTCCTCCGTGAGGGGCGCGAGGCCCTGGCCGCCGGCCGGGGCGAGGCCTGTGGCTGCGGATGCGGCTGCGAGCCGGGCTGCACCTGCCCCTGCTGCGTGCCGGCGTAGGGCGGGCCGGCTACGGCGTGGCTGGACCCTGTCGCCTTCCGGTTAGGACAAAGAAGGCAGCCAGGGCGAGGCCGGCGGCCGTCTCGATGAAATAAACCCCGACGGGACCAAACGTGCGGCCAACCACCGCCAGCGTGAGGGGCTCAAACGTCAGGGCTCCGGCCGCAAGCAGCGCGCTTGGCCACCAATGGGACACACGCCAACGCTGGCCGAGCACCCCGTAGAGGGGTCCGGTTACAGCTCCGGCCAGAAGCCACCGAGCCTGGGTGCCCGCTTCGTGGAGCACGACCAGCGCAGTTGGCCCATGCGCACCGCCCGCGGCCACACTCAGCATAAGCACGTAACCGGTAAGCCCAAAGAGCGAGACGATCATGCCCAACGCCGCAGCGTTAGGGGCACGCCGCTCAGTGGTTCCGAAGGCAAACGGGAGAAGCAGCCACGGTGCCGACAGCTGACTCGTGGTCCAGCCCCACGGCCCGAACGCGAGGCTGCCCACGTGCTCGACGGCGCCGCCGAAGAGGATGCCCACGAGCGACGCGAGTAGATAGAGCATGGATGGAGCTTAGCACGGGCGATTGGGACGCCGTGTGGGGGGACGTTGCCCCCCAACACGCTCCCTGGGGGATGAAACCGATGACCGACCGCCGCCCCCGTCAGATCCACGTTGCCGGGTAAGGCGATGCGGCTGCCAGCCGGACGGAGCGCGCGTGCGCGCGACCAAAACCCAGACATCGCTTCGAGTCGGGATCACGGCGAGGCATCAGATCATGGCCGGCGGCCGCTCCCCGGGCGCGCAGCGCAGGTAGCGGTCGAACGCGGCCAGCATGCGCCGGAAGGCGTCCTCCCATGTGACCCGCTTGGTGAACATGTGGCTCTCATCGGGGTAGTGGAGGGCCGCGAAGTCCTTGCCCTTGCGCGTGAGGTCGCGCACGATCTCGTCCAG
>DATLTP010000182.1:0-20312 GCA_035533535.1 Bacillota bacterium | reverse complement strand
CCGACGGGCTGCCCCAGTACTGGCTGTCGGACTTCCCGCCGACCTCGCCGGTGGGCATCCAACTCACGCGGCCGCAGGTCTATTTCGGCGACCAGGACACGCCCTACGCCTTGGTCGACACCAACACCCAGGAGTTCGACTACCCAGTGGGCCAGGACAACGCGTACAGCTCATACGACGCGCCCGTGGGCGGCATCTCCATGGGCTCGCTGGTCAACCGGGCCGCCTTCGCCCTGGATGAGGGCAACTACAACATCCTGTTCACCACCAGCCTGACCCCGCAGACCAAGGCCCTGATCAACCGCGACGTCGTCAACCGGGTCCAGCAGATCGCGCCCTTTCTGCACTATGACAGCAGCGGCCCGTACCTGGTGATCGCCAACGGCGGGCTGCAGTGGATCCTCGACGCCTATACGGAGTCGGACTACTTCCCCTACGCGGAGCCCATGGCCGGGCAATCCTTCAACTACATCCGCAACTCGGTCAAGGTCGTGGTCGATGCCTACACGGGCCAGGCCACCTTTTACGTGGCCGATCCGAGCGACCCCATAATTCAAACGTACGAGAAGATCTTCCCCGGCCTGTTCAAGCCCCTGTCGGCCATGCCCGCCGGTCTGCAGCAGCACATCCGCTACCCGCAGGACATCTTCAACGTGCAGACCACCATGTACGCCAAGTACCACATGACGGACCCCACCGTCTTCTACAACCGCGAGGACCTGTGGACGCAGGCGTCGGAAATCGTGGGCTCGGGACAGCAGCCCTTCACGCCGTACTACGTCATCGTCCAGCTGCCCGGCCAGACCAGCCCGGAGTTTCTGGAGATGGAACCGTTCACCCCGTACGGCAAGGACAACATGGTGGCCTGGGTCGTCGCGCGAAGCGACGCCCCACACTACGGCGACCTGATCGCCTATGAATTCCCGAAGGGGGCCCTGACCTTCGGACCGCTCCAGGTGGACGCAACCATCAACCAGGATCCCGAGATCGCCCAGAGCCTCACCCTGTGGAGCCAGCAGGGCTCGCACGTGGAGCGTGGGCGGCTGGTCGTCGTGCCCATCCAGAACGGCCTCCTGTACGTGGAGCCCATCTACCAGACGGCCACCGGGGCCCAGCTGCCCGAGCTGCGCCGGGTGATCGTGGCCTACGGCAGCCAGATCGGGTTTCAGCCGACCCTGGAGCAGTCCCTGAATAGCGTCTTCGGGGCAGGGGCGAGCACCGCCCAGACGTCGCCCGGGACCTCCCCCGGCACGACCGCCACGGCGACCGCGTCGGCGACGGCATCTCCGTCGGCGGTCGCGACGACCACAGCAACGGCCACGTCCACCGCATCGGCCAGCCTGGCCCAGCAGGCCAATGCGACGTACCAGCAGGCCATGAACGACCTGAAGCAGGGCAACTTCGCGGCCTTTGGCCAGGACCTGCAGCAGCTCGGCACTCAGCTGTCGCAGCTATCCGGATCGGGGCACTGATGGCCGGCGGCGGGGGTGAGCAGGTGGAGGCAACGCCGATCGCCGCAATCGGGCGGCACGTGGGCGAAGAGGTCGAGGTGGCCGGCTGGCTGCGCGGCCTGCGCAGCAGCGGCCGGATCGCGTTCCTGCAAATCCGCGACGGCACCGGCGTCTGCCAGGCCGTGCTCGCCGCGGAGCAGGTGACCCCCGAAGCCTACCGGGTGATCACCGCGCTCGGGCAGGAGAGCAGCCTGCGGGTGCGCGGCCAGGTCCGCGCCGACGCGCGGGCGCCAGGCGGCTACGAGCTGCTGGCCCAGTCCGTGCTGCCGTTGCAGGACGCCGTCGATTACCCGATCACGCCCAAGGAGCACGGCGTTGAGTTCCTGCTCGACCACCGCCACCTCTGGCTCCGGTCCCCGCGCCAGGCGGCCATCCTCCGCATCCGCGCCGAGCTGGAGGCCGCCCTGATGGAGTGGCTGGATCAGCACGGCTTCGTCCGTGTGGACGCGCCCATCCTGACCCCGAACGCGGCGGAGGGCACCACCACGCTCTTTGACGTGGACTACTTCGGCGAATCGGCCTACCTGACCCAGAGCGGCCAGCTCTACATGGAGGCCGCCGCCATGGCCCTGGGGAAAGTCTACTGCTTCGGCCCGACCTTCCGGGCGGAGAAGTCCAAGACCCGCCGCCACCTGATCGAGTTCTGGATGTTGGAGCCGGAGATGGCCTGGGCGGGCCATGCTGAAAACATGGCCGTGCAGGAGTCGTTGATCGCGCACGCCGTCCAGCGGGTGCTCGACCGCCGGTCCACCGAGCTCCAGCTTCTGGAGCGGGATGTCACCCACCTCAGCCGGGTGGCGCCGCCGTTCCCGCGCATCACCTACGACGAGGCCCTGCGCATCCTGGCCAGCAAGGGTCTTGCCCTGGAGTGGGGCGAGGACTTTGGCGCCCCCCACGAATCCGCCCTGGCGGAGTCGTTCGACCGGCCGGTCTTCGTCGAGCGATACCCGGCCAAGATCAAGGCGTTCTACATGCAGCCCGCCCCCGACCGGCCGGAGGTGGTCCTGGCCGCCGACCTGCTGGCCTCGGAGGGTTACGGTGAAATCGTCGGTGGCTCCGAGCGCATCGCAGACCCGGACCTCTTGGCCGAGCGGCTGCGCGAGCATGGGCTGAGCGGCGATGTGTTCTCGTGGTACATGGACCTGCGCCGGTATGGCACGGTTCCCCACGCCGGCTTCGGGCTCGGCCTCGAGCGGCTGCTGGCCTGGGTCTGCGGCCTGGAGCATGTGCGCGAGAGCATCCCGTTCCCGCGCCTTCTGAACCGAATTCGCCCGTAAGGCGAGCGTCCTGGGGGAAAGGGGGCGGACGCCATGGAGGTCGGCCGAGCCCTGCGCCGCCGCCGCGAGGCCCTGGGCTACAGCCTGGAGGACGTGCAGGCGGCCACGAAGGTTCGCCTCCGCTACCTCCAGGCCATCGAGGCCGAGCGCCCAGGCGACCTGCCCGGCCCCGTCTACGCCCGCGGCTTTGTCCGCAGCTACGCCAACTTTCTGGAGCTGGACGGGCCGGCCCTGGCAGCCGCGTGGGGCCGGGCCGCCTCGGCCGCTTCAGAGGATGCCGCCGAGGCCGCCCAGGCCGCCGAGGGGCCGCCCGAGCCGGCAGGCTCACCCAGCGTTGCCCGCCAGCCAGAGGCAGGCCCCCGCCCGCTGCCCGAACCGCCGGCACGGGTGCCCGGCAGGCGCCGCGGAACGTTGGTCGCCCTCTGGCTGCTGGCGCTGGTCGCGATCGCGGCCGCCATTTACGCATGGCAGGCGGGAAGCCGGGTGCCCCAGCCCACGGCGGCCGTCGGCGCAACAGCTCCGGCCGTGGCGACCGGCACACCGGCTGCGCAGCCGGCCGCCACCGGCACCGCGAGCGCCAGCCCGCCCACCGCGACCGCCACAGCCACGGCGCCACCAGGGGCCGGCTCGCCCCGCCTCGCCGCCTCGACCGGCACAGACGCCTCCGGCAACCCGGTGACGACCTACACCCTGACCGGCTCGGCCAGCCTGAGCGTGGTGGCGCAGGCCACGGCCGACTGCTGGCTGCGGGTCTGGCTGGACGGCAGCGCCACCTACGCCGACATCACCCTGGCGCCGGGCCAGTCCATGACCTGGACGGCCCGGCACGAGGTGGCCATGCGGGTGGGCTACCCGCCCGGGATCGCCTTCACCGTCGGAGGCCAGCCCATTCCCGCCTCCGCCGACCTCAACCCCGTCAACCTGGCCTTCGTCCTCGGCTCGGCGCCATAGCGGCCACCCCGCGGGCGTATAGCTAGGGGCGCGGGGTGGGTGCGCATGCGTGCCGTGGCGGCGATTTTGGCCATGATTCTGGCGGCGGCCTGGGTGCCGCCGGCTGCGCTGGCCGCGGCCATGCCGGCCCAACGACCGACGCCAAGGGCCGTCCCCGCCGCCTCCGTGCCACAGCCCAAGGTCACGGCCGACGCCGCCGTTCTCATCGACGCCGCGACCGGCACCATCCTCTGGTCGCGCCAGGCGACGCAGTCCCGCGCCCCGGCCAGCACGACGAAGATGATGACGGCCCTGCTCGCCCTGGAGCTCGGCAACCCCGACGACCCCGTCACCGTTGGGCCCGACGCCGTCAACGTCGAGGGCAGCAGCATCTACCTCCGCGCCGGCGAGCGCATCGCCCTGAGCGAGCTGCTCAAGGGCCTGCTGCTGAAATCGGCCAACGACGCCGCCGTGGCCATCGCCGACCACATCGCCGGCAGCACGGCCGCCTTCGCCGACCTGATGAACGCCCGCGCCAAACAGCTTGGCCTGGCGAACACCCACTTCACGAACCCGCATGGCCTGACCCAGCCCGACCACTACGCCAGCGCCTACGACCTGGCGCTGCTGGCCCGGGCCGCCATGGCCTACCCCGCGTTCGCGGCGATTGTCCGCAGCCCGACCGGCGCCATGGAGGGCCTATCGCCCGATGAGACCAGCTTTGTGCGCGGCCTGCGCAACACCAACCGCCTGCTCCTCACCTACGACTGGGTGGACGGCGTCAAGACGGGCACGACGCGGGCGGCCGGCAACTGCCTGGTCGCGTCCGGCGCACGGGGCGGCCAGCGGCTGATCGCCGTGGTCCTGCACAGCGACAACCGCTGGGGCGATGCCATCCAGCTGTTGGAGTATGGGTACGCCGCCTACGCCTTCGTCCCCGTCGCCCAGACCGGCCAGCTCATTGCCACCGTGCGCGTGTCCGGGGCGCGCAACCCCTACGTGGGCCTGGTCGCCGCCCGGAGCCTGGCGGTGCCGGTGCCCGTGGCTGACCAGGCCCGCGTGAGCGTGACGGCCAGCGTCAGCCCGAACCCCGCGGCGCCGCTGCAGGCGGGGGAGCGGGTCGGACAGCTGACGGCCACGCTGGACGGCCGCGTGCTCGCCCAGGTGGATCTGGTGGCCGCGCGCACGGTCGTGCGCGCGCCCTGGTGGTGGTTCCTGGTGCGCTGGCTCGGTTCGTAAGAGCCCGCCGCGAAACAACCTTGTGTGAAAGCGGGCGGCCTGCCAAGCGCGGCCCTGGCGCATCAAGCGCAGTCGGCGTATGGCCTCCGCCAGGCAGGCGTCGTAGATGAAACGGGCGGGCTGCAGGCGTGTATCCAAGGTACGGGAGCCGCAAGGTGCAGGCAAACAGAGGGCGGGAGGCTGGCGGCACAGGTGTTCGTAGCGTAAACAAGTGGGGGCGGTGATTCCGTCGCCGGCCCTAAGCGGGGAACCCGCGCCGGATCCGAGAAGTCTATGGGGTGTGAAGATCTCTCGCCTTCTCGCGGTTCTCTCAGTGCTGGTCCTGGCGGGCTGCGGGGCCCCCGCGCGGCCGAAGCCAGCGGCCACGGCTTCGCCGACCCCGACGGCGCCGGTCGCCGCAACCCTGAACGGCCAGCCGCCGAGCGCCCTGCGCCTGGACACGGTGGACTTCCTCAACAGTCAGGTCGGCTGGCTGGCCGCCCACCAGGGCAGCCGGGCCCAGATCCTCCGCACCCTGGATGGCGGGGCCACCTGGGAGGCGCTGCCCGCGGGGGCGGCCCCGTTCCTCAACCTGGACTTCCCCAGCCCGGACCAGGGCTGGGCGCTCCTGCTCAGCGGCACCCAGGTGGAGATCGCCCACACACCCGACGGCGGCGCCAGCTGGTCGGTGCAGTGGCTGGGGGCCGCCCCCGGCATGCAGTACGTCGTGGCGATGGAAGACGCGCGCATCCACATGCTGAATACGGAGTCCGGGTACGCGCTATTTGGCGGGCAATTGCTGCTGACCCGGGATGGCGGCGCGCAATGGCGCGCCGTCACGATGCCAGATGGCTTCACGCCCACCAGCATGGCCTTCGCCGACCCAACGCACGGGTGGGTCGCCGGCAAGGCCTGCGCCGCCGCCTGCCACGCCGCCGTGCTCCAGACGGCCGATGGCGGCTCGACCTGGGCGCCATCCTTCACGTCCGCCGAAGCCGTGGCGCCAGAAGCCGCGGGCGCGGCGCTTCCCGGCATCGCCTTCCCGACGGCGTCGGACGGCTGGCTGTACTTCAAGGCGCCCGACCTCAGCGGGCGCCTCTACGCCACATCGGATGGCGGCGCCACCTGGTCGCTCCTGCGCAAGGGCCTGCAGACGGGGCGAACCGTCGCCGGCCTGCCCGTGTTCGCCGACGCCCGCACCGGCTGGCTGCCTGTGGACAACGGGGCGGCACCCTTTTCGGGCGGCATCGAGGTCACGCACGACGGCGGCCAGACCTGGACCTGGGTGGGCGGCGACCGGGGCTGGAGCATCCTCGCCCTGTCGGCTCTCTCGCCGACAAGCGTCTGGGCCGTCGGCCGGCCGGCGGGGTCGGCCACGCAATCCTTCCTGGTGCGCACATCCGACGGCGGGAGCACCTGGACGGAGGACCCGCTCACGCTGCGGCCGACGGCGGCCGTGGACTTCGTCAGCCAGGCGCAGGGGTACGGCGCGGGTTCGGCCTCCGACCCGGGCGCGGTCCTGCAGACCGGGGACGGCGGGGCGACGTGGACGATCCGCGCCCGCTTCCCCGGCAGCGTACTCGCCCTCAGCTTCACCGACGCCACGCACGGATGGGCCCTGGAGCAGCCGTGGCCGGCCGGCCAGCAGCTGCTGGAAGTCATGGGAACCACCGACGGGGGCACAACGTGGACGCAGGTGGGGGCGATGGCGCAGTCGTCGGTTCCCGTGCCGGACGCCCTGCGCTTCTTCGATGCGCAGCACGGCGTGATGGTGATCGGGGCGATGCCCGACTGGCTGGTGCTGTCCAGCTCGGACGGCGGGCACACCTGGGCGCAGAGCGGGCACCTGGCCATGGCGCCCGGCACGCCGCTGCTGCCTGCGCTACCGTCGTCGGGGAACCTGATGCTGCTGGGTGGCGGCAGCCTGCAGCGAAGCGCCGACGGCGGGCAGACGTGGACGGTCGTGCCGGGGCTGCCCACCTCGGCCGATCCCATCGGCTTTGGGGCGTCCGGGCCACAGGACCTGTGGGTTGTGACGCAGGCCTTCTCGGCTGGCCAGACGCGCACGACCCTGCTGCGGAGCGCGGACGGCGGCAAGACGTGGCGGACGATCACACTGCCAGGGAGCATGTCCCTGGACGGGACGCTGAGCGTATCGGCCCAGTCGCCAGCCAACGCGTGGCTGCTCTCCATGGAGGGGCTGTTTGGCACCCGCGACGGCGGCCGTACCTGGACCTGGCTCCGGTAGGAGGTCAACGCGGGGCTGCTCTCCACGGAGGGGCGGTCCGGCACGCTCCATCAGGAGACGAGCTGGGCCAGGGTCGACGCATGGCTGCTGTCCGTGGACTCCGTCACGAGATGAGCTGCGCCAGGGTCACAGGCTGCAGGCCCTTGGCGGCCAGGCCGCGCAGGATGGCGGGGATCGCGGCCGCCGTGTCTGGGATGCTGTCATCGGCCTGCAGGCGGACGATGGCGCCGGGCTTGGCGCCGGCAAGCACGCGCTGAACCACGGCGTCCAGACCCGGCCGCGCCCAGTCCAGCCCGTCTACATCCCAGAGGCACAGCCGCAGGTCCTGGGCGTCTGTGGCCTGCAGGAGCGCGGGGTCGTAACGGCCCGCCACGGGCCGCAGGAAGCGGGGATGGATGCCCGCCACCGTCAGGGCCGAGACGGCGGCCGCCAGCTCGCCGCGCACCACGGTGGGGGGATAGCGGTCAAGGGCCACCGGACGGTTGCCGAGGCTCTCGACCTCGTCGCCCTCGGCCACGATCTGCTGGAGGGCGCGCACGTGGCCCTTGGCCCAGGCGCCGGTGACGAAGAACGTGGCGTGGGCCGGGCCGAGGCCTGCCAGGATCGCGGGCACGGCGGTCTCGGCCCGCGTGACCTCAAACGTGAGCGCGACCTCGCGCCGGCTGGTGGTGACGGCCCGCAGGGGGTCAAACCGCGCCGCGGCGCCCAGGTCGCGGGCCGTCAGCAACAGTCCCGCGACCAGAAGCAGCGCGCTCAGCACCCACACCGCCGCCCGCCGCACCGGAGGCCAGCCCCCCGCTGCCGGGGTATGACGCGGGTGGGGGCCGGTATGCAGGCAAGCGCGCGGCTGCCGGCGGAAGATGGACGCCGGTTGCCGCTTGCGGAGAGGCGCTGGGCGTGTGACCACCGTGGGTGCGTGCCTTGGGCCCTGCTGCCAGTGACCCCTCGGTCTCAGCGCGGGCCCGGAGCCCGGCTGCCTACGCCGGAGCGGCCCGGGTGGCCAGTCGCGCCAGCCGGCACCGGAGGCGGTCGCGGCGCCGCAGCAGGCTCTCCCGCCGCGGGGCCGGCAGCCAGGGCCTCGCCAGCGCCGTCTCCACGACCCGCAGGGCCGCCTCCGGGTCCCGCGCCCGCCGCTCCAGGTGGATGGCCAGCGCGACCGCCGCGTCGACTGACCCGAAGGGGCCATCGGCCGCTCGCGCCCAGAGGCGGGCCGCATCCTCCCACCAGCCAAGCCGGCGGCAAAGCTCGGCGGCCCGCAGGGCATCGCTTCTGCCGGGACGTGGCACGGCCGCCCGCCAGGCCGACAGGGCCGCCGCCGCTCCGTCGGGCTGCCCGCGGCGCCAGCGCCACGCCGCCAGGCCCAGCAGGTCCTCGGGCTGCTCCTTGTGCCAATCGCCGAGGTCGAGGGCCCGGCAGCGCACGGCAAGGGCCCCGAGGGCGGCCAGGTCCGCGGCGTTGTGGCCGAGCAGAAGATCCAGGGCGCCCACGTCGCCCGCCAGATACGCCCGGTAAAGCCCCGGCATCGCGGCGCCGCCAGGATCGTCCCGGCGCGGCGCGCGGCCCAGGAGCGTTCGTTCGAGGTCAGAGAGGGCCACGCCGCCAAGCCGTGGCCGCCACACCGCACGCGCCTCGTACAGGAGATCGCGGTGGGGGAGCACGGGCCATGGTCCGGCGCCGTTCAGACGTGCGCGGTCCAGCAGGAGCGGCCAGTCGAAGGCGCGTCCGTTGTAGGTGACCAAACAGTCGCCGCCCGCAAGCTCCGCCGCCAGGGAGTGCAGGAACGCCGCCTCGCCTGGCAAGTCGCCCATCACCCACTGGACAATCCGCAGCAGGCGGCCGTCAGCGGCCGCCACACCGCCCAGAAAGGCGAAGCCGCCGCGGAGGGCGCTTGTTTCCAGGTCCAGGAACCGCCAGCCGGCCGGCAGAAGCTCCCCGCCGGGCAGCTCAACCCAGGTGACCCGGCGCGTGGGCTCTGGAGACGGGCTGGTGGGGGGCTCGGCGGCGGGTCGGCGCTCGCCCGCCTGAAACGCCCGCCAGCGGCGAACAAGGTCATCCATCGGAGTCGTCCGAGCCACGCGAGGCGCGGGAGTCGCGGAAGTCGCGCGAGTCGCGCGAGCCGCGGAACCCGTGGGCGCCCTGCCCCTGCGGCGCCTGCACGCCGATGGACGCCAAGAGGTCCAGCGAGGCCGCCTTGGCCCCAGCCGACCCGGCCTCGGCCGCGCCAACGCAGCCTGGGCAGCCCGCCTCGCAGCCGCAGGCCACGATGCGCTCAGCAGCCGCCTGCAGCAGGTCGCCGTGGCAGCCGAACAGTCGCTCCGCCAGGCCCACCCCGCCGGGAACCGCATCATAGAGGTAGATGGTCGGCCGATCCGTGAACGGGGACCGCACCTGAGGGGTCGCGTGCAGGTCCCGCCGGTCGCAGAGCAGGTAAAGGGGCGCCAGCGACGCGAGCAGGTGGGCGAGCCCGCTGAGTCCGGCGGTCAGCGCCTCCCGGCCCAGGCTCGCCTCCAGATCGTCAGGGAACGTGCACCAGTAGGCCGTCGTGTGCAGCTCGGACTCGGGCAGGTGGATTTTGCCCCAGCCCACGTTCTCTTGGGTGTGGAGCTTGATCTTTTTAAAGATGGTGGCCTTGGCCGTCACGGCGACCTCGCCCCAGGCGCGCGGCGCCTCCGCGCGGAAGACGTCCAAGACCGTCAGGTCCACGGCCAGCTCGGCGTCGGTGTAGTAGTCGACATCGACCGGCTTCACGAATGCCTTGCGGTTTGGCCAATCCAGCCGCTCCACCTGGTAGGCATGGGCGCCGTGCAGGTAGATGGCCTGGTCGTGCACAACCAGCGGCGCGCTGGCCAGGTCGACCTCGCCGATGACGCGTGCCCCGCGGCTCCGGTCGATGATGACCACGTTCTCCTGGGCAGCGGAGCGCAGGCTGATGTCGGCGGCGGGGAAGTGGTCGGCCATCCAGTACCAGCGCCCGTCGACGTGGCGGAGCACCTGCTCCTCGGCGAGAAAACCCAGCACGTCCTGCAGGGGCGCCTCGCCGAACGCTTCGCCATCCTCGAAGGTGAGCTCGCAGGCCGCGCACTTCACGTGGCTCATCAGCACGTACACGTTGTCGGGGTTGATGAACCCCGACTCCGGCGGCTGGCCGAGGAAATGCTCCGGATGGGCCGCCAGGTACTGGTCGTACGGGTCGGATGACGCGACGATCACCGCCAGCGAGCAGCCCTCGCGCCGCCCGGCGCGCCCCATCTGCTGCCAGGCGCTGGCCACGCTGCCCGGAAAGCCATGCAGGACCGCAGCGTCGAGGCTGCCGATGTCGATGCCGAGCTCCAACGCGTTGGTGGCCACCACGCCCCCGATCTCGCCGGTGCGCAGCCCGCGCTCGATGGCCCGCCGCTCGTTCGGCAGGTAGCCGCCGCGGTAGCCCCGCACACGGTCGCCGACCGATTCTCGGAGGTAGGTCAGCAAGAGCTCAACCGACAGCCGGCTCCGCGTGAAGATGATGGTCGAGACACCCTCGCGCAGCAGGCGCCGGGCCCAGGACGCGCTCTCGCGGAGAGCGCTCCGCCGAATTCCGAGCGCCGGGTTGACCACGGGCGGGTTGTAAATGACCAGGTGACGCTCGCCCCGCGGCGCCCCGCTCTCGCCCACCAGATGCACCGGAGCCCCGATCAGCCGCTCGGCCAGCTCGCCGGGATTGGCGATGGTGGCCGAGGCGGCAAGAAACTGGGGGTCGGCGCCGTAAAACCGGCAGACCCGGCGCAGGCGCCGCAGCACGTTGGCCACGTGGCTGCCGAACACGCCGCGGTAGGTGTGAAGCTCGTCGATCACCACGTAGCGCAGGTTCTCGAACAGGCGCACCCACCGGGTGTGCAGCGGCAGGATCGAGGCGTGCAGCATGTCCGGGTTGGTCACGACGATGTGGCCGGCCTGGCGGATGGCGGCGCGGGCGTCGGCCGGCGTGTCGCCGTCGTAGGTGAACGCCTTCCATTCCGCCGCGGGCTCGCCGATGGCCTCGAACAGCCGGTTGAGCTCGGCCAGCTGGTCCTGGGCCAGGGCCTTGGTGGGGAACAGGTAGAGGGCGCGCGCCTCGGGCTCCCGGCATAACCGGTCCAGCACGGGGACGTTGTAGCAGAGGGTCTTTCCGGAAGCCGTCGGAGTGAGGACGGCCACATTCTGCCCGGCCTGGGCCGCCGCCAGCGCCTCCGCCTGGTGGGTGTAAAGCTCGCGGATGCCCCGGGCCGCCAGCCCCCGCGCGACGGCAGGGTGGAGGTCGGACGGCACCGGCACCGTCCGGGCGGTCTGAGGCGGCAATGTGTGCCAGGCCGCAATGTGCGGGCGCAGGTCGATGTCCGTGGCGATCTGGTCGAGGATCTGCGCCAGGTTCATCCGGGCGGGCCCCCGGCGCTGATTGTAGCATGGAGAACGTGAGTGCGGAGAACAGGGGTGCGCATCTGGGCCGCAGGTGAGCCGGTGCCTCCCGCCGAACGAGGCGGAGGCGGTGATCAACACGGAAGCGCCCGCGCCACGCCCACTTCCGCAGTCCCTGGCCATTGCCGTGCGCAGCGGCGACAGGCGGCTCGCCGAGCACCTGCCGCATGCGCCGTGGTCGGCCGCCGGCCTGCGCGACCGCGCCGCCGAGCTCGTCGCCCGCGCCCGCCCGGACCCCGCTGCGCGCCGGCTGGCTGAGGACCTGCGCCAGGAGATGGCCGCGCGCGGCGCCGACCCGGCCGGGCTGCAGGCCGCCAAATCCCTGGCCGAGCCAGAGACGCTGACCGTGGTCGCCCTGCTGCCCGGCACGCCGCTGCTCGGCACCGTGGGCGACGTTCTGGGCGCCCTGGGGGCCATCGCCCTGGCCCGCGAGGCGGCCGCCGCGCTGGAGCGGGCCTGCGTGCCCCTGATTTGCGTGGCGCCGGCTGGCGCCGACGGCGGGAGCATCTACCTCCTGGACCGGGCGGGCGGCCTCCGCCGGTTGGCAGCCCCGCCGGGCGCCGGGCGCCGGGAGGCCCGCGCGCTCCTCGGCGCCGCCGAGACGCTGTCGGGCCTGCGCTGGCCCCTGGCCCGCGAAAGCATGCCGGACCAAGACCGCGCCATCTTCCGCGAGTGGAACGCCCGCCTCGCGACCCAGCTGCTCAGCCCGCTCGGCGCTGTTGTGGCCCGACTGGACGCACCCGCCCTGACCCGGGCATTTGGCCCGCTCTACGTCCGGCTCCTGGCCCTGCACGGCACCCTGCGCGGGGTGCTGCAGGCCTCCGGCCTTCAGCTGCGCGCCGCGGGGTTCCAGCCCCCCGTCGGGGCCACGGACGACGTTGCGTTCTTTGGCTGGCGGCTGCCGGGACGGCAACAGCCGGCGCGCCTGAGGGACGGCCTGCCGCTGGATCCCGGCGGGCGGCCGGTCTCCCCACCCGAACTGGCGCGCCTTGGCGCCGATGAGCCCGAGCGGCTGGCCCCCGACCGCCTGGCCACCTACCTCTGCGTCGGGGAGGTCACGCGCCTGCTGGCGGTCGTGCCGCCCGAGGCCGATCTCGGGATGCTGTGTCAGGCCGGCCGCGCCCTCCCGCACACGGGACACGGCATGCCCGTCATCCGGCCCCGCCCCAGCCTGACCATCGTCGATGCGGCGACGGTCGCCTTCACCCGGGCCCGGGGCGCAGCCTTTGACGCCGGACCTGAAACGCTGCGGGCCATCCGCGACCGGGAACAGGCTGGCAAGGGGTTTCACCCCGTGGCCGCAGCAGGCGAGCTGGCCAGTGCCACCGAGAGACCATGGGCCGCCTTCCAGGAGGTCGCAGCGGCGGCGGCGCCCGGGCTTTCTCAGCGCATGGAGGCCGAGCGAGACCGCTTCTTGGCCCGCACCCTCCGCCTTGCGGAAGACGTGGCGGTCCACCAGCGCCGCCAGGGGTCCGCCCTCGCCGCCGCCTGGCGGCGGGTCATCCACGGCCTCTACCCCCTGGACCGCGGACAGGACGAGGTGCTGGCCGCCATGACGTTCCTCGCGGGCGACTTCAACCGCTTCATCCACCGCGTCCTGGCCGAGCCGCCCTCGCCCCTGCACCGGTTCGTCCGCGGCGCCTGACTCCAGGGGGCCGCGTGCAGGATGACCGTGGCCAGGACCTTGACTGCCTGGGTCACGGGCTACAAGAGCGCGTACCTGCCGGCGGGCGGCTTCTACGCCCTGGCAGATGATACCGGCGGCGCCATCCAGGGCAACCGCCTGGATGTCTTCATCAACCGCTCCGAGTCGCAGGTCAACTCGTTCGGCATCCAGCACGTCCGCGTCACGGTGCTCGGAAAGTAGGAACCGCGTACGAGGCGGCCCGTTTGGGCCGCCTCGCATGTGCTACCTTCTAAGCATGCCATCCGTCGGATTGGTTTCGCTCGGCTGCGCCAAGAACCAGATCGACAGCGAGATCATGCTCGGCCTGCTGACCGAGGCCGGCTTCGATGTCCTGGGGGATCCGGCCGCCGCCGACCTCGTTATCGTCAACACCTGCGGCTTCATCGACGAGGCCAAGCGCGAGTCCATCGGCGCCATCCTGGACGCCTCCGAAGGGAGGCCCGAGGGCCGTGTGGTCGTGACGGGCTGCCTCGCGCAGCGCTACCCCCAGGAGCTCATGCGCGACATGCCCGAGATCGCCGCCGTGGTCGGCACGGGGGACTTCGAGCGCATCGTCGAGGTCTGCCGCGACGCCCTGGCCGGCCGGCGCACCATGGCCGTCGGCCACGCCGCCGCGCGCTACGACCGCCTGTACCCGCGCCGCCGGCTGCAGCGCGGCCCATCGGCCTACATCAAGATCGCCGAGGGCTGCGACCACACGTGTAAATTCTGCGCCATCCCGTTATTCCGCGGCCGCTTCCGCAGCCGGGCCCTGCCCCTGCTGGTCGAGGAGGCCAAGCAGCTGGCCGCCGAGGGTGCGCGGGAGCTCGTGCTGGTCTCGCAGGACACGATCAGCTACGGCCGCGACCTGGAGGGCCGCCCCATGCTGGCCGAGCTGCTGGAGGTCCTGGCGGCGGTGCCAGAGGTGCGTTGGGTCCGGCCGCTCTACCTGTACCCGTACCTCATCGACGACGGCCTGCTGGACCGCTGGGCCGCCGTCCCGTACTTCGACATCCCCTTGCAGCACGGATCGGACGCCATCTTGGCCGCCATGGCCCGCCCGGACCGCCGCGCGGGCATCCTCCGCCTGGTGGCGAAAATCCGGGACCGGTTCCCAACGGCCGCCATCCGCAGCAGCTTCATCGTCGGCTACCCAGGTGAGACGGACGCACACTTCCGCGAACTGCTGGCGCTCCTGGACGATTGCCAGTTCGATCACGCCGGCTTCTTCTCGTTTTCGCCGGAGGACGGCACCCCGGCCGCCACGCTCCCTGGCGAGGTCGCCGAGGTCGTGCGCGATGAGCGCTACCACGAGGCGATGGCCCATCAGGCCCGGATCGCCGCAACCCGGAACGCGGCCCGCGTCGGCCAGCGGCTGGAGGTTCTGGTCGAAGGGCCGGTCGCTGGCGATGACCGCTACGTGGAGGGCCGGTGGCACGGCCAGGCTCCGGAGGTTGACGGCCAGGTGATCATGCCGGCGGCCGGCCTGCGTCCTGGCGACTTTGTCCTCGCCGAGGTCGAAGCGGCCGAGGACTTCGACCTGCTGGCCCGCGGCGCGGCCGCGCCATCCCACCGCAGGCGGAAGGCTCAGCGCGCCCCGCGTTGAGCCGTTTGTCCCGTCGGTTCTACCGCGTCGCCTACACGTGCTCCGGCGGCTCGTCCGCACGTCGGGCCGGACGCTCACCCGTACCGCTGTATCGTTGCCTCGCATCGTCTTCGGGCCGAACGCAGCCACCCATTGCCGCCTTCGGCCTTCCGGCGCGCCCCGCGGTCGTCGCTAACCCGCGGGCTGCGGCCGCCGCGCATGCGGAATAACCGACCGACTGCGCCTGGAACAAGTCCTGACGGACCTGCCAGCTGTGGCCATGACGCCGGTGCAAGCTGGCACGCGGCGGCCCCGCCGCATACCGTGCCGCATGGCCGCGCACGTCAGCATCGTGATTCCGTCGCGCAACGAGGGCGAGCTGCTTCCTGCGACCGTGGCGAGCATCGCCAGGGCCCGGACCGACCTGTCCCGCGAGGTCATCGTGGTGGACGACGGGAGTGCCCCGAGCGTGTGGCGCCAGCCCCGGGCGCTGCCGGGCCTGCCGCTGTCGCTGATCCGGACGGCGGGGGAGGGCGCCGCGGCCGCCCGCAACCGGGGCGCTGCCCGCGCCACCGGCGACTGGCTCTGCTTCTGCGACGCCCACGTGATGGTGCCGGACGGCTGGCTGGACGGCCTCGTCAATGCCCTGCGCAGCACCGGGGCCGACGCGGCGGCGCCGGGACTGGCGCGCGACGATGGCCACGAGGCGCGCGGGTTCGGCTACACCTGGACGGCGCATGCGCAGCTGCACTGGCTGCCGAAGCCGGAGGTCCCGGAGCCGGTCCCGTTCCTGCCGGGCGGCTGCCTCCTGGTCACCCGCCGGGCCTTTGAGGCCGCGGGCGGCTTTGATGGTGGGCTGGTGCCCTGGGGCCACGAGGACACCGAGATCAGCCTGGCGCTCTGGCTGACGGGGCATGACTGCATCGTGGCGCCGGATGTCCTGGTTGCCCACCACTTCCGCCCGCGGCACCCATACTTCGTCCGCCGTGACGAAGTGGACGATAATCTGATGCGCGTGGCCTGGGTCCACTTCGCGCCAGCCCGCGCCCAGCGGTTCGGCCAGGTCCTCGGCCTGGGCCACCGCCTGCCAGCCGTCGCGGCAAACCCCACGGCGCAGCGACGGCGCGCCCGCCTCTTGGCTGCGCGCCGCCGTAGCGACGACTGGTTTTGCGAGATGTTCGGCCTGGACTTTTGGGACTGAGCCTGCGCGGGGCCGCCTCGAGTTCGGCTTACGCCGTCCCGCTCCGCGGCCGCACGTAATGCAGCAGGCCCATGCCCGTCAGCACTGTCGCCACGGCTCCGAGGACCGCGATGCTGATGCTCAGGCCGTAGGTCGGCAGCTGGCTGCCGCCAGTGGCCAGCAGGACGAGGGAAAATACCGTGATGATGAGCGCGGACAGGAACATGAACAACATGAGCGCGATGCCGGCGATGCGGAAGACCAGGGCATACGGGCTACGAGGCGACATGAGCGAGCCACACCTCCAGGGGGCGCGGGATGCTCCCGCGCGCCGAGACTTTGACCGGGAATCCGTTTCGCAGGGCACCGGCCCGAATCCTGCAGCCGTGGCCCTCTGGACGTCGGGAAGGCCCAGGCAGGATTTGCTGGCCCGTCAACCGAACTCCCCAAGAGCGGTCGCAATAGGCGCCAAACCCCGTCGTGACGCGCACCGGGCGCATTTTACCACAGGGATGGGCGCCACGTCGCCGTATAATGGCGTCGTCCAACTTACCGGGCGCGCCCGGAGCGAAAGCGGGGGAAGGCATGCGCGCGTACGGCGTCCGAATCCCCGTCGTGCTGATGGCCATGGCCGGCGCCCTGCTGCTCCTGTTCGGCGCGCAGTTTATCTATAATCGCCAAGCCGTCCAGCAACCATTGGTTTCGATTTCGCACAGCATGCCGGCGGTTCAGCACGTGACGCTTGAGAACTCGCCGTCCGGCCTGCAGGTCGACGTGCAGCTCGGGCTCGTGCCGAACCTCCGCGAGACGTACTTGGCGCTGCAGAATCAGGTGAACGCCGCCTTGTCAGGACAGCATTACCAGATCAACCTCACTGACAACCATACGCCCCAGCTCCTGGACGACTTCTACCAAATGAACGGCGTGCTCGAGCAGGGCCTCGCCACCGGCCAGTTCGTGGCGATGGAGCAGCAGGTCCAGGCCATCGGGACCAGGGAAGGCCTGAGTCAGGTCTCCGCCATCGTGGACGAGCACTACGTCTACGTGGAGCTGGTCCAGGGCAAGAACTACCTCTACGAGCTGCTGCCGCGCCAGAGCGTGCAGGCGGCCGCCGCAACGGGTGGCGCCTGATGCGCCGGGGAGAGGCATCCGAAAGATTCGCCCTGCTGCGTGACGCGGGGATCGGCGTCGGCCTCGCCGTTTCGATCTTCCTGCTGACGCGTGGGGTCAACATCCTCCCGCTTCTGCTGATGGTGGGCCTCGGCTTCATCCTGGTGCGGGCCATGGGCGGCCTGCCCGGTGTGCGCCCGCGTTTCGCGAGCGTGGTGGCGGCGCGGGCCGTGGCGCCGAGCATCACCTTCGAGGATGTGGGCGGCCAAAACGCCGCCAAGCAGGAGTTGGTGGAGGCCCTGGACTTCCTGGGCCAGGCCGAGAAGATCCGGCGAATGGGCATCCGCCCCCTGCGCGGGTTGCTCCTGACCGGCCCGCCAGGAACGGGCAAGACCCTGCTGGCCAAGGCCGCCGCCAACTACACGGGCTCGGTCTTTATCGCGGCGAGCGGCTCGGAGTTCATCGAGGTCTATGCCGGCGTCGGCGCCCAGCGCGTGCGCGAGCTGTTCAAGCGCGCCCGCGACGAGGGCCGCCAGCATAATAGCAGCGCGATCGTGTTCATCGACGAGATCGAGGTCCTTGGCGGCAAGCGTGGCCGCCACACCTCGCACCTGGAGTACGACCAGACGCTGAACCAGCTGCTGGTCGAGATGGACGGCATCCACGCCGACGACCCCGTGCGGGTCTTGGTCGTGGGCGCAACCAACCGGGCGGACCTGCTGGACGACGCCCTGCTGCGACCCGGCCGCTTTGACCGCATCGTCAAGGTCGACCTGCCCGACCGCGAGGGCCGCCGCCAGATCCTTGGACTCCACGTCCGCGGCAAGCCCGTGGCGGAGACGGTGGACCTCGACCGCATCGCCCGCGAGACGTTCGGGTTCTCGGGCGCACACCTGGAGAGCCTGGCCAACGAGGCGGCGATCCTGGCCATGCGCGAGAGCCTGGAGGAGATTCCCGAGCGCTGCTTCATCGAGGCCATCGACAAGGTGATCATGGGGGAGAAGCTCGACCGCCGGCCGGCGGACGAGGAGCGCCGCCGGATCGCGGTCCACGAGGCGGGGCACGCCCTGATCGGCGAGATCTACCAGCCTGGCTCCGTTTCCCGCGTGGTCCTGGCCTCGCGCGGCCAGGCTCTGGGCTACGTGCGCCAGACGCCGCAGGATGACCTGTACCTCTATACGCGCGAGCATTTGGAGCGCGATGTGTCGGGACTGCTGGCGGGCTCGGTCGCCGAAGAGCTGGTCCTGGGCAGCCGGAGCACGGGCGCCAGCAACGACTTTGAGCGTGTGCTGCAACTGGTGAACACCATGATCGCCGCCGGCATGTCGAGGGACGGCGTCATCGATCCCGAGCACCTGCCGGAGGGCCTGCTGCACGAGTTGCAGACGGAGATCCTGCAGAAGCAGGAGGACCGCGTGCGCGCGCTGCTGACGGAGCGGCGCCCCGTGCTGGAGGAGATGGCCCGAGTCCTGGTCGACCAGGAAAGCCTCGACGGCGACCAGCTGCGCGCCTGGCTGGCCGAGCGCACGGTCACGGCCGCGGCGGGATAGCAGAAGCGCGTTCGTGACGGCCCCCGCATTCGCGGGGGCCGTTTTTTTATGGCTGCATTGCGCCTGACCGGGTCAGGGCGGCCAGCATGCCCAGGAGCGTCGCCAGCCCCGACGTCGCGCCATGGAGCGCCACCCGGAGCGCCGCGGCCAGTGTGGGGCCGGTGATCAGCGCGGCCTCATCCTCGGCCGGCAACCCGACCAGGGCGCAGGCCAGCAGCTCGCGTGAGATGGCACCGGTACCACGGAGATCGAGGGCGGGAACCTCGCGGCCAAGGGCGCGGCGGCAGAGCGCGTAGCCGGCCAGCACATCATCGCCGGCTGGCGTCAGGCCAGGGCCCAGCCCGACCAGCACCTGCGCATTGGCGGGCAGGTCGGGGAGGGCGCCCAGCAGCGCCGAAGCCGCCGCGTGGGAGGGCCAGGCGGTGAACCACGGCCTCCAGTCCGCCTGCCGCAGGGCGCCGCGCAGGGCCGCCGCCAGCCCGGACGGGTCCGGGCACCGGCAGGGCGCAGGCGACCACACGGACCCCGGGTCCAGCTCGACGGCGTCCCCCACCCGCAGGCGGGGCAGGGCCTGTAGCCGCGCGACCAGCGGCCCGCGGGGCAGGTCGGGCGGGGCCAGGCAGATCCCGCCTTCCAGATAGGCGCTGTGCCGGAACGTGGCCACGACGGGCCGGACCGGGCCGGCCCGCAGGCGCGTGGCCGCCACGACGCCGGTCTCCGCCGCCCAAAGCTTCATCGGCAGTGCGCCCGGAGGGCGGCCGTGAAGCAGCCGATGGGCGCCCGCACGGTGCCGGCACCGATCTGGCCGACCCCGGCCTCGCGGTGGGCGATGCCGGTATTGATCAGCGGCGTGATGCCCGTCTCAACGACGCGACCCAGCTCGATGCCCGTCAGGGCGCCGGCGAAGTCCGCGGCTGGCAGCGACCAATCCGCGTTGCGCCGGACCACGACCTCCGCCAGTTCCTGATAGATGCGCAGGGCGTCGCCGAAGCGGCCCGCGCCGACGAAGCCGACCACGGCGGGGGAGGCCGGCAGGGCCATGCCGCCCAGACCGACAGTCTCCATGATGGCGCTGTCGCCGATGTCGGGGTTGGCGTCGGCGGCGGAGAAGCCGGCGAAGTAGGCGCCGGCCGGGGTATTGACCGGCGCCGTGAACCAGCGGTCGCCGAGTCCGCTGACCCGGATCCCGAACTCGGCGCCGTTGCGGCACATGGCGGTCACGACGGTGCCGCGGCCGACGCGCTGGGCCGTGTCGCCGATCAGCTTGCCGGCGGCCATCGCCACGTTGAGGAAGAACTGGTCCGTGGCGAACAGGAAGTCCAGGACCCGGGCGACCGGCCGCTCGCCCTGCAGGAGGGCGGGGATGAGCTCGCGGGTCAACTGCAGCGTCGCCGCCGCGTTGCGCTGGTGCATCTCGTCGCCCATGGCCAGGGCACGGCCCATCAGGGGTCGCAGCGGAATACCGCCCAGCCGGCGCAGCGCGGCGCCCAGGGCCGGTCCCAGCTCGTCGCGCATCCAGGCGAGGCGCTGCAGGACCTCGGGTCCGAAGGCGCCGAAACGCAACACGGGCCCGATCCCCTCGTTCAGGATGCAGTGGGCCTCGCCG
>DATLTP010000181.1:0-9968 GCA_035533535.1 Bacillota bacterium | reverse complement strand
CCGGACGGGACCCCGCTGCGGACGGGCGACCGGCTGGTGCAGGCCGACTACGCCTGCAGCCTGGAGCTGGTGGCGCGCGGCGGGCCGGAGGTGCTCTACCGGGGGGCGCTGGCCGAGCGGATCGACGCCTACATGCGGTCGCACGGCGGCCTGATGCGCGGCGAGGACCTGGCTGCGCACCACGCCGATGTCGAGGCGCCGCTGTCCGTGCCGTACCGGGACGCGGTCGTTCACATGCCGCCGCTGCCGTCGCAGGGCATCATCCTGCTGGAGATGCTGCGCATCGCCGAGGGCTGGGACCTGGCGGGCATGGCTGCGGCGGACGAGATCCACCTGCTGGTGGAGGCCAAGAAGCGGGCCTATGCCGACCGGTTGGCCTACGCGGGCGACCCGCGGTTCGTGGACGTGCCGCTTGGGCGGCTGTTGAGCGCCGAGTTCGCCGCGGAGCGCCGGGCGAGCATCGACCCCCGCCGTGCCGCGGACGGGGTTGCCCCCGGCGAGGCCGAGTCCGACACGACCTACCTCTGCGCGGCCGACCGGGACGGAAATGCGCTTTCGTACATCACCAGCCTGTCGGCCGCCTTCGGCTGCGCCGAGGTGATCGAGGGCACGGGCATCATGCTCAATAACCGCGCTGGCCGGGGTTTCACCCTCGAGGAGGGCCACCCAAATATCCTCGCCCCTGGCAAGCGGACCATGCACACGCTGCAGTGCTACCTGGTGACGCGGGCCGACGGCAGCCTGTGGCTGGTGGGCGCGACCCCGGGCGGCGACGGCCAGGCCCAGTGGAACCTGCAGGTGCTGACCCAGCGGATCGACCACGGCCTGGACCCGCAGGCGGCCGTGGAGGCGCCGCGGTGGACGTCCCACCCGGGAACGGATCCGGCGGGGCTGCCTGCCCCCTACCGCCTGGACATCGAGGATGGCCTGCCGGAGGCGGTCTACGCGGATCTGGCCGCCCGTGGCCACACGCTGCGCCGCATGCCCTACCTGTCAGGGGTCGGGGATGAGCAGCTCATTGAGCGGCTGGCGGACGGATGCCTGGTGGGGGGATCGGACCCGCGCGGGGACGGGTGCGCGTTGGGCGCCTAACGGGGTAGCCGGTACCCGGCGTTGCCGTCCCAAAGGATGTCGCCCCTTCGCTTGCGGGTCTGAAGGACGTTGCGCACGTTCCGCTTCCACCGCGGGACGGCCGACCCCGCGACTTGGGGGTCGGCGTCCTCTGCATCCAGCGTCACGGACTGTGCGACCAAATCGTAGATGTCGGCGAGCGGTAGCCAGCGGTCGTGAGGCAGCCCGGCGCGGATCGCGGTCCACAGATCCTCTTGGTGCGTCAAGCCTTCGGCGCCCTCGGCACCACCACCAGCGGCCTGCCGCGCTCGCCTTGCAGCCCCTCCGTCTCGAACTCGCTGCTCTCCAACCGCCGCACCTGCGCCGCCGGGTACAGGGCCACGAAGTCGTCCACCGGCCGCAGAAAGCTCAGGCCGCCCGTGTCGAAGTGGCAGGGCACGACCCAGCGCGCGCCCAGCTCCTGACCCAGTTGCTGGGCCTGTGCCGCGTCGATGGTCGGGCCGCCGCCCACCGGCGCAAACAGCAGGTCCACCTGGCCAATGGCGGCGGCCTGCTCTGGCCGCAGGGCCCTCTGCCCGAGGTCGCCCAGGTGGCAGACCCGCACGCCGCCAAAGCTGAAGACCATGATGGCGTTCGGGCCGCGCTTGGTGCCGGCCACGTCGTCATGCTCGGAGTTCACGGCGATGACCTGGCCAAGCGGCGTGTCGTACGTGCCCGCCGTCGAGCGGACCGTGAACGGGGAGCCCGCGGCCACCTGCACGCCGTTGTGGTCGCCGTGCTCGTGCGTCACCAGCAGCAGGTCGCAGCGGATGTCGTGCATCACCGGGAACGGGAACCGCGGGTTCGGCTGCAGCGGGTCGATGAGGACGGCCTTGTCGCCCGCAGTCAAGAGATAGGCAGACTGGCCGTACCAGCGCACACGCACTGAGAACTCAACCCCTTGCACAAGCTTTTGCGGGTTTGAGTGGGGGGCGCGTACGCGCCCCCCATCACGGACGAGGCTACAGGTGCTCCGCGAACCACGCGACGATGTGGCGCAGCCTGTGGATCCGGTGCCAGGGCTTGCCGCCCCGCGAGAGGCCGTGGCTCTCGCCCTGATAGCGCAGGAACTCGGCCTCCACGCCCTGCTTCTTCAGGGCGGCGAACAGTTGCTCACCCTGCTCGACCAGGCAGCGGTAGTCCTGCTCGCTGTGGATGATCAGCGTGGGCGTCCGCATGTTGCCGGCATAGGCGATGGGGGACTGGCGCAGGTACTCCTCCGGGTTCTCCCACGGCGGCAGGTCCTTGCCCCAGACCTCATCCCACTGGTAGCCACCGTCCGAGGAACCAAAGAAGCTGTAGCAGTTGGTCACCGGCCGCATGACGCAGGCAGCCTTGAAGCGCTGGGTATGGCCAATGATCCACGAGGTCATGTAGCCGCCATAGCTGCCGCCGGCCACGCCCAGGCGGTTGGGGTCGATCCAGGGATGGCGCTTGAGGGCCTCCTCCAGGCCGGCCGTGATGTCGGCGTAGTCGACGTTGCCCCAGTCGTGCTGGATGCCGCCGCAGAAGTCCTGCCCGTAGCCCTGGCTGCCGCGGGGGTTGGTGATCACCACGCCCATGCCCTTGGCGAGGAGCATCTGGAACTCCATGAAGAAGGTGCCCGTGTACATCGCCATGGGGCCGCCGTGGATCTCCAGGACCGCGGGGTAGGTCTGGCCGGCCTGGAAGTTGGCGGGCTTCCAGACCCAGGTGTCGATCTCGGGGCCGCCGCCGGCACGGGCCGTGAAGCGCTCGGGGGTCACCACGCGCCGCTTGCCGAGGATCTCCTCGTTGCAGCGGGTCAGGCGGCGGAGGGCGAGGCCGCCGGCCTGGGTCGGGTCGGCCAGGGCGGGCAGGCCCTGCGCCGCCTGGTCCAGGTCCACGACATAGAGGTCGTTCGGGTTGTCGGCCCGGGCCACGGCGAAGGCGGCGCGGCCGGCCCTGGTGTTGACGGAGGCGTTGAACAGGACCTGGTCGCCCGAGGTCAGGCGCCGGATCTCGCCGGTGGCGGCGGACACGCGGTACAGGTGGGTCGTGCCGCGGTCGGAGGCCAGCATGAAAAGGCGCTGGCCATCGGGCGACCAGACGGGACGGCCGTCGCCGCCCGATGTGCGCATGTCGGCGATGGACTCATCGCCAAAGGAGCGCGGGTGGTCAGCCGTCAGGCAGCGCAGGCCCGAGGCGCTGGTGCCGTTCAGGTCGGCCAGCCAGATATGGGTGTCCGAGTACCAGGACTTCGGGCGCGTGTGGCCCAGCAGGGCCAGGGTGCGCCCGTCGGGGGAGAACGTCGCGGCGCCGAAGTTGCCCTCGCTGTTCGTCACCTTCGCGGGTTGGGCTGCGGCGTGGGCCTCGCGGGCGGTGGGGGAGGGGTCGCCGGGGCCGCCACCGGGGTTGCCGCCGCGGGGGGCGTCATAGCCCGGGCCGCCACTGGCGCTGCCGTCGGCCGGAAACAGCCAGACGTCGGAGAAGCGGGCCTGGTCGGCGTCGGGGGCGCGGCAGGCGGATATGGCCAGGGTGCGGCCGTCGGGGGACCAGGCCGGGCCGTCGTGGTCGTAGGGTCCGCCTGTGATCTGCAGCGGCTCGGGGAGGCCGGCCGGGTCGGCCGTCAGGGCCTGGGCGACGTCCACCACGAAGACATGGGCGCGGCGGTCCTCAAACCAGCCGAACCCGTCCAGGCGGTACTGGATGCGGGTGATGTAGCGGACGTCCTTGTTGTACTTGGCGTACAGGGCCTCGGGGCTGTCGGCGGAGGGGCCGTCGGCGGCCTTGGCCGCCTGGATCTCGGCGCCAGCTGGCTTGATCCGGCTCACGAAGGCGATGCGCGTGGAGTCGGGCGACCATGCGATCTCATCGACGCCGTCCAGGATGGCGGTAATGCGCCGTGCCTCGCCGCCGCCAAGCGGTAAAATGTAGATTTGGGAGCCGAGCTTGCGATCATCGTCCTGGGCCTTGGCTTGGGATTGGGCGTCTGCCTGGTTCTGGCCGTGGCGCTTGCCCTTGGTGGCCGGCGTGTCGGCCTCGCGGTCGGACACAAAGGCCAGGTAGCGGCCGTCGGGGGAATAGCGCGGCTGGCCGTCCCGCTTGGGGCCGCCGGTGAGCGGCTTGGCCGGGGACGAGCCGTCCGTGGGGACGACGTGGATCTGCGAGCGGTAGCTGTTGTCCTTGCCGTCGACCGTGGTGCGGGTGAAGGCGACCTGGGCGCCGTCCGGGGACAATTGCGGGTCGCCAACGAACTCGAAGGCCAGCAAGTCGACGTCGCGGAGCGGTTCACGGGATGTTTCCGCCATGGGGGAGACCTCCTTCGGGTCCGGGTGGCAGCCGGCCGCGCGGGTCGCGGGGCCCGCCGGGTTGGGGTGGATCCTGCGGCACCCTGAAGATTCGTCGGGGCCGAGAGGAGGCCTGCCGGCCGCGTAGGCGGCGCGGCGGCAATGGTGCGACAGCAGGCGCCATGGCCGGACGGGCCTGCGGGGACGGCGCGCCCGGCTTGGTGGACGCGGGGGCGGCTCGGCGGCAATGGTGCGACAACATGCGGCATGGCCGGACGGGCCTTCGGGAACGGCGCGGCCGGCTTGGTGGGCGCGGTGGCGCCATGGGTCGCGGCAGGCGGGGGAGACCACCGAGGTGGTGAGGGCGCTGGTCCGGAACCGTGGGACCCTCGGGAAAGGCCCTGGCTTCATCGCGCTGGCAGTGGCCCTGGCCATGGGGGTCGCGGTCGGCTGTGGCGCGGCGCAGCCCGCCCAGCCCGCGCAGCCCGCGACCTGGCGGGCGGCGGTGCAGACGAGCGTGGTCAAGACCACAACGGGCCAGGGCCAGCGTGTCATCCTGGACGTGGTGCTCACGCCAAGCGCGACCATCGCGGACGAGCGGGCCGTCGTCTACGGTCCACCGGGGTTACGCTTGGCGGGGGTCGGCCTGCCGGCCGGGACGGCATCGCTTTTGCCAGGCGCATCGGCCCAGCCGCCGACCGGCTGGGTGATCCTGACCCAGGGTGGGGCTGGGGGCCGAACCGACCCGTCCCACCCGCTGCACCTGCACAATGAATTTGACTTAACCGGGACCGCCGGGCAGGATCAGAGGAGCCTGCAGGGAATGCTTTCCCAGGTCCGCATCGCCTTGGTCTGGGGCGACCACGCGGTCAACAGCGTTATGCTGCAGTGGTTTTATAACGGCGGGCGCAGCCCCCAGCCCCCCAAACGGTCCTCGTTCAGTTCCTAGGGTCGGCGCTGCTATGTGGGTCAAGGGGTTCCGGGATTGGGGGCCGCAAGCGTGTACCGTCGCCAACAGCGGATCGTCGTGGCGGGTTACCTGGTGATGCTGCTGCTGACGGCCGGCGCCATCGCCAGCGCCCGGTCCCCGCATGCCCCCTTCCGGCTTTGGCTGACCGCGGTCTGCCTGGCCATTGGTTGGGTCACGTACGTCGTGATGAGCCGCGGGCGCCTGCGCCTGGCCGGCGCCACCATCACGGACGCGCTCACGGGCCTATACAACCGCCGCTACCTCATGGACCGGCTGGCCGAGGAGACCAGCCGCACCCAGCGCTTTGGTGGCCGGTTCACCGTGGCGATGGTCGATCTGGACGACTTCAAGCAGGTCAACGAGACGCAGGGCCATGCGGCGGGGGATGCGGCGCTGCGGGCGCTGGGCGGCTACCTGCTTGGCAACCTGCGGCGGGTCGACCTCGTTTTCCGGTATGGCGGCGAGGAGTTCGTCGTCATCATGCCCGAGACCGACTGCCCCGCGGGGGCTGAGGGCCTTCTGCGCCTGCAGGGTGGCGTGCACGAGATGGACCTGGCGTTCTCCGCTGGGGTCGCGTCCTTCCCCATCGACGGGCGGGCCGCGGATGTCCTGCTGCGGCGGGCAGACTCGCGCCTGCGCCTGGCCAAGCGGGCCGGTAAGGGCCGCGTGATCTGGAACGACGCCGGGGCGGAGCCGCTGGCGGCGGAGCCGGCGGGGTAGGGCCTACCGCGCCCTGGCCAGGATCACCACGCGCAGCTTGTCGAACGACCAGCGGCCCGCGGCATCCCGCGCGAAGGCGTTGCCCTGAAGGGCCGCCGGCGAGGCGGCCAGCAATGGATTCAGCACACGGGCTGCGCCCGCTTGGTCCGACCCCGCCAATTCCAGCCACTCCTCCACATCCCGGCGCTCAACCGCGAGCTCCAGCGACTCGACAGCGAAACTGGCGGCCTCCAGCATCCGGCGCCATTCCGCTCCTGACCAGGCGCGGACGTGGCTCGGGTCGCGCCGCTTCTCCATCTCCCAAATCGGGGCCGCGGCCTCCGGAACTTCAGGAACGCTTTGGTCGACGATGCCGAGGGTCCCGCCGGGCTTGAGCACGCGCCGCGCCTCCTGCAGGAAGCGCGCGACGTTGGCGAAGTGGTGGGCGGCCCGGCGCGTGGTGACGATGTCGAAGGTGACGTCCGGGAAGGGGAGAGCGTGGGCATCCCCAAGCGCCCAGGTGACGTTGCGCACCCCGCGTTCGGCCGCCAGGCGCGCGGCCTCGGCCAGCATTTCTGGTGTCAGGTCCAAGCCGACGGCATCGCCCACGCGAGGCGCCAGCGCCAGCGCGGTGTGCCCGGTGCCGGTGGCGACGTCCAGGGCCGTCAGGCCCGGCCCGGTGGGCAGGCCCTCGATCAGCAGGCGGAGGTCGGCTCCGGCGGCGTGCCCGGGGCTCTCGGCGTAGCCGTGGGCGCGGGCGCCGAACTGGGCGCGGACGGCGTCGCGGTTATTTTCGGTCACGGGAGCCGCACGGCCTGAAGGAACTCTTCGGGGCGGATCAGGCGGCCGGCGGCGGCTGCCAGGCTGGTGACAGGACATGCCGGGTTGGCGGGCGCCTCCACCTGCTGCAGCGTCGCGGCAATGCGGGCGGCGTCCAGGCACCGGGGCCGGCCCGGTCCCTGCACCAGCACGAAGCTGTGCACGGCGATGGCCTGCTGGGTGCGCCGCTGGGCCAGGCCCGCAAATTTGAGCCCGCCGACAGCAATGTCGTAGTCGCCGGGACAGTAGGCGCCCTCCACTCGCCCCACCGTGGCGGTCAGGCCCAGCTCGGCCACGGCGGCCACAAGGGCCTGGGCGAGCGCGTCAAACGCAGCCCGCAGGGGGAGGGCCTCGCCCGGCAGCAGCAGGTCAACGCAGGCCGTGCCGATGTCCAGGGGGACGGCCTCGCCCCCGGAGACCCGCACCACCGGCGCATAGCCCATGCCCGTGGCTGCGGCCGTTGCCGCGTCAAACCCCGGGGCGCGGGTGTCGCGCTGCGTGAAGAGCAGCGTTGGCTGGGGCAGCCAGGCGTGCAGGAGGGAGTCCCCCGGCGGCAGTTTTCCGGCCAGGGCGAGCTCCGCAGCGAAGGTCTCCGCGACGTCCTGGCGCCGGTCGGGCTCGACCCAGCGACGCATCAGGATGCCTCGATCTCGGCCCGCATCGGGCAGGCGGCCAGGTGGTCGTTGACGAGGCCGGCGGCCTGCATCATCGCGTAGGCCGTGGTCTCGCCAAAGAAGCGGAAGCCCTTTTGCCGCAGGGCCTTGGCCAGGGCGCGCGAGGCGTCGGTGCTGGCGGGCACGTCCCTCAGGCTGGCCGGCGCCGGCCCCGGTTCGGGGCGGAAGGACCAGACCAGATCCACGAGGCCGCCCTCCAGCGCCAGGGTCGCCCGCGCATTGGCGATGGCGGCCTCGATCTTGCCCCGGTGGCGGATGATCCGCGAGTCGGCCACCAGGCGCTCGACGTCCGCGGTGGTGAATGCCGCCACCCGCTCCGGGTGAAAGCCGGCGAAGGCCTCGCGAAACCCGTCGCGGCGGACGAGGATGGTACGCCAGGAGAGCCCCGCCTGGAAGCCCTCCAGGCAGATCAGTTCGAACAGGCTGCGCTCGTCGCGGAGCGGGCGGCCCCATTCGTGGTCGTGGTAGGCCTCATAGAGCGGGTCGCCGTCACCGAAGCAGCGCATGGCCACAGCCCTTCGGCGAGAAACGTTCGGCGCCTGGCTGGCGGGCCCCTGCGGCTCATGGCGTGGGGCAGTGGCTGCGGTCGCCGAATCGGCCCATGGGGCGAGGTCCTGCCGTGGCGATGGCCTTTGCCGACGGGGAAGACGTCTGAGAGGGCGCCAGAGTCTGGGTGGCAGGCAGCCGCAGTGGCGGGCGCGGTTGCGATGGTGCAGGATGATCGTGCCCCGGACGAGGAGGGTCGCGCCCATGCCCGAGCTGCCGCTGCTGGTCGAGGGCCTGACCCATCGCTACGGGGACGTGGTGGCCCTGGATGCCGTCGATCTGCGGGTGCCTGCCGGATGCCTGACGACCCTGGTCGGCCGCAACGGCGCAGGGAAGTCCACGCTGCTGTCCTGCGTGGCCGGGTGGACCCGCGCCAGCGCGGGCAGCATCCGGGTGAACGGCCTCGCCGTCGCCGACGCCGAGCGCGCCATCCGCCGCTTCGTGGTCTTGGTCCCGGACACGCCTCGCTTCTGGATCGACCTGACGGCGTGGGAGCATCTTCAGTTCGTGGCCGGGGTGCACCGGCTCCGCAACTGGCGCCCGGCGGCGACTGCGATCCTATCGGCCTTCGGGCTCCAGCAGCACGCGGACGCCTACCCCCTGGCCTACTCTCGCGGCATGCGCCACAAGCTGGCACTTGCGATGGCGCTGCTCGTCCAGCCGCGGCTGCTGCTGTTGGACGAGCCGTTCGCGCCCCTCGATGCAGAATCGGCGGGCCAGCTCTGGCAGGCGCTCCGCGCCCGCGCGGATGACGGCACTGGGGTGCTCTTTTCCTGCCACCAACTGCCGCCGGACACCGACCCGGACGCCTGGGTCGTCCTCGACGGGGGCCGGGTGGCCGCCTCGGGCACGACCGGCGACCTGCGTCGCTCGCTCGGCGTGCAGACCGTCACACCCGAGGCGCTCCTTCGGTCCCTGGGGCACCCGGCCGCGGATGGCTGAGTTCGGTGTCCTGCTCGCCGCCCGCTGGCGCATGCTCCGGGCGGCCTTCAGGTACTGGCTGCTTGCCGTTGGCTACGATGCGGAAGTGGGCGGGCTCCTCAACCGGCTATACGCTGTCTACTTGGTGCTGGCGCTGGGCGGACTCGGTTTGCTCGCCTGGCTGGAGACCCTGGATGCCGCGAGCCTGGCCTATCGGACCTTTGCGGCCGTGCCGGCCACCCACGCGCTGCCTGTCGCACTCCTGGGGCTGCTGCCGGTCGTGGTGGCGTTGATCCAGCTCGCGGGCATCGCCCTGGCGTGGTGGATGAGTCCGCTGCGCCTGACGTGGCCGGAGATCGCCTATGTGGCGGGCGCGCCCATCCCCGCTGCCGCCATCGTGGCCGTCGCCTTCCTGCGTGTCGCTGCCCTGGCGATCCCAATTGCGGCGGCGCTCGCCGCGTTGGCAGCGGTCATCCTGACGGGAAGCGACAGGACATCGCTGGGCGCGTCCGAGGTCGCGATCGCCGTGGCCGTGACCACGATGGGCCTCAACTGGCTGGCGGGCATGACGCGGCTGGCCGTGGAGCGCTTGCGCCACCGCCGCTGGCTCGCAGCCGCTGTGGCTCTGCTCTTGCTGGGTGCAGGGGCATCCCTGCCCGCGGCCGGTCTTTGGCCCGGTCGGCTTCTGTCGTGGGCGATTGGCGGATCATCGTCCTGGCCCGGTGTGGCCTCGCTCGCCGCTGTTGGCCTGGCGCTGGCCGCCGGCGCCATCGCGGTCGGAGCGCGCATCAGCCTCACGGATGTCGTGGATGAAAGCGGTGTCTATGCCCGGCTCGCGACCTTTGCGCCGGGCGACCGCCGCGACCCTGCCGCCCTCGCGCGGGTGCGCGCAGAGGCCCACGTCGGCCCCCGCCGGGTGCGCATACGCCTGCCAGATGCTTCTGGCGCCGCGATGCTGGCCGTCCGCGCCGGCCTTGGGCG
>DATLTP010000180.1:0-9410 GCA_035533535.1 Bacillota bacterium | reverse complement strand
GGCCGCGTGGGGTGGACGCATGCGTGGGCCGTGCCGGTGGTGCCAGTCACCTCCGGCACGCTCTGCATTCGTCACGATGAGCGGCTGGGTCGGGTTGGCGGTTTCGCGTGCTAGGCCGCAGGGCCCGAGCCGAAGTGGCGGGCCGTGACCGCGGTCTCGAAACGGGCGAGTCGGATGGCAGCGTAAGCCACCTCACGGTAGAGCCTCTTCCGAGCGAGACAAAATGAGGAGAAGAGCGATCCGATGACCAACGCGTCGCGGCGTGGTTCGAGGACCGCCGGTGCAGGAGGTGCGACAGCGTGGATCAACCCAAGGTGACTGTATTCCATGCGCCCGGCTGAGCCAGTTGCCACGGCGCCATGGAGTTTCTGAAGGAGAAGGGGGTTCCGTTCGAGGAGCGGGACGTGGCCGCTGACCCCCGTAACATGCAGGAGCTTCTGGAGCGAACGGGCGGTGTCCGTGGGACACCGGTGATCATCGTTGGCGATGAGGTCATGAGAGGTTTCGACCGCGGCAAGCTCAGCCGGTTGCTGGGTTTACATTAATGGGGGGGATAAGTGATGCGGATCGTCCGCTGTCCAGACTGAGGCGAGGATGTCGAGGTCCCCGCTGGCACCCCGGCTGGAGGTCGCTTCGAGTGCCCGAACTGAGCGGGGACCTTCCTCCGACTCGTCGAGTCGGATCATGGTAGTTGGATGGCGGAGCGGGTTCATGTGGTCACCTGCCCGGACTGCGAGCAGGAGATCGAGTTGGGTCCGGGAGCCAGGCCCGGGGACGTGATCCACTGTTGCGGCAAGGACTGGGGTCTCACATACGAATTCGGCAGTTACGCCCTGGAGCGCTGAGTTCGGCCCGGCTGCCAGCGGATGCGCGGGCGATGACCCTGGGACGGGTTGGATGGGCAGGCGAAGAGGGTAGCGGGCAGCGCTCCGCGGCCGTGCCCTGCTTCATCCCCCGCACGGCGACCACCTGTCTTCCGCTGTCCGTTTCACGGACGAGGTGCACCACGTGCGCGAGAACCAGCCCCTTGGCCTGCTGGTGGCTGTGACGTGCATGCACTGTGGCCTGACCATGGCCTGCGTGGGCGTGCTGCCGGCCTTCGTGCCGGGGGGCGCTGCAGGGTGGGGCCGGGCTGTTTGGCGCCATGATGATCCTGGTCGGGCTCGGCTCCATTCACGGGGCCGTGCCCCTGGTGGTCGTGAAGAGCCCGCGTCTGCGCGGGCGCCAATTCCTCGCCCCGGCTCTGTTCAGCGGTCGCCCGCGGCCGGGCTCCTCGCGGGCATGGGCGTGGCCTTTGTCGTGATCGTGCTGGTGTTATGGAGCGTTTCCGACCCGCTGCGGGCACTTCCCTCGGCGAATTCGCGATGGTCTGGCATTCTCCGCCGAGCGATAACCTGCCCTTAACCATCCCGCCGCGCCGCCATAAGGTGCCCTTGATAGCATCATCCCCATCTGGTCCGCACCTAAGGGGAGGGTGCTTCTGATGCCGTCTGGGCTCTTGCGCCGAGTCGCCATGGTGGCCGCCGGCGCCGTGATTCTGGTGGGAGCCGCCGCCTGCGGGGGATCCACCGCAGCGCCTGCGGCGGCTGCCGCGCCGGCAGCCGCCGCCAAGGGTCAGCTTGTGATCTATGCGGCCGAGGGCTATGACCAAGCCATGGCGGATGCCTTCCAGAAGCAGACCGGCATCCAGGTCAAGCTGAGCGACATGAGCACCGGCCCCCTGGTCGCGAAGGTCCAGGCCGAGGGCAGCAATCCCCAGTGGGATGTGGCGTGGTTCGACGGGGACGGCACGATGGCCACCCTGGACGCCCAGGGCCTGCTGCTCAAGGGTTGGGAGCCGGCCAACGCCGCCAACTACTCGAGCCTCGGCAAGCAGTTGGTCCCCCAGGACCAGAGCTACGCCCCGACCGGCATCACGGCGGCCGCCGCCATCGCCTACAATGCGAAGCTGGTCCCCGCGGACCAGGCGCCCCAGACGTGGACGGACCTGCTCAAGCCTGAGTTCAAGGACGCCGTCGGCATGAACAACCCGGCGATCTCCGGCCCGACCTTCCCGGTTGTGGCCGGCTTTCTGTACGGCATGGGCATGACGCAGGGCGAGGGCTTCTTCACCCAGCTGAAGGCGAACGGGCTGAAGATCTTCGCCACGAATAAGCCCACGCTGGCGGCCCTGAGCAATGGCTCGATCAAGGTGGCGTTCGTGCAGGACTCCGCTGAGATCGACGCCATCAAGAGCGGCTCGCCGCTCAAGATCGTCTATCCCAGCGACGGCGTGACCATGCTGCCCTCCGCCATCGGCATCTCGGCCCATGCGCCCGATCTGGCGGCCGCCAAGCAGTTCCTTGACTTTGCCCTCTCGGACGCCGGTCAGAAGATCATGCTGAGCTCGGGCGGCGGCGATAGCCACTTCGAGCCGATCATCAACGGGCAGAGTCCCAACGCCGACAGCCAGCGCCCCGGGGTCAAGTGGAACATGGTGCCGGCGTCCTGGCAGGCGCAGCACTATGACGAGATCCAGTCCTGGTTCAAGGCGAATATCGTTGGCGGCTGAGTCGGCGCCGAGGCCGCGCCCCAGGGCCCCGCGCCTCGTTCTGGGCGAGCAGACCGTGATGGCACTTGGCATCACGGCCCTGCTCGTCCTGATCGTCTACCCGTTGGCCGCCGTCGTCATCCAGGCGGAGTTCCCGCACCTTTTCGCCCCGCAGAGCCCGAACGCGCGCTTTGATCCCGCCGCCCTGATCCGGGTGTTCAGAACGCCGACCGACTACCGGATGCTGGGCGACTCCGTGGCCCTGAGCCTGGGCGCGGCCGTGTTTGCCTCCGTGGCCGGCGGGGCGCTGGCGGTCGTGCTCGGCCGGACGGACCTGCCGGGCCGCGCCGTCTTTGCCGGCCTGGCTTGGGTGAACCTGCTGATCCCGTCGTTCCTGCTGGCCGAGGGCTGGACGTTCCTGCTGCAGCAGGGTGGGCTCCTGAGCCACTTCCTCACAGAGCCGGGCTGGATGCAGAACGTCTTCACCACGCCGTGGGGCGTGGGCGCCATCCTGGCCCTCAAGTTCTACCCCTTTGCCTACCTCACCGTGTCGGCGGCCCTGCCCTGGCTGGGCGGGGAGCATGAGGCCGTGGCGCGCACCCTCGGCGCCAGCACAACCGCCGTGTGGCGCCGGGTCTTCATTCCCCTCCTGCTGCCCTTCCTGGCCAGCGCCGCCACCATCGTCTTCGCCGACGTCCTGAGCGACTTTGGCGTCGCCATCACGGTCGCGGAGAGCCACCAGTTCCCCCTGCTGACGTACGGCATCTATTCCTCGCTCTACAACCAGCCGACCGACTATGCCGGCGCAGGGGCCCTGGCCCTGCTGCTCGGCGTGGCGGTCGCCACGGCGCTGCTGGCCCAGCTCCTCATTCTGCGCAAGAACCGCTTCGCCACCATCCACGCGGGCTTCCGCCCGCCGGCCCCGGCCAGGCTGCGACCGCAGGTCCGCTACCCCCTCCTCTTGGCCGTGATCCTGTTCTTTGCGGTGGCCCTCGGCGCCCCAGCCGGCTCCATCCTGGTTGAGTCGTTCCTCAAGGGCAGTGCCTACGGCATCATCACCGTGCAGCCCACCCTGGCGAACTTCGCGTCCCTGGCCGGGCCGACCGCGCACACGGCCGTGCTCTCCCTGGGCTACTCGCTGCGCCTGGCCCTGGTCACGGCCACCGCCGCCCTGGCGCTCGGCACGCTGCTGGCCTATTTCGGCACGCAGGGCAAGGGCGGCACGGGGCAGTTCCTGCAGGCGATCTCGCTCTGGACCATCAGCGTGCCGGGCATCATCCTGGCGGCCGGCTACGTCTTCGCCTGGAATCAGCGCTGGCTGAGCAGCATCGGCCTGGAGCTCTATGGCACGGTCTTCGCCCTTGGCCTCTGCTACCTGGCCGGCGGATTGCCGTATGTGCTGCGCTTCCAGATGGGGGCGCTGTCCCAGCTTGACCGGCGCATGATGTCCGCCGCCCGGGTGCAGGGGGCCGGCGTCGGCGCGGTCCTGACGCGCATCGTAACCCCGATCCTCGCCGAGGGCGCCGTCTCGCTGTGGCTGTTCGTGCTGGCGGGCACGACCTTCGAGTTGCCCGCCTCGGAGTTCCTTTACCCGCCGGGGCAGCCGACCCTGGCGGTGGAGATCAACCACTTCTTCAGTGAATCGTCGTACGGCCAGGGCATGGCTCTCGCCATCGCCACGGCGGCCGTGCTGATCACCGCCGTGCTGATTCTTCGGCTGCTGATGCGCCGGCGGCTGCCGGCCGCCGTGCGGGCACAGGCCCCGGCGCGGACGTTCTGAGGGGAGAGGGCAGCTGTGGGCGAGGCCCTGCAGGTTCACGGTCTCTGCAAGCGGTTTGGCAGCGTCGTGGTCGCTGACCACGTCAGCTTCGAGGTGCCCGGCGGCGGTTACTGTGCCGTGCTGGGGCCGTCCGGCAGTGGCAAGACCTCGCTCTTCAACATGGTGGCCGGCCTCATCCACCCCGACCACGGCAGCATCCGCCTGGGCCACCGGGAGTTTGACGGGCCGCGGGGGCACCTGCCTCCGGAGCGGCGGGGGATCGGCCTCTGTTTCCAGGACTATGCGCTCTGGCCGCACATGCCGGTGAAGGAGCAGGTCGCCTTCGGCATGCGCCTGCGCCGCCGCCCCGCGGCCGAGATCGCCGCCGCCACCCGCCGCTGGCTCGAGCTGCTGCGGATCGAGGCCCTGGCGGAGCGCTACCCGCATGAGTTGTCCGGCGGGCAGAAGCAGCGGGTGGCCATCGCTCGGGCCCTGGCCGTGCAGCCGTCGCTCCTGCTTTTGGATGAGCCGTTCTCCAACCTCGACGCGCCCCTGCGCGAGATCCTCCGCGACGAGCTCGGCGCGCTGTATAGCGCGCTCGGCCTCACGGTGCTGCACGTGACCCACGACCGCCAGGAAGCCATGGGCGTGGCCGACCGCGTGCTGGTTCTGGCCGGGGGTCGCCTCTGCCAGGAGGGGCCGCCGCATGAGCTCTACCGCAACCCCGCCAACGCGGAGGTCGCCACGCTCCTCGGCCCGGCCAACCTGGTGCCGGGCCATGCCGAGAATGGCCTGTTTGGCGCCAACGGCCTGCGGATGCGTGCCGCCGGCGCCCAGCCCCATGGCCCTGCCCTCCTGTTCTTCCGCCCGGAGTCCTGCAGCCTCGTCAGCGGCCCGGCCGAGCTCAACATCTTCCAGGCCCGCGTCGAGCGGACGGCCTGGCACGAGACAGGGTGGCGCCACCGGCTGAAGGTCGGCGACCACGAGGTGGTCGCGCTCACCCGGACGCCGGCGGAGGCGGGCGCCAAGGTGTGGGTCCACGTGCCGGCAGAGGCCTGCCGCCTCCTGCCCAGCGGCGGCGCCTCGGTGGCAGCCCTCTCCGCGGCGGGGTAAAATGGAGCCATGCGCAACTAGGCACCCCATCGCCAGCGGCCATCTTCCCATGGGGGTGCCTTGCCTTTGTCTCTGCTCGTCCTATCCGACTTCTCCGTCGGTGACCTCCTGCACATCGATTCCGCCCGGGTGGAGCCTGGCGACCGCATCGCGTTGGTCGGGCCCAGCGGGGCTGGCAAGACCACGCTCTTGCGCGCCATCCTCGACCGCAGCCATGGCGTGGGCTACCTGCCGCAGGAGGCGGACACCACCCAACCCATGAGCAGCGGCGAACGCACACGCGCAGCTCTGGCGGGGCTGTTCGCAAAGGCGCCGGACCTGCTCCTGCTCGATGAGCCCACCAACCACCTGGACATCGCCGCGCTGGAATGGCTCGAGCGGGAAATCGCCCACTACCCTGGCACGGTGCTCATGGTCTCCCACGACCGCGTGTTCCTCGACCGGGTCGCGACTGCCGTCTGGGAGCTCGACCGCGGCCACCTGCGGGTCTTCCGGGGCAACTTCAGCACCTACCGGGCGCAGCGCGCGCTTGACGCGCGAACGGCCGAAGCGGCCTACGCCACCTTTGCGGCCCAGCACGATCACCTGCGGGCGGCCGTCATCCGGCGGCAGCAGTGGGCCGAGCAGGCCTCGGCACGTGCCAGCGTGCGCGATCCGTACGCGCAGAAGAAGGCCGCGAAGGCAGCGTCGCGCGCCAAGAGCGCCGACCGCCGGCTGCAAAGGCTTGAGGCCAGCGCCCCAGACAAGCCCTGGCTCAAGGACCCCGTCCGGCTGCCGGTGGGCGGTGCTGCCTTTGCGGGCCGGCTCCTCTTGAAGGCAGGCGAACGGGAAGTTGGGCCCCACGCCCGCATCGCGGTCGTGGGCCCCAATGGCGCCGGCAAGACCACCCTGCTGCGCAAGTTGGCTGGCCCTGACGTCTGGCGCAGCCCCGCCGCCCGAATTGGGTTCCTGCCCCAGGAGCGGGACGACCTGCCCGAGGACTTGTCGGCCATGGAGCTGGTGGGCGGGGAAGCGGCCGCGGCCCTTGGCCTCCGCGGCGACAGGACCAGGGTGGCCGTCGGCGCCCTCAGCGGTGGCGAGAGGACGGCGGTCGCGCTGGCGCGACTCCTGGCAGGCCCCTATAACCTGCTCCTCCTGGACGAACCCACCAACCACCTCGACCTCTGGCTGCGCGAGGCGGTCGAAGACGCGCTCGCCCGCCATGCGGGCTCGGTCGTTCTGGCAACTCATGACCGGTGGCTGCAGTCGCAGTGGGCCGAGGAGATCTGGCGGGTGGTACCATAGGCGCGTGAGTGAGGACATCGGCACCGTTTTGCGCAAGGAAGCGTCGGAGTTTCTCGGCAACGTGCGTACCCTGCGCGTCTTCTTCCTCGTCGTGCTCATCAGCGGGTTGCTGCCGAGCCTGTCGGCCCAGCTGCCCGTGCACATTCCGACCACCCTGCGCGGCGCCCTGTCGATCTTCTACGTCGTGACGGCCGCCGTCGTCGTCGTGGCGCAGACGGCCCCCGACCTGGTCATCCGCGAGCGGGCCGGGCACACCCTGGAATCGCTGCTGAGCAGCCGGTTGCCCGACGCGGCCGTCTTCGCCGGCAAGGCCCTCACGGCGGCCCTGATGGGTTACGCCGCTGCCCTGCTGACCATGGTCGTCCAGTTGGCGGGCTCGGCCGTGCGCCTGCACACCGTCCACTGGCTGTACCTCGCCTCGCCGACGGGCCGGTGGCTGGCCCTGGGCGCGCCCCTGGTGATCGCCGCCTACATGGCCGCCATCGGCACGTACGTGGCCCTGCGCATCCTCGACCAGTGGTCCGCCTACATGATCACGGTGATGAGCCTCGGCGTGATCACGCTGCCATTCGCCCTGCACTGGATCTCCCTGGATGTCGCCGCCCCGTGGCTGCGGGGGGCGGTCTTCGTCCTGGCCGCCGTGGACGCCAGCCTGATGGCCCTGGGCGGCCGCCTCTTCCGCCGCGATCTGCTGGTTCTCTTCCTCTGATCCCGATGATCCGGATGATCCAGACGGCCCGGCCCAACCTTCACCGGTGCGCGGTCTCACTTTGATACACTGTGGGCATGTCTGCCGCCATCGTCTTCCAGGGCCTGACCCGCCGTTTCGCGGGCCACACGGCCGTCGCCGACCTCAACCTGGAGTTGCAGCCCGGAACCGTCTTCGGCTTCCTCGGCCCGAATGGGTCCGGCAAGACCACCACCGTGCGCATGATGCTCGGGCTGCTGCGCCCCAGTGCCGGCAGCCTGCGCGTGCTGGACCTGGACCCCATCGCCGACGGTGAGCGGCTGCGGTCGCAGACGGGCGTCCTGCTCGACCAGGTCGGGCTCTATGACCGCCTCACCGCCCGGCAGAACCTCGATCTGTTCGCCCGCATCGCCCGCATGGGCCCCGCCGAGCGCCGCCGCAAGGTCGAGGCCGCCCTCAAGCGGGTGGACCTTTGGGACCGCCGCGCCGACCACGTCTCCGGGTTCAGCAAGGGCATGCGCCAGAAGCTGGGGATCGCTCGGGCCCTGCTGGCGGACCCGCAGCTATTGATCCTGGACGAGCCGACCTCGGGCCTGGACCCCGTGAACATCAAACTGCTGCGCGACCTGCTGACCAGCCTGGCGGCCGAGGGCGGGCGCACCATCTTCATGTGCACCCACCAGCTGGACGAAGCCCAGCGCATCTGCTCGCAGGTGGGCATCATCCGCGCGGGTCGTCTGGTCGCCGTCGGGGCGCCGGAGACCCTGGAGGGCGGCGAGCGCCCGCCCGTGGTGCGCCTGCACTGCGCCCGCCCCGAGGCCGCGCGGGGTGCGAGGCTGCCAGAGGGGACGCGGCTGGAGGGGCCCGACGCGGAGGGCTGGCTGCGCGCCACGCTGGCGCATCCAGAGGACGTGGAGGCGTTGGTGAAGGCGCTGGTGGCCGCCGACGCCGGCGTCCAGGCCGTGGTGCCGGAGCGCCGGTCGTTGGAGGACGTCTACCTCTCGGTGGTGGAGGGGACATGAGCGATTTTCTGACCGTGCTCTGGAAGGAGGCCGCGGAGTTCGTCGGCAATCGGCGCTCCCTGCGCGTCTTCGCCATCGCGGTTCTGTTCATGGGCATCCTGCCGGATATCCAGGGCACCAAGGCCAATTCGGCGACCCTGGTGCTGATCCGCGTGATCTACGTGGCGCTGGCGGCCGTCATCGTCGTGGCCCAGACCGCGCCGAACCTGGTCATCCATGAGCGCGAGGGGCACACCCTGGAGACGCTGCTGGCCACCCGCCTGCCCGACCGCGCCATCTTCGCCGGCAAGGTGGCCGCCGCCGTGGCTTACGGGTACGGCGCCGCGATGCTGACCATGGCCATCCAGCTGATCGTGGACGGGGTCATCCGCGGCAGCTGGTCCTGGTCCTACCTCGCCGCGCCGATCGGCCGGTGGTTCGTCTTCGGCGTTCCGGTCGTCCTGGCCGCCTACCTGGCCACGGTGGGCACGTTCGTGGCCCTGCGCATCGGCGACCAGCGCTCCGCCTACCTGGTCACGATGCTGAGCCTGGCTGTCATCGCCCTGCCGTTCGTGCTGGGGCTCGTCACACTGCAGGCGAGCGTCGCCTGGGTGGAGCAGGCGCTGTTCACCCTGGCCGTCGTCGATGCGCTGCTTGCCGCGATCGGCGTGCGCCTTTTCAACCGCGAGCGCCTCATCCTGTATCAGCAGGAGTAGCCATGCTCAAGGGCCGCCTGGTCCGCCTCGCCGCGCCGCTTGACGCCGACTTCCCGGCCCTCGCCGCCTGGCACGGCGACGGCGACTTCCTGCGCCAGCTCGACGCCGAGCCCGCCGCCCCGCGCACGGAGGCTCAGCTGAGAAAGCGCTGGGCCGACAAGGCTGCGACGGGCTACGATTACTACTTCACCCTGCGCACGCTGGATGACGACCGCCTGGTGGGCTACATCGGCCTGTCTGGCATCCTCTGGAACCACGGCGCCGCGTGGCTGGAGATGGCGGTGGCGCCGGGCGAACAGGGCCGCGGATTTGGCGGCGA
>DATLTP010000179.1:0-6704 GCA_035533535.1 Bacillota bacterium | reverse complement strand
GCCGGTATGGTTGCCCATGGTGTCCAGAATCGGCGTGCTGCCGACCACCGTGCAGGAGACGCGGGACACGGTGCCGCTCGCCGTCGAGGTCGGCGTCACCAGCTCCCGGCACTCCTCCGGGATGCCCGTGCAGACGTTGCTGTTGGTGTCCGCCTCGAAGCAGAAGTCGTAGACCTTGTTGACCTGGATGCAATCGATCTCGGTAGGCGCGGGACATCCCTTGTCGAGACAGGGGCCGGGTACAATCTGATCGACCACTTCCGTCGTCCTCCCTTTCTCGGCGCGCCTGCACGCCGGCGCGCCTTGTCCGGTCGCATGGTATGGGGCTGCAATGCCCGTGGTGACGAGGCTTGTACCCCTCTGGCTTCTGGGGAAGGATACCTGGGACGTGCCCGCGAAGGGGCAAGCCTTTGGGGGGATCCCCTTGTCCGATGAGCAATTCCTACGGCTGCGCGCCATCTTGGCCGAAGTCGACGACCTGCAGCGCGCCGCGGCGCTCCTGAATTGGGACCGACAGACGTACATGCCGCCAGCGGGCGGACCCGGCCGCGGCGAGCAGCTGGCCACCCTGCAGCGCTTGGCCCATGCCCGCTTCACCTCACCCGAAGTCGGGGAGCTGCTGTCCACTTTGGCGGATGAGGCCGCAAAGCAGCCCTACGACTCCATGCAGGCGAGCTTGGTCCGGGTGACGCGGCGCGAGTACGACCTCATGACGAAGCTTCCGAGTGATCTGGTGGCGGAGATGGCCCGCGCCGAGGCCGCGGGCTTCGACGCGTGGCTGCAGGGTCGGCGGGCCCGAGATTGGCGTCCGTTCTCAGACCCGTTCGCCCGCTTGGTCAAGCTGGCGCGGCAGGCCGCCGATTGCATCGGTTGGCAGGCGAGTCCGTTTGACGCCCTCCTGCAGCCGCAGGAGCCGGGGATGACGAGCGAGCAGCTCGACCGCCTCTTCGGCCGGCTGAAGGAGGTGCTGGTGCCCCTGACCCGGGCCGTCGGCGAGCGTGCCGACCGGGTGCGGGACGACTTTCTGGCGCAGCCCTTCGACGAGGAGCGCCAGTTGGCCCTGACCCTGGAGGCAGTGGCGGCGGTGGGCTTTGACGCCCGCGAGCGCGGCCGCCAGGACCGGTCGGTCCACCCCTTCACCACCAGCTTCTCAAGCGGCGACATTCGCATCACGACGCGCATCGACCCCGACCATCTGACGCGCGGCCTCTTCTCCTCCCTCCATGAGGCCGGGCACGGCACCTATGAGCAGGGCATCCCAGCCGACCTGTGGCACACGCCGCTCGGCGGGGGCACCTCCGGCGGCATGCACGAATCGCAGTCGCGCCTGTGGGAGAACGTGGTCGGCCGCAGCCGGGGCTTCTGGGAGTTCTTCCTGCCCAAGGCCCAGGCGGCGTTTCCTGCCCAGCTGCAGGGCGTGGACACCGAAGCGATGTACCGTGCGGTCAATCGCGCCGGTCCGTCGCTGATTCGTGTGGACGCCGACGAGGTCACCTACAACCTCCACATCATCCTGCGCTACGAATTGGAGCAGGCCCTGTTGGGTGGCGACCTCCAGCCCGCGGACGTGCCCGGCGCATGGGCGGAGAAGATGCGGCACTATCTCGGTCTCACGCCGCCGAACGACCTGGTCGGTGCCCTTCAGGACGTGCATTGGACGAGCGGCCCGATGGCCAGCTTCCCCGGCTACACTCTGGGCAACGTGATCTCGGTTCAGCTCTATGAGTGCGCTGTCGCGGACGAACCTGGGATCCCAGCGGGAATCCGGACGGGCGACACTGGGCCACTACTGAAGTGGATGCGTGACCACGTTCATAGTCACGGTTCCAAGCTGGCGCCGGTTGAGATCCTGGAGCGCGAAACGGGGCGCGGCCTTGATCCAGAGCCGTACCTCCGCTACGTCCAGCGCAAGTTCGCCGACATCTACGGCCTCTAGACCTAGCCGCCGCCCATGTGGCGTCCATACCACGTGCGGACGCGGCGCAGGACGTCCAAGAGGTGCGCGCGCTCCCGAAAGCCGTGGGGCTCGCGCGGGTAGACGGCCATCTCCGCCGGGCAGCCCGCGTCCAGCAGGGCGCGGTAAAGGCCCGTGGCCTGGTTGACGGGCACGCGGGCGTCCTCGCGGCCGTGCAGGATCAGGGTCGGGGTCCGCGCGGCGCGGGCGAACGAAATCGGACTGATCAGGGCGGCCGGGTGCGGTCCACTGCCATCCCACGGCCGGCTGCCGCCCAGGGCGGCCTCGAAGGTCGGCAGGTCCGAGTTCACCACCATGGCATTCCAGTCACTGACCGCGGCGCCAACGACGGCCGCCCGGAAGCGGCTGCTCTGGGTGACGGCCCAGGCCGACATGAAACCGCCCTGGCTCCAGCCGCCGATGCCCAGCCGGGCCGGGTCGGCGATTCCCCGCTCGACGGCTGCGTCGACGGACGATAGCACGTCCTGCCAGTCCTCGCGCCCCACCCGGCCGCGTGCGGCGGCTGCGAAGGCGTCGCCGTGGCCCAGGCCGCCGCGGTAGTTTGGCTGCAGGACGGCATAGCCAGCAGAGGCCAGCCACTGGCCCCAATCCGCCGCGCGCCCGCCAGCCGGCTGGATCCCGGGCGTGACCCGCCCGTAGGGCCCGCCATGCACCAGGCAGATCATGGGCAGGGGCGTCTTGCGCGCACTTGGTGGCAGCGTGAGGACGCCGTCCAGCGCCAGGCCGTCGGCGCCCTTCCAAAGGAAGGGTTCCTGCCGGCCCCAGGCGATGTCGACAAACCCGTGCCGCGCAACGCTCCGCCCATCAATGCAGATTTCCGGCGGCCGGTCGCCGGAGATCAGCACGGCGGCCCAATGCTCACCGACCACGGTGGCATCGCGCAGTTCGCACTCGCCGGAGACCGGGGCGTGGATGGAGGTGGCTGCGCCCGTTGCCGGATCCAGGCGCACCAATCGGCTGCTCAGGCCCTGCGCCAGCGTGACGGCGAGGTCGCCGGGCCCATCGCCGCAAAGGTCCATCAGGCAGTCCTGCTCGCCTCCGGCGACGCGCGTCCCCGAGTCGAGGCGGTACAGGCAGGACGAAGAGCAGGGTGCCATGGCGACCGAGCCTGTATAGAAGATTCCGGCGGCAAGCCAGCGCAAGTGGCCGGGTGCGGCGGGTAGCCGGGCGAGCACCCGTCCAGCCGTGGTCTCAACGGTGCACGGGTGTGCGCGGGCTTCGAGGTCGGGTGAGGCACAGGCGACAAAGGCCAAGTCGCTGCCATCGGGCGACCACGCAAACGCGCCGACGTTTCGTGGCTCCGCGAATAGGGTCTCGACCTGGCCGGAGTCGGTGGCCACCCGGCGCAGGCGGCAGAAGGCCAACTCCTCCCCCTCGACGAAGGGGTCCGGTGGCTCCTGCGGGTCCGGGGACGTGAAGGCCAGATGTGAGCCGGCCGGGGACCACGCGAAGGCCTGCACCCCGCTCGGGTCATCGGTTAGCTGGCGGGCCTCGCCGCCACCAGCTGCAGGCAGCAGGAAGATCTGCGGCTTGCCCGCGCGGTCCGAGCGGAAGGCCAGCGCGCGGCCGTCCGGCGACCAACGCGGGTGATCATCGGCCCCCTCGCCCCAGCTGAAGCGGTCGCCGTTGACCCAGATGGCGCTTCGCGTACCCTTTTTCACCACGTACGCCGCGCGGCGCCCGTCTGGCGACAGATGAACGTCGGCCAGTTGCGGCGCGTCGACGAGCAACTCGGCGGTCAGTTCCATGTCCATGGCCGCGGCTTCGTGGAGCGGGCGTCCGACTCCTTCGCCGAGGAGTCGGCGATCCAATGGCGAACCATGACGAAAGATGGAACTTCAGGGCGCCGGCCGGCCGGCTGCGCGGGTCCGTCTCCGCGCGGCCGGTTGGCGTTCTTGGTGGGAGGGCCTGCACAATGCTTGCACATTTCATTGCCCGCCGCTGCGGGCGTTTAGGCTGATGGGCACGATCCGGCGCATGCCGGCGGACGAGGCGCCATACCCTTGCCTCATGGGAGGCGTTCGGGTGGGGCAGGGGCGAGTTCGGCGGCTGCCGGCCGCCGGTGCCGCGCGGTTGCCGCGGGCCAGCTTGGTCGGCCGCGTCGCCAAGCGGCTGCACTGTGACCGGGCCACAGCGGAGCGGGCGGTGGCGGCCATCCTTGAGGCCTCGGGCGATGCCATGCGCCGGGGCGAGACCGTTGATCCCGGCCGGTCCCTTGGGCTGCAGATTCGGCTGCGGCGCCTGACCGACGACTGACCAGCCAACCTGGCCCCGTCCCGAACCGCGGCTCTCGCGGCCGTGCTGGCGGGTCGGCGCGGTCACCCGCCCGTCACGACCAGCGTGACCGAGAAGCCTGGCTCCGCCGTGAGATGGGCCGTGCCCGGCGCCATGGCGCGGTAGATGCCCTGAGCGCCGCGGATGACCATGACATTCGGCACCCGGGCGAGGACGGCCGGGTGGTCCACCTGGACCTGCCAGTCGGGCGGGGGCCCGCCGAGGTCCAGAAGAAATGTGCCGCCGGCGGCCATGGCATAGGTCCGGCCGTTATCGGCCCGGGTGACGCGCGCGCCCACAGGGGCCGGCGCCGCGCCGGTGCCTGTTCTCGTGCGCGCCCCGGCCATGGCCGCCAGCGCGACGAGCACCAGGCCGGCCGCCGCGCCAGCGATCATCAGCAGGGGACGGCGTCGCACGCGACATCACCTCTGTGGGCATGGACGCCGGGTTCGGATGCCTGGTTCCCCTATGAGCCCGCCAGGCGGCGCTGCAGCCAGTCGCCAATCAGGTTCACGCTCATCACGGTCAGAAGGATCGCGATGCCCGGGAAGGTTGTCGGCCACCAGGCCACGAGCAGGTAGTCCTTCCCCGCTGCCAGGATCGCGCCCCAGGTCGGCACGCTGGCCGGGACGCCTAGGCCGAGGAAGCTGAGCGCGGCTTCCGTCGTGATCATCGCGCCCACCGAGGTCGCGGCCACCACGATGACGGGTGGGAGCACGTTCGGCAGCAGGTGGCGGAACATGATCCGTCCAGGCCCAGCGCCTGTGGCGCGCACCGCCTCGATATAGTCCACGCTGGCCTCCGCCAGGACGCTGCTTCGAACTACGCGGGCGTAGACGACCCAACTCGAGATGGTCAAGACGACAATCACGTTGCGCAGGCTCGGCCCGAGCACGGCCGCGATGAACACGGCCAGAAGGAACGACGGGAACGAAAGCTGCAACTCGGCCAGCCGCATCACGACGTCGTCCAGGGGGCCGCGGAAGTATCCCGCGAGCAACCCGAGGGTGATGCCGATGGCCCCGGAGAGCACGACGGACGTCACCCCGATGAACAGCGACAGCCGCGCCCCATACATCAGGCGCGAGAGCAGGTCACGGCCGAGGCTGTCGGTGCCGAGCCAGTGCGGCCCGCCCCAGTGCGGCGGCTGCAGGTGCGCGGCCAGGTTCTGCTGAGCCTGGGGGAACGGGCTGATCACGGGGGCCAGGATGGCCACCAGGGCAATCACGGCAAGGAGGAAAAACCCCAGCCTGCCCGACCAGCGGACGTACAGCGACTTCACTTGAGGCTCACGCGCGGGTCGAGGAGGACGTAGGCGATGTCCGTCACGGCCACCGTGGCGACGAAGAGCACGGCGATCACGAACACGCCGGCCTGGACGACGGGGAAGTCGCGCTCGCCGATGGCGCCGATGATCAGCCGGCCCAGGCCCGGCCAGGCGAAGACCTCTTCGGTGATGACCGCGCCTCCGAGCAGGGTCCCCACCTGCAGGCCGATGACCGTGACGACCGGCAGCAGTGTGTTGCGCAGGGCGTGGCGGTACAAAACGACCCGTTCAGGCAGGCCCTTGGCCCGGGCGGTGCGCACGAAGTTGGCACGCATGACCTCCACCATGCCTGACCGCACCTGGCGCATCAGGGTGGAGCCGAACAGGATGGCGAGCGACACGGCCGGCAGCACCACCGACGTCAGCTTCTGCGAGCCGCTGACCGGGAACCAGCGCAGGGCCACGCCGAAGATGGTGATCAGCATCAGGCCGATCCAGAAGACCGGCATCGATTGGCCGACCAGACTGACGGACAGCGCCCCGATGTCCCAGGCGCTGCCCTCGCGCGTGGCCGAGAGCACGCCGGCCGGAAAGGCCCAGAGCATGGCCAGGACCATGGCCACCAGCGCCAGGTAGGCCGTCTTGGGGAAGCGCTGCAGAACCTCCTGCATCGCGGGCTGGCCTGAACTTAGCGAGGCGCCGAAATCGCCATGGGCGACACCGGAAATAAACCTCCAAAACTGGACATAGATCGGCTGGTCCACACCGAGGGCGTGGCGGGCCGCGGCCACCTGGGCGGCCGTGGCGTCCAGCGGCAGAATGAGGGCCGCGGGGTCGCCCGACAGGCGCATGACGACGAAGACAACCACCGTGATGCCCAGGATCACGAGGATGGCCTGAATCAGGCGGCGGAGCACGTATCCGGAGATTGCGGCCACCTCCATTGAACCCGTGACGCCCGGGAGGCCCCCGTGCGTCCATTGAAACCGTGACGCCCGGGAGGTCCCCGTGCGTCCATTGAAGCCGTGACGCCCTGGGGGAACCCCGTACGTCCATCGAAGCCGTGACGCCCTGGGGGAACCCCGTACGTCCATCGAAGCCGTGACGCCCGGGAGAACCCCGTGCGTCCGTTGAAACCGTGGCCCCGGGCCAGGCCAGATCTGTGCGTCCATGCGGAGGCGGCCCCGC
>DATLTP010000178.1:0-13407 GCA_035533535.1 Bacillota bacterium | reverse complement strand
ACGTCAGCTGCGGGGCGTCGTAGATATAGGGCGCTGGGTTGCTCGCCTGACCCGCCACCGTCACGACCACCGCGACCGAGCCAACCCCGGGTGGTGCCGTGACCGTGATGGATGTCTGTGTCCGGGTGACCACGGCGGCAGGGACCCCTCCGAACGTCACGGTGGGGCTGGTGCCGAAATTAACGCCGTCGATGACAACGGTGTTGGCACCGGCCGTCGGACCGCCGAACGGGCTGACAGTGGTCACCAGCGGCGGGTCGTAGGTGTAGGTGGCGCCGTTGCTCGCCTGTCCGGAGCCGGTGACAACCACCAGCACCGAACCCTGGCCGGGGGGCGCCGTCACCGTGATGGAGGTCTGGCTTGCGCTGAACAGCGGGGCTGGGGCGCCCCCAAACGTCACCGTCGGCGAGGTGCCGAAGTCGTTGCCGCCGATCACGACCTGGTTGCCGCCGGCGGTTGGCCCGTGGTCCACGCTCAGCGACGTGATCACCGGCGCCGTGCCGCTGGCGGCCGCCGCGGCCTGGAGCCCGAGAGCCCCCACCGTCAGCGCCACCGCAATGGCCAGCGCCCGCAGCGCCCGAGACACGCCCATCCCCATCAGCCGCCCCTTCCCGCCTCAGGGGCGGTGCGTTCGCCACGGCAGGTCGTCATCCTCTCCGGGCCGGGGGCCGTGCTATGATCCCTGGCGGGGGGCATGGCAGCGATGGATGTGGACGGGATTTTCATCCCGGTGGCGACACCGTTTGACGAAGCCGGCGAGGTGGACTGGGACGCCCTGCGCCGCAACATGCAGGGTTGGGCCGCGGCGCCGCTCAAGGGCTACCTGGCCCTGGGCTCGACCTCCGAGTTCCCGTCCCTCGACCGCGCTGAGAAGGAGCGGGTCCTCACCACCATCGTGGAGGAGGCCGCCGGCCGCACGGTGATCGTGCAGACGGGCGAGCAGTCCACCCGCGCGACGATCGAGTGGACCAAGCGCGCCGCTGAACTCGGCGGCCAGGCCGCGCTCGTCGTCAGCCCCTACTATTACAAGGGCCTGATGAGCGACAAGGCCCTCCAGGGCTTTTACGAGCAAGTCGCGGATGCCTCGCCGATCCCCACCCTGATTTACAACATCCCGCAGAACACGGGGCTGAACGTCCCCGCCTCGCTGGTCTGCCGCCTGGCCGAGCACGAGAACATCGTCGGCATCAAGGACAGCAGCGGCAACTACACGCAGCTGCTGGACATCATCGCCGGCACCCCGGACGACTGGGGCGTGACCACGGGCTCGTCCTCGCTGGTCACGGCCGCGCTGGTCAGCGGGGCCAAGGGCGCCATCCTGGCAGCCGCCAACCCCATGCCGTTCGAGTACTGCGATATCCACCGCCTGGTGCGGGCGGGCGATGTCGACGGCGCGGCCGAACAGCAGCGCCGCCTGCAGCCGATCGGCGGCCTGCTGAGCAAGTACGGCATCCCGGGCACCAAGGCGGCCATGGACCTGCTGGGGTACGCCGGCCGGCTGCCGCGCGCCCCGATGCTGCCCTGCGGCGAGGCCGCCCGCGACGAGATCCTGAATGCCCTGCGGGCCGCGCAGCTGGTCAGGTTCTAGGAGTCCGCTGATTTATGGTCAATCGCGCATCTCGGCCACTAGATCTAGATGCGTGACGCCCGTCTGACTACCAGGCCTCGTGTTGTCCCAGCGGCACAGAGCCTAAATCAGCGCACTTCTAGGAGACCACCGATTTGAGGGTATCGGAAGGTGGGGGCAGGGGGCGAGAAATGGCCGCGAGGGCGGGTAGTGGGCGAGCGTGCTGATCACCACGACGGGCCTGCCGTGGGTCTGGTCGGGCACCTGCCGCATCCCGTCCCAGCGCTGCAAGGTCCCCTCTGACGCGCCGATTGGCGCGTCCAAAATCGTTCCGAGCAGCCCCACCTCGGGTGCGGCGACCAGGGCCTGCGTGGCGGGCTCGCAGATCGGCGGGTTCCGCCAGCCCGTGGCCGGAGGTGATGGCGGGCTGGAACCTGGGCGTCGACGAGGCGACCTGGCCTGACCCGATTGGCGGAGACGCTCACGGCTTGCGTGTGATCTTCCACACCTGGGCGCTGGCGGCGCCGTCCGCCGTGCGGCCGCCGAAGACATACGCCGCGTCGCCGAGACCTGCGGCCGCCCCGTAGCACAGGGGCTGGGGCAGGGCGCCGACGGCCAGCACGCCGCCCTGGGCGGTCACCGCCGTGATCGCTGGGCTCGGGGGACCCGTCGCCGGGCAGCCGCCGATGACCAGGCCGGTGCTGCCCAGGGTCGCCCCCATGGCGTAGGCGATGGGGGCGGACAGGTGCCCGACCACGGAGGGCGCGGCCGCGCCCGGGCCGACCGGGACCCACTGCAGGTCGTCGGTGGGGACGCCGCCGACGCGCTCACCGCCGGCGACCAGCACCCCGCCCACCAGCGGGATTGCGGCGGGATAGCGGACGGCGTGGGGCAAGTGCGCGGCCAAAGACAGGCTGCTCACGTCGTACACCGCGTCGCTGAACAGGCTCCCGGTCCAACCGCCGAGGCAGTAGGGCCGGCCGCCAACCGACGCGCCCGCGAGGTCGGAGAGGACCCGCGGCATGCTGCCCGCACGGGAGACGGTGCCGTCGGCGCCCACATGGTAGATGGCGCTGCTGCCCGCCGACTGGCCGCCCCCGCAGACCAGGACGCCGTCGCTGGTGGCCACGGCGCCAGCGTCATGCAACGCGACCGGCAGGTGGGCGGCCACGGTCACCTTGCCCGTCGCAGGCGAAAAGGCGTAGACCGCATCGCTGAACCCCGCCGACCCGCTGCCCCCGACGATATAGATGACCCCGCCGAAGGCCGCGGCCGCGTCGCCTTCCAGGCCATGCGGCAGGAGGGGGCCGAGATCCTGGGCCACGACGGCCGTCAACGGGCCCGGCGCCGCCGTGGCTGTCACGGTGGCCGTGGCCGTGGACTTCGGGGTGGGGCGTTGGAGGTTCGACAGGTGCGGGAGGCTGCACGCGCTGAGGAAGACCAAGCACAGGGCGGATGCCGCTGCCAACATCCGGCGCACGATCCGACCGCCTCCCGCACCGGACTTCGGCCCTGGAGGACGGTACCCTGTCGACCCGCGCGCCCGTGTGTGGGGAGGGTCGTACGCAGCCGACCATCGCCCCGTGTCGCTTACCGCTCAAGCGGTTGTGCCTGCTGATGCACCACGTCGTCGCAGGCTTTTCGAGTTTCCGAATGCGCGCCCAGTCGTCCACCGAAGCCTGGGGGCGAGATCTGCCGGCCGGCCTGTGAAGCGTGCGGGACCGTCGCGGCGGACCACCGCGGGCTGGAACGCAGCCCGTGGGTCCGGTGGCCCCAAGGCGCAGCTGGTCAGGCGGCCACAGCGTGCGGGACCATTCGGATCGTTCGTGAGCGGGCGGCGTACGCCGCCCGCACTGAATGACCGCACTGAGACGAACGGGTCCGCGATCTGCACGCGGCCTTCGCTCAGCACCGCCGCCCCCGCCCATACACCCTGTGCAGCCGCACCCGTTCGTCGCACAGCAGGGCGCACGCCGCCCGCACTGAATCAGTGCACTGAGACGAACGGGTCCGCGATCTGCACGCGGCCCTCGCTCAGCACCGCCCGCCCCCGCGCGTACACCGCGTGGATCCTCATCCGCTCGTCGCACAGCAGGATGTCCGCGTCGCTCCCCGCGGCGATCGTGCCCTTGCCGGCCAGCCGCAGCCGGCGGGCCGGGTTGCTCGTGACCGTCGCCAGCGCCACCGGCAGCGGCACCATCCGCCCCAGCACCGCCCGCCGCACCCGCTCCCACAGCAGCGCCACCGGGCCCAGGCCGATCGACTGCAGGTGGCCGTCGGGGCCGAACACCGGCATGCTGCCGTTGCCGTCCGATGTGCACGTGATCTGGTGCAGGGGCACGCCCGCGTGCAGCAGCTGCGGCAGGGCCGCCTCCGGCGGGATGGCGCCCGGCTCGTCGCAGTCGGGGGCCACCGTCGCGGTGAGGTCGATGGGCACGCCCTTCTTGGCCAGGCGCGCGGCGTCCTCGAGCAGGTCGATGGAGCGGTTCACGTGCGTCGGGAACACGGCGCCGGCGGGCAGGTCGCTCGTCCGCAGCAGCTCGTGCACGGGCTGAAGGCCGCTTTTCGCCTCGCCCACATGCAGGTGCAGGAGCCCTGCCTTGCCGGCCAGGACGCCGGCGATGTGCGCCTCGGCGCCGATGCGGGCCAGCTCGTGCGGGGTGGGGGAGCTGCCCCGGTGGTCGGAGATGGCGATCTCGCCGACCCCGATGACCTCCTCGATCAGCACGACGTCGTGGGCCACATTGTCGGTGATCGTCTGAAGCGGCAGGGCGTAGGCGCCAGTGTAGACGCGGGCGTCCAGGCCGTCGGCTTTGAGGGAGCGGGCATGGGCGAGGAGGCCGACCACCGTGCGCGTCAGGCCGTCGAAGCCAAGCAGGCCGACGGCGGTCGTGACGCCGGCGTGCGCCAGGGCGGCGGCGCGGAGCTCGGGGGCGCGGGTGGCGGGGCCGCCCTCGCCGCCACCCCCGAGGATGTGGACGTGGCCGTCGACCAGGCCGGGCAGGGCGAGCAGGCCCTCGGCCTCCACCAGGGCCACGTCCAGAAGCTCGGGGGCTGGTTGGATGCGGGGGGCGAGCCGGGCGACCTTTCCCCCGACGATGAGGATGTCGCAGCGGCCGCGCGGCTCAGGCGCAAAGAGGGTGGCGCCGCGGATCAGCAGGCCAGGGGGCTGGTCGGCGTTCATAGGGCTTAGTGTGGCCGGGCGGAGACGGGGGCAGCCAGGGGCCAGCCGAAACCGCCGCGAACTGCCACGACACGGCGGGGGTGGCGAGGTTGTTGGCCCCAGGGTCCACGGTCGGGATCTGCGCGCCGTCGGGGTCGACGCGGCCGGAGCGGCTGGCCGCCGGGATTCAGGCCCTGCAGGCCGCGGGCCTGCAGGTCAAGGTTGGCGCCTCGCTCTACGCGCGCTCGGGTTACGTGGCGGGCGCCGACGCAGGGCGGGCGGCGGACCTCAACGCCATGGTCGCGGACCCGCAGGTGGATGTGATTCTGGCCGCCCGCGGCGGCTTCGGGGCTGGACGCCTGCTGCCCCTGCTGGACCTGGCGCCCCTCCGCGAGCGGCCGAAACCCATCGTCGGCTTCAGCGACGTGACCGCCCTGCACCTCGCGTGGCGCCGCGCCGGCGTGCCCAGCACCCACGGGCCGATGGCGGAGGATGCCGCTGAGCTGCCTTCTCTGCTGGACCGGCTGCGCGAGCCGGCGGGGCCGGTGGTGCAGCCGGATGACGGGCCGCCGCTGGTCGCTCTGGTGCCGGGGGCGGCCGAGGGGATCCTCGTCGGTGGCAACCTGTCCCTGCTGGCGGCGGCGTGCGGCACGCCATGGCAGCTTCAGGCGGACGGGGCCATTGTCCTGGTTGAGGACCTCCACGAGGCGCCCTACCGCATCGACCGCATGCTGACCCAGCTGGCGCAGGCGGGGGCCCTGCGGGGCCTGCGCGGGGCCGTGGTCGGCGAGCTGATCGGCTGCGACCCGCCGGCGGAGGGCGGGCCCTTCCCGACGCCGTACGAGGTCTTTGCCGCACGCTTCGCTGAGATGGGGGTGCCGTGCTTCGCGGGGCTGGCCTGCGGGCACGGGAAGCGGCGGCTGGCTGTGCCGCTCGGCCTGCGGGCACAAATGGACGCGGGTAGCTGCCTGCTTGAGGTGCTCGGCTAACTAGGGCTGCCGCAGCCGGCCCATGAAGAGGACGTCGACATAGCGGCCCTGGAGGACGATGTCCTCCCGCTTTCTGCCTTCGACCTGGAAGCCGAGGCTCTCGTAGAGGTGGATGGCGCCTGGGTTGTCGGCCATCACCTCAAGCTCGACCCGGCGCAGGGCCAGGAAGTTGTCCGCCAGATCCAGCAGGGTGGCCATCAGGGCGCGGCCGATGCCGCGGCCCTGGAAGGCGTCATGGACGGAGATGCCGAGGCTGGCCACGTGGCGCCGCTTGCCGCGCTGGACGTGGAGACCGGCGGAGGCCACGACGCGTCCGTCCACCTCTGCGACAAAGACGTGGTCGGCGGGGCCAAGGTGCTCCACCCACTGGCGGCGGCCCTCCAGCCGGGTGGACGGAAGCTGCCCGGTGAATGCCACCACAAGGGGCTGCGCCATCTGGTCGAGCAGTCCCTCGGCATCCTCGACGCGGATTGGGCGGATGACCATGATGCGGCAAGTGTAGCACGGGGGAGGGGCGGGGCTGTGATCCTGCGAACGGATGCGGCTCACGTGCGCATCGTGCTTCAGACCGACCACGCGGCCATCGCGGCGGAGCTGGCCCGCCGCTGGGCGGAGGACTTCCAGCCCCACGCCGCGGTGGTGCTGGCGGCCGCGATGCACGACGAGGGCTGGCGGATTTGGGAGTCCGCGCCCGACGGCCTGCGGAGCTTTCTCCGCATGGACCCCGCCGTCCACGCGGCCTTCTATGCGGCGGGGGTGGACCGCGTCGAGCGGCTTGACCGCGACGCAGCCCTCCTCTGCAGCCTGCATGCATCCGGGCTCTACAACGGGGCCTTCGGCGCGCGGCAGGCGCCCCCGGAGACCGCCGTTGGCACCGCTCTCCTGGCCGCGGAGGAGGCGCGGCGGGCACGCCTTGGCCCTGTTGACGACAACGTGTGGCGCAACTACCGGCTGCTGCAGACCTGGGACCAGCTGGCGCTCGTCATCTGCGGCCACCCCCTGTCCCGGACGGCTGGCGGCTTGGCCGTCGTCGCCTCCCCGATGGGCAGGGTGACCATCGCACCCTGGCCGTTCCGGGAGGGTGAGGTGGCGCTGGCGGTGCCGTATCGCCGGCTGCCGGCAGGGGATTGGTCGGACGGCCAAGCGTTCCGCCAAGCGCTTGCGGACGCCCCCTGGCAGGCGGACGCGGTGGTGCTGGCGCCCGGGCCGTAGGGGGTGCCGGTGGCGCCGTGGCCCCGGCGCGGCGCCAGCCACCGGTCGCAAGCCTGGCCGGCCCTGGGCAGGTGGACGGTGGCCGATTCGCGGTGGCGGCCGCCGCTGGTCGGCGAGCCTGGCCGGCGCTGGGCGGGTGGACGGCCCCGCCGATTCGCAGTGGCGGCCGCGGCTGGTTGGCGAGCCTGGCCGGCGCTGGGCAGGTGGACGGTCGCCGATTCGGCGGTGGCGGGTTGATTGCGGCGGGTCCCTCGGGAACTGGCCCCACCGGCCCCGGTGCAGGTTCTTTCCCACGGGCCACGAACATTCGACAGAACGGGGGACGAGCGGTCATCGGTTCAGGCGTGGCGGCCATCCAGGCGTGGGGCGAGCAGATCCGGGCGCAGGTCGGCGAGGTTCTGGTCGAGGCCGACCGGGCCGTCCACCTCTGCCTCGTCGGCATCCTCTCCCGCGGGCACGTGCTCTTCGAGGACGTGCCCGGGGTGGGCAAGACCCGGCTCGCCCAGGCCATCGCGGCCAGCCTGGGCGCGGCGTTTCAGCGCGTCCAGTTCACCCCCGACGTCCTGCCCTCCGACCTCACCGGCACCAACGTCTTCATGCCGGCCACCGGCGACTTCCGCTTCCACCCGGGGCCCATCTTCGCGGCCGTCGTCCTCGCGGACGAGATCAACCGCGCGGCGCCGCGCACGCAGTCGGCGCTGCTGGAGGCAATGGAGGAGCGCCAGGTCACCGTCGACGGCGTGACCCGCCCGCTGCCGGCGCCCTTCCTGGTGCTGGCGACCCAGAACCCCATCGAGCTGGAGGGCACCTTTCCCCTCCCCGAGGCGCAGCTCGACCGGTTCCTGCTGCGTGTGAGCATCGGATACCCCACCCTCGACGGCGAGCGTGACATGCTGCGGCGCGTCGGGAGGCGCGAAAGCGCCCCCGATATGTTGGCGCGGATTTCTCCGATACCCATGCCGCCTGGCGGGGTCGATGCCCTGCACGAGAGCATCCGCGACGTCCGCGTCTCCGACGACGTCGCCGACTACCTCCTCCGCCTGGTGCGCGCAACCCGCGCCCACCCCGACGTGCGCCTCGGCGCCAGCCCCCGCGCGGCCGTGGCCTGGTACGGGGCGGCGCAGGCCCATGCGGCGCTCGCCGGTCGCGACATCGTGCTGCCAGACGACGTCAAGGCGCTCGGCACGGCGCTGCTCGGCCACCGCCTCGTGCTCACCACCGAGGCGCAGCTGCACGGCGCCTCCGCGGAGTCCATGGCCGCCGAGATCATCGCCCGTGAGCCCGTGCCGGTCGAAGAAGGCGCCGCGGGGGTGTGACGTGCCCGCCCTCATCCCGATCCTGGCGGGGATCGCTCTGGCGACCATTGCCCTGGCCGTGGTCTGGGGGCGCCTCGCGCTGCGCGATGTCCGCTACCGCGCCGAGGTGCATCCCGACCACATCTTCCCCGGCGAAAGCGCGGAGTTGGTGATCACACTGAGCAACGCCAAGGGGATCGCCGTGCCGTGGCTGATCACCCGCGACGACATCTCGGTCGACATGGCGGTCCAGGGCGGGCGCATCGAGCCGCACCACGTCCCCGGCCGCGCGCAGCTCGTCCAGTTCTGGTCCATCGGGCCCAGAGAGCGCGTTCGTCGACGCTATCGCGTCTCGTCCCCGCGCCGCGGTCTCCATGTGATCGGGCCCAGCACGCTGCGGTCCGGCGACCCCTTTGGATGGCGCGATGAGCAGGAACAGGGCGGCGTTTCGGGCCGTCTGCTGGTCTACCCACGGACGTACCCCCTGGCGCAGTGGCACATCGTGGCGGAGCGGCCCTTCGGCCAGCGCCCGCGCTCGGGCTGGCTGCTGCCGGACCCGGCGCAGGTGATCGGGGCCCGGCCGTACCGCGCCGGCGACCCCTACCGCATGGTGCACTGGCCGGCCACTGCGCGGCTGGGCGCCATCCAGGTCAAGCAGACGGTGCCGGCGCACTCGGTGGCGGCCGCCATCTTCCTGGATGTGCGCACGGCGCAGCACGCCTGGGAGGGGATCGACCGCGCGCGGGCCGAGGCGGCCATCGCGCTGGCGTCGACCCTGGCCCGCGAGGCGGTGGAGGCCCGGGGTGAGGTGGCGTTTTACGCGAACACACCGCTCCGCGACCAGGCCAGCGTGGTGCGCCTGGCGTCGGCCGCGGGGCAGGCGCAGCTGCGGCGGGTGATGGAGGCGCTGGCGCTGGCGGGCGTGCAGCCCTGGTCGCGCATCGAGGACCTGCTGGCCCTGGACGGGCGGTCGCTGCCGCGGGGTGTGCGGCTGCTGGTGATCACGCCCCTGTTCACGGCGGCGGTTGCGGCCGCGGTCGCGGCCCTGGCCCGGAGCGGGCGGCGGGTCGACCTCTTCCGAGTTGGGGACCAGCAGCCGGCGGCCGCGCCAGATGTGCCGGGGCTGAGCTCGTTCCGCATCCCCGACGAGCAGGTGGCGGCGTGGTTCCGGGGCGAGGGCACCAGCGGGGCGGGCGGCGGTGGGGCGGGTGGCGAGGCCGGATTGGCGAGTGGGCTGCCGCTGGCGGAAGCGGAATGAGACCTGGAGCGGGCCCGCAATTTGCTGCTGCGGCGTGGGTGCCATGAGCTCCGGCGACGGGCGCGCCCTGAGGTCGGGGCGCGGGGGCACGGCGAGATCCGGCGGCGGCAGCGCCAGCCACGTCTCGCGGCGCGTCCGCTTGGACCTGGCCCTGGCCGCTGCGGGGTGGCTGTTGCCCTGGGGCGCCTGGCTCGCTGGCGACGGCGGGGTCTTCGGGGTCGTGGTCCTCGTGGCGGCGGCGTTCGTCGGCACGCCGCTTCTGGCGGCCATCCTGGCCCTGCTGGCCTGCGGGCTGCAGTGGGGCGTGGTCGGGACGGCGGCCTTCGTCAGCGGGGTGGCGGGCCTGGTCACCGGGCGGCCACTGCCGCCTGACCTGCTGCCGCGCGTCGGGCAGCTGCTGGCCTGGCTGGCCCTGGGCTGGCGGGCCGCGGCTGCGGCGTCGCGGCCGAGCACCCGGTCCGGGGTCGAGACGGAGCTGCGGCAGGCGGCGCTCGGCTGGGTGGCCCTGGCCATCGCAGCCGCGTGGGCACCCCTCCGGCTGCTGGGCCCCGCGCTGCTCGGCCTGGGCGCGTTCTTGGCCGGGGCCCTGGATGGGCTGGCGCTCTCGCAGCTGCACGAGTTCGAGCGCCGCTTCGGCACGGCGGCGGAGCGGCGCGGCTACCGGTCGGCTTCAGGCACGGCGCTTTGGGTGGTCGCGGCCGGGGCCACGCTGGTGGCGTGGATCCTGGCGGGCGGGGGCGGCATCCTGGCCGAGGCCCTGCACCTGGTCGACCAGGCCCTGACGGTCGTGCTGACGCCGGTGTTCATCCTCATCGGCTATGTGGCGCAGGTGGTGCTGGCCCTGATCGCCTGGCTGCTGCACGGCAGGAAGCTGAAGCTGCCCTCGATCAACCAGCCGGTCGGGCCCGGGCTGAAGAACCCGCATGCCCCGCCGCCTGGGACGGCGCCGGTCTGGGCGGTGCTGGCCGGCCGCTGGCTGCTGGTCCTGGCCGTGGTCGGCGCCGCCGTCCTCGTCCTCGCCCTGCTGCGGGCCCGGCGGGCGGAGGACGTGGAGGAGGCCGGCTTCACGGAGGAGCGGGAAGCGCTGCCGCCGCTTGCAGCCGTGCCCCCGCGGCGGCGGGGCCGCGGGCTCTCTGGCAGCGGGGCGGACCTGGCCATTCGGCGAATTTTCCGGCGCTGGCTGGAGCTGGCGGCCGACAGGGGGCGGGGGCGCCGCCCGGAGGAGACGGCCCGGGAGCACCTGCGGCGGGCGCTGACCAGCGAGCCCGCGCTGGCGGAGGTCGCCGCGCCCATGCTGCGCAGCTACGAGCGCGGGCGGTACGGGGTGGGCGCCCAGGCGGTCGACCCAGCGGCCGTGGCCGAGGCGGAGCGGGCCCTGGACCGCATCCGCCGGGAGTGGCGGCCGGGGTAGCGGCGACACGTCTCGGGCGTGGCTTCAGATCGGCCCCGAGCCGGCCCAGATCGCGACCTGGTTCTTGCCGCCCGACTTCGCCGCGTACATCGCGTGATCGGCCAGCCGGATGAGGTCCTCCGCCGAGTCCGCGTGGTCTGGGTATCCGGCCAGGCCGACGCTCACGGTTGTCGCGATGCCCTCGAATGCCAGGCCCGCGCCGGCCACGGCCAGCCGCAGCCGCTCCAGGACGGCCTGGGCGGCCTCCACCGCGGTGTCGGGCATGACCACGATGAACTCGTCCCCCGCGTAGCGGATCGGCACATCCTCCGCCCGGATGGCGCGGCGGATCTGGGCCCCGATCTCCCGGACCAGTTCATCGCCCCGCTGGTGGCCGAAGCGGTCGTTGACCTGCTTGAGAGAATCGGAGTCGATGAACGCCACGGTCAGCGGTTGGCGGTGCCGGCGGGCGCGCGCCAACTCATCCTCCAGGCGGCGCTCAAGGTAGCGGGCGTTGAACAGCCCCGTGGCGGCGTCCACCAGGCTCTGGTGGCGGACCTGCTCGAAGAGACGGGCGTTGGCGATGGCCAGGGCCGCCTGCGCCGCCACCACCTCCAGGCTGCCCACGTCGTCGGGCTCCAAGCTGCCGGCGCCCATGCGGCAGACGCGGACGGCGCCCACCACTTCGGCCTCCCCGCCACCCTGGCCGTGCTCGCCGCGGGTCGCCAGCAGGGGCACCACCGCGCAGGTCAGGGCCACGCTTCCAAACGCCGTCGGGGCCGCCACGCGTGCGTCCTTGCGCGTATCCGGCACCAGGGTGCTGCTGCGGTGGGCGGCGGCCCACCCCACCAGGCCCTCGCCCATGCGCAGGGTCCGGGTGGTCGGCGGCTGGCGGGTGACCTCGCCGAATGCGGGCCCGGCCCACCGCTCGGCACAGACGAGCTCGTCGCCCTCGCGCATGTAGATGGCGACCTCATCCGCGCGGACCATGGCCTGCAGGTGGCGCACCAGCGCCGACAGCGCTGCCCCCACGTCCAGGGCCGACAGGTCGCGGCCGGCGGCGGCGATCTCCGCCATCTGGCGCTTCTGGCGGCGCTCGCGGTTCAGGTCCTGGTAGAGCAGGGAGGCGTAAAGGCCGATGATCAGCACGGCTGGGACCTGAAAGACCAGCCGGTGGATGCCGTAGGCGGCGTCCCCACCGCCCACATCGGTGGCGACCAGGAGCCCGGCCGTCAGCAGGCCCAGCAGGAAGGAGGTCCGCGGGGGGTACGTGGCGGATACGAGGAAGAACATGACGAAGGGGAGCGAGGCTTCGTAGGAGCGGCTGCCGCCCGTCACGGAAACCCCGAAGCCGGCGATGAGCAGCGCCGTCACGGCGATCCAGACCGTGCCCCCCGTCGCCGGACGGCGGCGGAGGATCAGGGCGGCCAGGCAGAAGTTGACCACGGCCGCGGCCGCGGCCAGCCAGACGCCGCCATAGTGCGTCGCCGGGTCGCGGGCGGGCACGTAGGCGGCCAGGACAGCCGCGGCGATGATGCCGAACGAAAGCCAGCGCCACGGGCGCAACCCCCGTCGGGCGGGGTACGCCATGTCGCCGGCTGACCTGGCCCCCGGCTGGGACGCGGACGAGTCCCCCTGGTACTGTGATCGAAGGCCGCGGCGCCGCGTGTGAAAGGGAGATGCTGGTTTGGATCTGGGACTCATCGGATTGCCTGGCTCCGGCAAGAGCGCCGTGCTCCGCCTGCTCACCGGGGCGCCGGCCGGCGCGCGCACGGCCGTCGCGCATGTACCGGATCCGCGCCTGGATGTGCTGGCCGCCATGTTCCACCCCAAGAAGGTCACCCGCGCCACCCTCGGGCTGACCGAGCTGGCTGGGTTCGTGCCGGGCCGCACGCCCCGCGGGGAGATCAACGCCGTCCTGGACGCTGTGCGCCGGGCCGACGCCCTGCTGGGCGTGATCCGCTGCTTTCGCGACCCCGCCGTGCCCCACCCCCTGGAGAGCGTGGGGCCCAGCCGCGACGCGCGCGCCCTCGTCGAGGAGCTGATCCTGGCCGACCTCGAGCGCGTCGAGTCCGTCGCTGCCCGCCTGGCCAAGAGCCACGCCAAGAAGCCAGAGGACACCCGGGCCCTGGAAGCCCTCACGCTCTGCCAGCCCGTGCTGGAGGCTGGCCAGCCCCTGGCCCGCGCCGGCCTCAGCGACGACCAGGTCGCCTCCCTGAGCGGCTACGGGCTTGTCACCCTCAAGCCGCTCCTGTTGGCGGCCAACCTCGATGAGGAGGACCTGCGCGGGGGCCATGGCGTGCCAGCGGAGCTGGCCGCCTTCGCCGAAGAGGCTCGGCTTGCGCTGGTGCCCTTTTGCGCCGCCGTCGAGGAGGAGATCGCGGCCCTGGACGCCGGCGAGCGCGCGGAGTTCCTATCCGCCTACGGGCTGCAGGAGACGGGCGCTGAGCGCCTGGCGCGCACCGCCTACACCGCCCTCGGCCTGATCAGCTTCCTGACGGCCGGCGAGGACGAGGTGCGGGCCTGGCCCATC
>DATLTP010000177.1:0-2819 GCA_035533535.1 Bacillota bacterium | reverse complement strand
GGCGTCGGGCGGGCCGCGACCGGCCTCAGGCCCGGGCCGCGTACCCTGCGATCTTCGGCGGCACGGGGTAGGCGCGCTTGCTGTGCGTCAACCCGCTGCCGATCAGCATCTCCGCCGCGCGCAGCGAGGTCAGCAGCGGGTTGATCACCGGCACACCGACCTCCGCCGACAGCTCGGCGGCGTAGAACGACATGCTGCCACAGCCCATCACGATCACGTCGGCGTCGTCCTCCTCGACCACGCGCCGGCAGGCGGCCACGGCCAGGGGGTAGACGCGCTCGCGCTCGGTGCGCACGGCCATCACCGGGACGCCGATGACGCGCACGCTCGCCAGCTTGCCGGCGACGCCGACGTTCTGGGCCAGCTTCTTCAGGGGCCGGACGACGCTGTCGAGCACGGTGACAATGGAGAAGGAATGGCCAAGCATCGCGGCGACGACCATGGATGTCTCGCCCGGCGCCAGCACGGGAATGCGGACCAGCTCGCGGGCGGCGTCGATGCCGGGGTCACCGAAGCAGCCGGTGATCACGGCGTCAAACCCCTCGGCTTCGCTCGCGCGGACCACGTCCAGCACCCCGGGGATGTACGCGTACTCGTCCACCATCGACTCGATGGTCTCCGGGCCGCCAAGCGGTGGGCGGGCGTCAACGGTCACACCGGGGCTCGCGTGGTCCTGCAGGTAGCGGGCGCGCTCCGCGGTGCCGACGAGGGCTAAGCGCATGGTTCTCTCCTCCTCCTGGTCAGGCCTAGTCCAAAGAAAGCGTATCGAGCCGCCGGCCGCCCTGCATCAGCAGGCCGCGGTGCTGCAGGCACCTGATGTCGGCGAGCGGGTCGCCCTCCACCCCGACGATGTCCGCCAGCTTGCCGGCCTCGAGCGTGCCCACGCGGTCCGCCATGCCGATGGCCTCCGCGGCCCAGTGCGTGATGGCGAGGATGGCCTGGCGCGCCGTGGCGCCAAACTCAACCGCCTTGGCGGCCTCAAACCACAGCATCCCGTGCATGCTGTCGGTCCCGAGCGCCCAGCGCACGCCGCTGGCCAGGACCAGACCCACGTTAGCCGCCGCGTTCTCCCGTGAGCGCCGCAGCTTGGTCATGATGGCGGGGTTGCCGCCGTCTCCCTTCTCGATCCCGTCCGGGTGGTGGGAAATGGCCCGATTCTGGATGAGCCACACGCCCCGCTCGGCCATGAGCGCCAGGTCCTCGGCCGTGGTCAGCGCGCCATGCTCGATGGTGTCGATGCCGCACTCCACGCAGATGCGGATGGCCGGGCCGCCGTGGGCGTGGACCGCCGTCGGGCGCTCATACCGGTGCGCCTCGTCGATGGCAGTGGCGATCTCCTCGCGCGAGAGCGTGCAGGCCAGGGCGCTCGGCCGCTCCGAGGACACCCCGCCGGTGGCGAAGAGCTTGATGAGGTCCGCGCCCTGGCGGATGTTCTCGCGCACGTTGCGGCGTACTTCATCGGGGCCGTCGGAGAAGGTGAGGGCAGAGCCGTGGCCGCAGCGCGAGGTGATCGGCCGCGTCGACGCCAGCAGCCGGGGACCCAGCATGCGGCCGGCGGCGATCGCATCCCGCATCTCGATGTCGATGAAGTGCTCCTCGCCCATCGAGCGCATGGTGGTGCAGCCGGACAGCAGGTCGCGGCGGAGGTTGATGACCGAGCGCAGCACCTGCGGCACGGGCCCTTGGCGCAGCTGGCCGAGCTGGTTGCCCAGGCCGGGCACGATGCTGCAGTGGCTGTGCGCGTCGACCAGTCCCGGGAGGATGGTTTCGCCGGGGCGGTCCACCACTTCGGCGCCGGACGGAATTGGGACCTGCTCCGCCGGTCCCGCGGCCACGATGCGCTCACCCTCAACGAGCACGACGCCGCCGGGGATGGCGGAGCCGTCGGTGCCGTCGATCAGCCGGTCTCCTCGAATCGCGATCATTTCGGACCCTCCTCGCAGATCTTCTACAGGACGTCCCGGGCCTGCGGATCCAGCCGCAAGCGCAGCCAGTCGCCGATGAGGTTGATCGAGACCACGGTCAGGAACAGGGCGATGCCAGGGAAGAAGGTGATCCACCAGACCCCCACAAGGAGGTAGGGCTGGCCGGCGGCGATCATGTTCCCCCAGGATGCGGTGGGGGGCTGGATGCCTAGGCCGAGGAAGCTGAGGGCTGCCTCGGCCAGGATCATCTGGGGGATGGTGAAGGTCGCCAGGACGATGGCCGTCTGAACCACGTTGGGGAGGAGGTGACGCGCCAGGATTCGCAGGTGTCCGGCGCCGGTCGAGCGGACGGCCTCAACGAAGCCGGCGTTCCGGAGTTGCAGGATCTGGCTGCGTGTTGTCCGGGCGAACAGGACCCAACCTGTGACGCCCAACACCAGGATCAGCGTCCTCATACCGGGCCCAAGCACGGCCAGGACCATGATCGCCAGGAGCAGCAGCGGGATGCTGAGCTGGATGTCCGCCAAACGCATCAGGACCGCATCGAGGCCGCGGCCGAAGTACCCGGCGACCAGCCCGGCAGCCAGCCCGAGACCACCCGCCAGCAGGGCTGTCATGAAGCCCACGATCAGAGACACACGGGCGCCGTAAATTACCCGGCTGAGCACATCGCGACCAAGGTTATCGGTTCCCAGTAGATGGGAGGCGCTCGGCGGCTGCAGGGCGGCCAGCAGCTGAGATGCATTCGGGTCGTGCGGCGCCAACGCAGGAGCGAGTATGGCCGCCACGCAGGCCGCACCCAGGAAGACCATCGACGGGACGAGCGTCCAAAGGGCCGCGCGCCGCCGCTGCTGCGGGCTCTTGATCGGCCGCTCCGCCTCCGCCAAGGCCATG
>DATLTP010000176.1:0-5315 GCA_035533535.1 Bacillota bacterium | reverse complement strand
GGCGACGGCCGCACCGCCTCCGGGTGGGGTGACGCCAGAGCGGCCGCCGGTGGACGTGCATGCGGCTCTGGCGTCGTCGCAGGACGTGGTGGCACTGCAGGCTGGTCGTCGCGCCGCTGGCGAGCTGCCGCTGCCCCGTCCGGCCTGGCGGGGTCGGCCGCTCGGGCCGACCCCGCCACCAACCGCAGCAGTGCCATCTCCAACACAAAGCGCGGCTGCCCGCTCCTGCGCATGTCCGCCTCCGCCGTGGCCAGCGCGTCGATGGCAGCCAGCAGCCGGGCGCGGTCGGCCCAGGCGGATAGAGCGCCATCCGTCGCGGTCCCCGACAGCAGTCCCACCAGCCGGTCGCGCAGGGCGCCCGCCAGGTCGCGCGCCACCTGGGCGAAGTCGCGCCCGTTTACGTAAAAGCGCTCCACCGCCGCCATGGCGGCGGCGGCATCCCCAGCTGCGACGGCCGCAAGCGTCCGCTGCAGGCCTTCCTCATCCGCCGCGCCGGCGATCGCGGCCACATCGGCGGCGGAAAGCGCCTCGCCCGCATACGAGAGGCCCTGGTCCAGGATGCTCTCGGCATCCCGCAGGCCGCCCTCCGCCCGTTTCGCGACGGCCGCCAGGGCCTCGGGCGCCACGGCCCAGCCCTCGGCCACGCAGATCTCCTGCAGGCGGGCGGCGATCTGCGCCTCCGTCAGGCGGCGGAAATCGAAGCGCTGGCAGCGTGAAAGGGCGGTGAGCGGAATCTTGCGGGGATCGGTGGTGGCCAGGATAAAGACGGTGTGCGCGGGCGGCTCCTCCAGCGTCTTGAGGAGGGCATTCCAGGCATGCTCGGTCAGCATGTGGACTTCGTCGATGATGTAGACCTTGGCGAGCCCCGAGATGGCGGCATAGCGCGCGTCCTCACGCAGCCCGCGCACCTCGTCGATGCCGCGATTGCTGGCGCCGTCGATCTCCTGCAGGTCCAGGAAGCGCTCGGCCGCGATGGCCGCGCAGTTCGCACAGACGCCGCAGGGCTCGCCGTCGCGCGGGTCCAGGCAGTTGGCCGCCTGGGCCAGGATGCGGGCGACGGACGTCTTGCCGGTGCCGCGGGGGCCGCAGAACAGGTAGGCGTGGTGCAGGCGCCCCGTTGCCAGGGCGTTCTTCAGGGTGCGGGTCACATGCTCCTGGCCGACGACCTCGCCAAAGCGCCGGGGCCGCCAGGTGCGGTAGAGGGCGCGATGGGCGTCCACGGCCTCAGCCTCCTCCCGGAGCCCGGCTTAGCCGGAACCCGCTGATACTCCTGCCGCTCGCCACGGAAGAGGAGCAGGGGCGCCGCGCAGGCGGCGCCCCCCAAATGCGTCAGTGGCTCCGGATCACGGCGACTGAAAAGATGGCCGTGCGTCCACCGTCGACCCCGAACGCACAGGCGGCACACGGCGCCCCGACTCAGGCCCGGCCACCCCGCGGCACACGCGCGCACCCGCTTACCGTTGCTTCCTTCCGGACCTGGCGGGGTTCACGGACGCACGTTGCGCGGGACCCGACCCTCAACGCCGGTTTACCGAGCCTCGACCCTGCGCGCCGGGGCCTCGGGCGGCCCATCGACCCCGCTGTAGCGGATTGCGGGTGCAGGGCACCGCTACCTCCCCGTCTAGCACGGCCAAGCTCGCCAAAAGTGGCGGAAGGGGCGGGATTCGAACCCGCGGTGGGCTTTCGCCCACACACGCTCTCCAGGCGTGCCGCTTAATCCACTTGCGTACCCTTCCGAAGACTCTCCGTTCGTGCGCGCCGCATGCGCGGCGCGTGCCGGACGGTGAACCTGAATCAAAATGGCGGAGGGGGTGGGATTCGAACCCACGGTGCCCTTTCAGGCACACGGCTTTTCGAGAGCCGCACCTTCAACCGCTCGGACACCCCTCCGGTTGATGCCGCCACTGTGCCATCCCTGGCCCCGTCCCTGGCTACGGCTGCTGCGGATCCCCGCCCGCGGAGCCGCGCCGGCTGCGGAAGAACGCACGCAAAAGGGCCGCGCTGGCCTCGGCACCGACGCCGGCCGCCACCTCCAAGCGGTGGTTCAGCCTGCAGTCGCGCACGATGTCAAAGAGCGAGCCCGCCGCACCGGCCTTGGGATCCGCCGCGCCGTACACCAGCCGCGCGATGCGTGCCAGCACGAGAGCGCCAGCGCACATGGGGCAGGGCTCCAGCGTCACGAACAGCGTGGCGCCGTCCAGGTGCCAGGTGCCGCAGGTCGCCCCGGCGCCGCGCAGGGCCAGGATCTCGGCGTGGGCCGTCGGGTCGGCAAGCTCCTGGCGCCGGTTGCGCCCGCGGCCGAGCTCCGCTCCGTCACGGACGATCACGCATCCCACCGGCACTTCGCCGGCGGCGCCGGCCGCCAAGGCTTCGGCGAGGGCGACATCCATCCAATGCTGATCATCGTCCATCGCCAGATCACTAGCCTATCATGCGCGGCTTTGCCCAGGCAACGGCCGGGCCCGCGGCCGGTGTGGCCGCGGGCCCGGTATTGATGGCGGCAGTTTGGTGCGCCCGGAGGGATTTGAACCCCCGGCCAAGGGTTTAGGAAACCCCTGCTCTGTCCAACTGAGCTACGGGCGCGTTTCCAGGCCCACACTACCATCGTCCGCCGGCGTGGGTCAACGCGGCCCGGGGCCAAGTCACCCGGCCGACCGCAACCACGTAATGTTGGCTGCGCAACTTCGGCTGACGGGGGGCCACCAGGGTTGGAGACCGCCGGGTACGTGCTCACCGCCATCGCGACCGCGCTGCTGTTCAACCTTCTCTGCCGCGCCTGGCACATGGGGCGGGATCCGCTCACCGCAGAGCAGCCCGCCCCCACGGTGCGCTCAGTCGTTGGACGCGGCGAGCTCGCCCGGCTCCCGCTTGGGCGCTCGCTTGACGAGGCCGATCCGGTTCAGCCAGCCGCCGAAGTCGTCCAGGTAGGTGTACATGCACGGCACGAAGACCAGGGTCAGCAGGGTTGACGTCAACAGGCCGCCGATCAGCACCGTCGCCATCGGCGACCGCTCCTCCGACCCCGAGCCGATCTTCAGGGCCAGCGGCAGCATGGCGAACACCATGGTCGCCGTTGTCATCAGGATCGGTCTCAGCCGGGCGCGGCCGGCCTCGACGATGGCCTCCGCCCGCTCCAGGCCGCGGTCGCGCAGGATCTGCGTGAAGTCGATGAGCAGGATGGCGTTCTTGGCCACCAGGCCCATCAACATGATCATGCCCATGAAGGAGTACAGGTTCAGGGTGTTGCCGGAGACGGCCAGCGCGGAAAAGGCCCCCACCGTGGCCAGCGGCAGGCTGAACAAGATCGCCAGCGGGTAAAGGAGCGACTCATACAGGGCCGACGTCAGCATGTAGACCAGGATGATCGACAGGCCGAAGGCCTGGGTCAGCGGCCCGAAGACCTGCTGCTGCTGCTGGGACGCCCCGCCGGTCGACCACGTGTAGCCGGGCGGCAGGGCCATGCCGTTCATCAGGTCGGTCACTTCCTGGGTCGCCTGCCCGAGGGGGATGCCCTGGGTTGAGGCGTCCAGCGAGACCTGCAGCTGGCGGTTGAGGTCGCTGATCTGGGCCGGGGCGTTGGTCTTGGTGACGGTCGCCACCTGCCCGAGGCTGATGATCGTGCCGGGCGTGGCCCCGCCTGCCCCGCCGATGGCCAGGGGAATATTGGCGAGCTGCTGGGGCGTCATGGTGTTGCCACCCGCCAGCTGGACGACGATCGGCGTCTGCGTCGTGCTGCCGGCCGGGACAAGCTCACTGGCCGTCGTGCCGGCGATGGCCGTCTGCACGGCGCTCCCGATCTGCGCCGCCGTGAGGCCGAAGTAGGCCGCCGCGTTCCGGTTGATGGTGACGTCCAGCTCCGGCGTCTGCTGGGCCGCCAGGCTGCGCACGCCCACGACCCCGGGCAGCGCCTGCATGCGGGTGACGATCTGCGCCGCCAGTTGGTTCAGCGTGTTGATGTCTGTTCCCTGGAGCGTGACGCCGACGGCCTGGCCGCCGCCGGCGCGCAGGGAGCTGGACACGTTGGGGACGATGGTCACGCCAGGGAACTGCCGGCTCATGGCCCGGACTTTCACGATGTAGTCGTTGATGGGCGGCCGCTGCCCCACGGGCAGCAGGTCGACGTTGATGTTGCCGCTGTTGGTGCCGCCACCGCCGAACGGACCGCCACGGGAGCCGGCGGTGAGGTAGGTGTCCTGCACGCCCGGGATGGCCCGGATCTCCTGATCCAGGCGGTTGACCACGGTCTGGGTCGGTGCCAGGGCACTGCCGACGGGCAGTTGGACGTTGACGCTGAACTGGCTGTTGTCCTCCTGTGGCACGAAGTCCGTGCCGACCCAGCCCAGCGGGATGAAGGCGATGCTGACGAACAGGGCCAGGACGCCGACGAGGATGACCACGCCACGGCGGCGGAGGGCGACGGCGATGACCCGCCCGTACCAGTCGCGCAGGTGGCTGTAGCCCCGCTCCCATGCGATGGAGAATCGGGTCCAGGGCCCCACGGGGCCCGTCATGTGCGTAAGCGCCTCTTCGTCCATCGGCTCCTTCAGCCAGCGGGCCGCCAGGAGCGGCGTCAGGGTGAACGAGATGAACAGGGAAAACAGGGTCGCGACGACGATGGTGAGGCCAAACTCGCGGAAGAACTGCCCGACCAGCCCGCTGGTGAATGCGATGGGCGCGTAGACCACCACGTCGGTCATGGTGATGGCGATGGCGGCCTGGCCGATCTCGGACCGCCCATCGATGGCGGCTTGCTCGGGTGCTTTCTTCATCGCCAAATGGCGGTTGATGTTCTCCAGGACCACGATCGAGTCGTCGACCAGGATGCCCGTGATCAGCGAGAGAGCGATCAGGGACACGAGGTCGAGGCTGAAGCCCATGAAGTACATCAGCGTGAAGGTCGAAATCAGCGAGGTCGGGATGGCCATCAGGACGATGAACATGTTGCGCGGGCGGTGCAGAAACATCAGCAGGACGATGGCGGGCAGGATGATGGCCAGGATCAGGTCATCTTCCACGGCCCGCATCGAGGCGTACGTGTACCGCGTCTGGTCGTTGACGACGGTGAGCTTGACGCCCGCGGGCAGGGCCGGCTCCAGCTTGGCGATCGCCTGCTTGGCCGCCGCATCCACCGCCACGATGTTGGCGCCGCTCTGGGCCTGGATGGATAGGCCCACGGCGCTCTGGCCGTCGAACAGGGTCTCCTGGGTCGGCGGCGCGTAACCCTCCTGAACCGTCGCCACCTGGGATAGGAGCACGTTCCCCTGCGGCCGCGACGCGACCACGAGGTTGCTGAGCTCAGAGGCGTTCTGGAAGTA
>DATLTP010000175.1:0-13426 GCA_035533535.1 Bacillota bacterium | reverse complement strand
AAGGGCAGGAGCTCGCGGCGCTGCGGCGCCTGGCGGCCCTCGGCTCGGCCCGCGCCTGAGCCGCATTCGGATGCGCAGACCTTGCCGAAGGCCGCAGACCGATTTATTATGTTCGACGAACGAACTTTCTCGGATGGCGGTGGGCGGAACTGAAGACCCCTGTCCGGCTGATGCGCTACATCACGGCCGACTGGCCCGTGCTCGCCGCCGCGCTGGCGGCCATGATCGTGGGCACGGCGGCACAGCTGGCTGTGCCCGATCTCTCGGGCATCATCATCGACCGCGCCATCGTGCCGCACCACCTGGCGCTGCTATGGGGTTTGGGTGGCGCCCTGCTTGGCGCCACGGTCGTCTACGGCGTGTTGAACTTCGCCCAGGGCTATCTGACGGCGCTGCTCTCGCAGAAGGCGTCCTACCGCTTGACCGACGCCCTCTACCGCCATGTCCAGGAGCAGTCCTTCAGCTTCTTCGACCGCGCCCAGACCGGCCAGTTGATGAGCCGGGCGACCGGGGACGTCAACTCGGTGCGCCAGTTCGTCAATCGCGGCGCGCCGCGCATCGTGACAGCGACGCTGCAATTCGTCGGCACGGCCGCCATCCTGCTGCGCATCGACCCCAGCCTGGCCCTGCTCACCCTCGTCATGACGCCGCCATTTCTCTGGGCCGTGCTCGCCATGAGCAAGCGCCAGCGGCCGGCCTCATGGCAGCTGCAGCAGAATCTGGCTGACCTGACCACGGTCCTGCAGGAGAACATCGTCGGTGTCAAGGTCGTGCGGGTCTTCGCGCGTGAGGCGGATGAGGAGCGGAAGTTCGACCGCCACAACAGTGCCTACCGCGAGCAGAGCATGCGGGTGGCCGAGATCCAGGCGACCTTCCAGCCCCTGCTCAACCAGCTGCCCAACGTGGGCACGGTGTTCATCATTGCGTACGGTGGCGTGCAGGTGATCCACGGCACCCTGGCCATCGGCAACTTCGTGGCCTTCAACGCCTACCTGCTTCTATTGATGATGCCCCTGCGCGCCCTCGGCTTCATCACCAACCTCTGGGCCCAGGCGCACGCCTCCGCGGACCGGATCTTCGAGATCCTGGACACGGAGCCGGGCGTTCGTCAGCCGCCCGGCGCCGTCGAGCTGCCGCGCCTGCGCGGCGAGGTGCGCTTCGACCATGTCTCGGCCCGGTACGATAATGAGGGTCCGCTCGTGCTCGAGGACATCGACCTCAGCGTGCGCGCCGGCGAGACGGTGGCCCTGGTCGGGATGACGGGGTCGGGCAAGTCCACCCTGGTGCAGCTGGTCTCCAGGTTCTACGACCCGGCCGAGGGCCGGGTGCTGGTCGACGGGCACGACCTGCGCACGGTGGACCTCCACTCCCTGCGCAGCCAGATCGGCTTCGTGCTCCAGGACCCGTTCCTGTTCGCCACCACGCTGCGCGAGAACATCGCCTTCGGCCGGCCGGGGGCGTCGGCCGCCGAGATCGAGCAGGCCGCGAAAGCGGCACGCATCCACGACTTTGCCGCATCCCTGCCCCGCGGCTACGAGACACGGGTCGGTGAGCGCGGCACGAGCCTCTCGGGCGGGCAGAAGCAGCGCGTCTCCATCGCCCGCGCCGTGCTGATGGATCCCCGCATCCTGGTGCTGGACGATGCCACGTCCAGCGTGGACGCGGAGAACGAGTACCTCATCCAGGAGGCCCTGGGCGAGTTGCTCGGCAGCCGCACAACCTTCATCATCGCCCACCGGCTGGCCTCTGTGATGCGGGCCGACCGCATCGTCGTCCTGCACGACGGGCGCATTCAGGCCGTTGGCGCGCACGAGGTCCTGCTGCGCAGCTCGCCCGTCTACCGGAGGATTCACGAGCTCCAGCTCTCCCCGATCGGTCAGGAGGTGGCCGGCGAATGATGATGGGCGGCGGCCACTGGGGCCTGCACCAGGCGGCCCAGATCGACGAGCGTGCCCCGTTCAACTGGCGGGCTTTCACGCGGCTTTTGGGGTACACGCGGCATCAGCAGCGGCACCTGGTGAAGGGAATCCTCACCTCGCTGCTGGTGACGGCCATGACCCTGGTCGGCCCATACCTGATCAAGGTCGCGGTCGACCAGGATATCGCCGGACGCGACATCCACGGGCTGCTGGTCGTGGCCGGCCTCTACCTGGGCAGCCGCATCATCGCGTGGGGCGCCAACGCTCTGCAGATCCTCGAGGTCAACCGGATGGGCACCGCCGCCGTCTATGACCTGCGGCGCGACCTCTTCGCCCAGTGGCAGCGCCTGGGAATGCGCTACTTTGCTCGCCATCCCGCGGGCGTGCTGATCTCGCGGGGCACAAACGACATCACCGCTCTGGCCAATCTCGTCAGCCAGGGGATCGTGCAGATCCTGAGCGACATGGTCACCCTGGTCGGCATCATCGTGCTGCTCGCCGTGCTCGACTGGCGGCTGGCCCTGGCCACCCTGACCCTCATGCCGGTCCTGGCGGCCATCGCCCTCCTATTCCAGAAGCGTGCCTCCGTCGCGTTCCGCCGGGTCCGCAACACGGTCGCTGAGCTTGCGGCCAACCTTCAGGAATCGTTCTCCGGGGTGCGCGTGACGCAGGCCTTCGCCCAGGAGGAGGAGACGGCCCGCCGCTTCGACGAGACCAATCAGGCCAACGTGACGGCGAACATGGGCGCCGCGTTGATCAACAGCCTGTTCGCTCCGGCAGTGAATTTGATCAACACCTGCGGCACGCTGATCATCCTGGCCTACGGCGGGTTCCGAGTGGTCGACGGCCTGATGACCATCGGCGTGCTCATCGCGTTCTTGAACTACCTGAGCCGGTTCTTCCAGCCGATTCAGGACCTCACCATGCAGTACTCGCTGATCCAGCAGGCCAGCGCCGCAGCCGAGAAGATCTTCGGGATCCTGGACGAGCCGCCGGAGGTCGCCGACGCGCCCGATGCGCAGCCGATGCCCGTGATCCAGGGCGCCGTCGCCTTCGAGGACGTCAGCTTCGCATACAAGAGCGGCGTTCCCGTGCTCCAGGACGTTTCGTTCGCGGTGCCGCCGGGCACGCGTGTGGCGCTGGTGGGCCCGACGGGAGCCGGCAAGACCACGATCGTGTCCATGTTGTCGCGTCTGTACGACCCCGATCGTGGCAGTGTGATGGTGGATGGCATCGACCTGCGCTCGGTCCAGCAGCGCTCGTACCGCCGCCAGCTGGCCATGGTGCCGCAGGACGCGTTCCTGTTCTCCGGCACCGTGCGCGAGAACATCCGCTACGGGCGGCCGGAGGCCACCGACGAGGACATCGACGCCGCGGTGCGCGCCCTGGACGCCCAGGCGTTCTTCGGCTCGCTGCCGCGCGGCTACGACACCGATGTGGGCGAGATGGGCAGCCACCTGTCGCAGGGCCAGCGCCAGCTCGTGGCCTTCGCCCGCGCCCTGCTGGCCAACCCGCGCATCCTGGTGCTGGACGAGGCCACGGCCAGCGTGGACTCAGCCACCGAACACCGCCTGCAGGTGGCGCTCGAGGTGCTGCTGCAGGGCCGGACGTCGTTCATCATCGCCCACCGGCTGGCGACGATCCGCTCGGCCGACGTCATCTTCGTGGTCGACGATGGACGCATCGTCGAGTCCGGCCGGCACGAGGAGCTGCTCGTCAAGGACGGGGTCTACGCCGCGCTGCACCGCCGCCAGTTCAGCCAAAGCGCGCCCACGGCCGGCGCCCGGCCCCCCATTCGCCGTCTGGCCACCGAAGCTGGCGAGTAGCACCGCCCGCGCCCTGACCGAGCGGCCGACGGCCAGGGCCAACGCGGTCCTGGCCCTGGTTTGTTTTGCGACCTTCATGAGCGCTCTGGACTCCAGCATCGTCAACGTCGCCTACCCGACGCTGACAGTGGCCCTGCATACTTCGGTGGCAGCCATCGGCTGGGTCGGCGTCTCCTTCCTGCTGGCGCGCGCCACGCTGCTCACGGTCTTCGGCCGGCTCTCCGACATGGTCGGCCACAAACGAATCTACATGGCCGGCTTCGCCGTGTTCATGGTCGGGTCGGCCCTTTCGGGGCTTTCGGGCTCAGTCACCATGCTCATCGTCTTCCGCTGCGTCCAGGCCGTGGGCGCCGCGATGCTGACCGCGAACAGCCTGGCGATCGTGGCGCTGGAGTACCCGCGCTCGCTGATGGGAACCGCCATCGGCATGTTCGAGACCTCTGTCTCTGTCGCGTTGGGCGTCGGGCCGGTGCTGGGCGGACTGCTGATCCAGGGCGTGGGCTGGCGGTCGATCTTCTACGTGAACGTGCCGATCGCTGCCGTCGCGCTGCTGCTGGCCGGGCGGATCCTGCCGCCGATGCCCGGGGCCAGCGAGGGTGAGGCGTTCGACTGGGCGGGCGCCGCCACGTTCGCCGCGGGCATGGTGAGCCTGCTGCTCGGCATCGACCTCGCGCCCGACTACGGCTGGGGATCGGCCGGCGTCCTCCTGCCGATGGCGCTGGGCATCGCCTGCCTTCTCGCGTTTGGTGCCATCGAGCGGCGCGCCCGCCACCCGATGACGGACCTGACGCTCTTTCAGAACCGCACGTTCACGGCGGCAAACCTGGCGAAGATCTTTTCGTACATGTCGACCTTCGTGGTCACCTTCGGCCTGCCGTTTTACCTGGAGGACCTGCTCGGCTATTCCCCGGCCCATGTCGGGCTCGCGCTCTTGCCCATCCCCCTTGGCATGGGCCTTGGCTCGCTTCTCGGCGGGCCCCTGTCCGATCGCATCGGTTCCCGCGTGCTGGCGCCCGTCGGGCTGGTGATGGCCGCCCTGGGCGCGTTCGCCCTAGCCCGCGCCCAGCCGGCGCAGGGGTACGCGCCGCTGCTGGTCGCCATGGCCGTTCTCGAGTTCGGCGCGGGGCTCTTCGTGTCGCCGAATGATGGGTTGATCATGCGCAGCGCCCCGTCGGAGCGCTCCGGCCAGGCCAGCGGCATCCTCGCCCTGACCCGCAGCCTGGGCATGATCTTCGGCATCACCTTCGCCGCCACGGCGTTCCAGGCGTTCGTGGGCAACGCGCTGGGGGCGGCCGCGGTCCCAATCGCGCCCTTCCTGGCCGGGTTCCATCTGGTGTTCAGCATCACGGTCGGACTGTGCCTGGTGGGCGCGGGGCTATCGATCCTCCGCTGAGGGAGCGATGATGGGGATATGCGCCGCCGAATTCCGGTCACCTTGGGCCTCATCGCCGTCACGGCGGCCGTCTTCCTCTTTGTGCAGGACGGCCTCAGCGGCGTCCAGCTGACGGGTGCGACCTTGGCCGGCTCCGTTCAGCCGCCGCCTTATGTCAGCCCAATCCAGTGGATCACCGGGATCTTCCTGCACGCGAGCATCCTGCATATTGGCGTCAATATGTATTCGCTCTATGTGATGGGCCTGATGGTCGAGCCGGCCGGCTCCCCCGGCCAATACCTGCTGCTCTACCTCGGGGCTGGGGTGGGCGGCAACATCGTCGCCGCGTACACGGAACCAGCCAACACCGTCAGCCTGGGCGCCTCCGGCGCCATCTTTGGCCTGGTCGGGGCCGTGCTGGTCATGGCCCTGCGCATGCCCGCAGGCCGCAGGACGCCCATCATCCGCTGGGTGCTGACCATTTTGGTGCTCAACGGCGCCATCGCCCTCGCGGCTCCCGACATCAGCATCGCCGCCCACGCGGGCGGGTTCGTGGCCGGGGCCGTGCTGGGCTGGCTGCTCCAGTACGGGAGGCCGCGGACCGTCTAGGTTGAGCGTGTCCCCTCGACCGTCAGCCCTCGCAGGGGACCGCCTCCAGAGCCGCGCTGGCGAGGACCGCGGCGACGCATGCGGCCGAGCCGCCGGCCTAGGTCCCGAACAGGTCGACGTCGGAGGCGACGCACCACCTCCGGTCCTCTGGGAACCAGTACTCGGGGCTCCGCTCCCGTGGTCGAGCCTGCGACATAAGACTTCAAGGGCCTCAGCCCCTGCAGGAGCCAATCGGCAGCCTGAGTCTGATTCGATGGTGTCGTGGCTCAGAACGCCCGCAGGGGATCCGCCAGCGGCACGCCGCCGTGCGCCAGCCAGTATCCCTCGCCGTAGGTCGCCCCAATCAATGCCCCGTGGTAGGCGGCGCGCGCCGCGATGAGGCGCAGGTAGTCGCGGGCCCCGAAGTAGGCATGGTCCAGGGCGACGGTGCTCTCCGTCTGGCTGGCGAACGCCTGCAGGGCGCGCAGCTTGTTCTCCCACACCGCCGAGATGTCGACGATGAAGTCGGGCCGGTCCCATTCGTTCACGGCGTAGTGAACGACGGCAGCGGCAGAGTGCGGCTCCCCCAGCTTGGAGAGGCCGGCATAGAGCACGGCGCGGCGCACCAGCAGGGCCGCCGCCCGGTGGTCGGGGTGGCGGTCGAGCAGGGGTGGCGCCAGGACCAGGCGCGGCCGGCCGGCGCGAACCACCTTGGCCAGGGCCTCCGCGGCCTCCGGGCCATCCGCCAGGCGCGAGTCGCCGAAATCCAGGTTGAGGCGAAAGGCCGCTCCGTAGGTTGCCGCAGCCGCGGCGGCCTCCCGAGCCCGCAGATCGGCGTCGCCCTTGCTCCCCGCTTCGCCGCGGGTCAAGTCCACCACGCCGACGCGGTCGCCGCGGGTGGCGGATAGCGCGAGCAGCCCGCCGGCCCCAAACTCCACGTCATCGGGGTGGGCGCCCACGGCCAGGATGTCGACGGGCTGCATCGCGGGGCCCTCCCCTTTGACCGGAGCTGGGGCCGCAGCCCCTGCCTCCCCGCAGGCTAGTCCGGCCGGAAGCCCACGGCACGGCCGGCGTCCGGCCGCACGGTGTCGGCCCGCAGCAGCACGTGCCATGGAATGGCCGTCAGCTGGCCCTCGACCGACTCCACGATCAGGCCGCGGTCGCTCTCCTTCACGATCCGGGCCACCGTCACCGCCGCCCCGCCGGCGGCGACCAGCCGCAGCTTGGCCCCGTCAGGCGCCGCCTGCAGCAAATCCTTCAGCAGCTCGGGCGGGAACGCCGGACCGTCGTCCCCACCGCCGCTACGCTCTGCCATCCTTGCTCACCCTGCCCCCCGCGCCGAGTATTCCATCGACCAAACCATACGCGAGGGCCTGGCCCGCGTCGAGCCACCGGTCGCGCTCCGTGTCGCGGGCGACCTCCTCGGGCGTGTGCCCCGTGCGGGCCGCCAGCAGTTCATGCACGATTCCGCGCAGGCGCAGGGTCTCCTCGGCCTGGATCTTCAGGTCGGAGGCCGTGCGCACGCCCCCGCCGCTGACCCACGGCTGGTGGATCATCACGGTGCTGTGGGGCAGGCAGTGGCGCTGCCCCGGCGCCCCGCAGGCCAGGATGACGGCCGCCATGCTGGCGCACAGCCCGGTGCAGACGGTGCTGACCGGCGGCCGCAGCAGATTGATCGTGTCGCAGATGCCGAGCCCGGCGTACACGTCGCCGCCGGGCGACTGGATGTACAGCCGCACGGGCTTCTCCGGGTCCTCGGCCTCCAGAAAGAGCATTTGCGCCGTCACCAGTCCGGCCGTGTCTTCGTCGATCGGCCCCGTCAGGCAGACGATGCGGTCCCGCAACAGGCGGGAGTAGATATCGAACACCCGCTCTCCCCGTCCCGAGGCTTCGACCACCATGGGCAGCATGCGGGCCACCTCCTCTGCCCCCATGCTATCTTGGGGCTAATGCTCCGAAATCAAGCCTTTCTCAAGGAGGTCTCCCCCAATGCTGCGCATGCGGGCCGCGGCCGACCAGCAATCCCCGGGGTCGCTGCGGCTGCCGCCGGTCTACCTGGGACCCGGCCTACTCCTGGATGAGGGCCGCCGGTCGCTCCGGCGCGGCGGCGAGGAGATCTTCCTCACCCCGACGGAGTTTGACCTGCTCTCGGCCCTGGTGGCCGCCGAGGGGGCCATCGTGCGGGACGAGCGCCTGATCGCGCAGGTATGGGGCGACGGCGCCGCCGTCGCCTCCCAAACGCTCTATGCCCACGTCTCCGCGGTTCGGAAGAAGCTGGGGCCCTCAGCCCGCCTGCGCCGGCGGTATGGGGTCGGCTACCTGCTCGACCCCGCGCAGACCTGACGGGCCGCCGTCACAGCCCCTCCCCCGCGGCAGGCAGCCAAAGGGGGGGCGAGCCGGCCAGCAGGGCCGCGAACGAGGCCGCCGGAAGCGGCTGGGCGAAGTGGAAGCCCTGGGCCCAGTCGCAGCCGAGCGCCCGCAGCTCAGCGGCCTGAGCCTCCGTCTCCACGCCCTCCGCGGCGACATGCAGGTGGAGGGCCCCCCCCAGGGCCACCACGGTGCGCACCACGGCCGCGGGCTCACCGCCCTGGCGCAGGGCGGCCACGATTCCGCGGTCGATGCTGATGGCGTGCAGCGGGATGCGCCCGAGGTCGCCAAGCACGGTCGCGCCGCCGCCAAAATCGTCGAGGGCGATCTGCACGCCAAGAGCCGCCAGCTCGCCAAGGGCAGACCATGCGGCCACGGGCAGGCCGCCCAGCCGCACCTCCAGGCGCAGCGCGCTCGCCGGCAGGCTGTGCGCCGCCAGGGCGGTCTGGACGTTGGCCACCAGGTGCGCCTGCCCGAGCTCCGCCGCCGACAGGTTCACGCTGATCAGGGGGACCGCGCGCGGGCCCAGCCGCTCCCGCCACTCGGCCACGTGCGCGCAGACCGCGTCGAGCATCCAGCGCCCAAGGGGCAGGATCAGCCCCGTCTCCTCCGCCACGGCCAGAAATGCCACCGGCTGCAGGAGTCCCCGGGTCGGATGCTCCCAGCGCAGCAGGGCCTCCGCGGCCACCATGTGGCTGGTGCTCAGGGAAACCACGGGCTGGAAGTGGGTCCGGAACTCCTGGCGCTCCAGGGCCCGGTGCAACTCGCCCTCCAGCTGGAGGCGGGGGCGGCCGCCGCCGCCGTGCAGCTCGGGCGCAAAGAGCTCATGCTGGCCGCGGCCCCGCTGCTTGGCGCGGCACATGGCCACGTCGGCGTTGCGGACGATGTCCTCGGCCAGCTCCCCGCGCGGGGCTGCCAGGGCGATCCCGACGCTGGCCGTCACAAACACGTCGATGCCGTCCACGGCAAACGGCGTGGCCAGGGCCTCGGCGATGCGGTCGGCCACCCGCGCCGCATCGCGGGGCTCGCGCACGTCGTCCAGCAGGACCGTGAACTCGTCGCCGCCCACGCGCGCCACGGTGTCGCCCGGTCGCAGGCCAGCCCGCAGCCGCTCGGCGGTCGCCGCCAGCAGGCGGTCGCCCGCGGCCCGGCCCAGGCTGTCGTTGATCAGCTGAAACCCATCGATGTCCAGGAACAGCACGCCGAGGGTGCCCTTGCGCCGCTTGAGGCGGCCGAGGGCATGGCCCAGGCGGTCCATGAACAGCGCCCGGTTCGGCAATCCTGTGAGTGCGTCGTGCAGGGCCAGATGCGCCAACTGCTCCTGCAGGGCCCGGCGCTCGCTGACGTCGCGCGAGACCGTCTGGACCCAATCGCTCGGTCCGACGGCCGGCGGCACGGTCTGGGCCAGGGTCTGCATCCAGACCTCGTCCCCGAGACGGCGCCGCATGCGGTGCGTGACGCTGACAGCATCCTCGCCGGTAGCGGCCCGCCGCAGGGCGGCCCGCACCCGGCCGGCGTCCTCGGGGTGCACGACATCGATGAAGCCCGTGCCGGCAAGCTCATCGGGCGTCTGGCCCAGCAGCCAGGCGGCGGACGGGCTGGCGTAGGCACAGCTGCCATCGGGCCGGTGCAGGCAGACCAGGTCGCCCGCGCTCTCGGCCACGATCCGGTACAGGCGGTCGGCCTCCGCCCACCGCGCCTCGGCGTGGCGGCGGGCCGATTGCTCCTCGGTCACGCGCCCCGCCCGTTCCAGGGCCGGCAGGATGCGGGCCCACGCGCCGCCCGCCACGTCGACCCAATCGGCCGCCCCAGCCTGCATCGCCGCGAGCGCCGCTGATGCGTCGGGCTCATCCCCGAGCACGATGCAGGGCACATGCACGGCCCGCTCACGAAGCAGTCCGACCAGCCAGCGCACGTCGGCGGCATCGGAGCCGCGCCCCGCCACCACCGCATCCCACGGCCGCTCGTCCAGGGCCTGGATCAGCTCAGCGCGGTCACAGGCGTGCGTGACGCGCACGCGCAGGCCGGACGCCGCCAGCGCAGAAGCGACGTTGCTCCCCTCGTCTTCCGGCCCCCCGGCGACCAGGAGCGCAACCGGCGCGGATCCGTCATCGCCTTGCGTCCCTTCGCCGCCGGCAGCCGGCGGCGGGGCAGGCCGGAGGGGCCGGACGCGGTCAGAGCCCCGGCTGCGTCTGCGGGTGGGCAAGAAAGGCCTCCTCACTCCTCTTTTTTCGGCATGGCACGAGCCAGGTGTGAGCTATGTGAGCTGCGCAACGCGGCCATCTGGATCGGACCAGATCTGCTATACTGTGAAATGAGCATCGCAACGGGGGGTTTTAATCGCTTGGCGACGACGCAGGCGGTGCGCATTGGCTTCATTGGCCTTGGCATCATGGGCACGCCGATGGCGAGCAACCTCCTGCGCGCCGGCTACCCGCTGACCGTGGCCAACCGCAGCCGCGCGGCCGTCGACCGCCTGGTCGCGGCGGGCGCGGCGGCGGCAGCAAACGGCCGCGAGGTGGCCGAGCGCAGCGACATCGTCATCACCATGTTGCCGGACACACCGGACGTCGAGGCCGTGGTGCTGGGCAGCGGCGGCGTCCTCGAGGGCCTGCGACCTGGGCACGTGCTTCTGGACATGAGCACCATCGCACCCGCCACCGCCCGCCGCTTGGCGCAGGCCGTGGCTGAGCGCGGGGCAAGCGCCGTGGACGCCCCGGTGTCCGGCGGACAGGCCGGTGCCGAACAGGGCAGCCTGTCGATCATGGTCGGGGGCGAAGCGGCGGCCGTTGGCCAGGTCATGCCCATCCTCGAGGTTCTGGGCAAGAGCATCGTCCACATTGGCGGGCCCGGAACGGGCCAGATCGCCAAGGCTGCGAACCAGATGATCGTCGCGGACACGATCGCCTCGGTCGCGGAAGCCCTGCTGCTGGCCGCCCGCGCGGGGGCCGACCCGGCGCGCGTGCGCCAGGCCCTGCTCGGCGGCTTCGCCGGCAGCCGGATCCTCGAGGTGCATGGGGAGCGGATGCTGCGGCGGTCGTTCACGCCGGGTTTCCGCCTGCGCCTGCAGCTCAAGGATGTGCGCATCGCCATGGACGCGGCCCGCCAGGCCGGCCTGCGGCTGCCCATGACCGAACGGGCCTTCGAGCTGCTGGGTGAAGCTACATCCGGAGGCGCCGGCGAATTGGACCATGCGGCCCTCCTGACCGCCCTGGAGGCGCGGGCCGGCGTGCGCCTGACCTCAGACTAGCGAGGGGGAGTTTCCATGACGGTGATGAAAACGATGGAGCACGGCGCCGGCGCGACGTGGCCTGTGTTCACGCTGGCACGCGGCGAGCGGCTGACCCCGGAGACTCCCGGCCTCTTTTATCTCCTGAATGGGCGCGTGCGCTACCAGCGCGTGACGGATACCGGGCACGAGGCCTCCATCGGCGTGCTGGGCGAGGGCGATGCCTTCGTGTACCAGCGCCAGTGGCTTCCGGGCAGCCCCGACGCGATGATCGAGGCCCTGGAGGAAACGCGCGTGCTGTTTCTGCGCGAGCGGGACATGGCGGACTTCGTCAGCCAGAACCCGGAGCTGGCCAGCCGGGTGATGGTTGCCCTCGCGCGCCGTGCCGGTGATGTGGTGGAGATTGCGTGCGATCTGGCCCTCGTCGACGCGCGCCGCCGGATCCTGCGCGCGCTGGTCCGCCTGGCCGACCGCCACGGCGACACCGAGATGGACGGCGACTTCCGCCGCATTGTCGTTCCCCTCAAGCACCAGGACCTGGCCTCGCTCGTCGGCGCCTGCCGTGAAACCGTGACCAGCGTCCTGGCGGACCTGGCCCGCCGGGGCGTTGTCCGCACGGGCCGCTGCATGATCGCCGTCAACCGCGATCTGGCCCTGGAGCTCTTGGAGGACGAGGCGCAGCGACAGACGGCCGGGTGATGGCCGCCCGCTGGTTCGCCAGCGGGCGCCAGGCGTTGGCGTTCCTGCTGGCCACCGCGCTGCCGCGCGGCGCCCGGGTGCTCTGCCCCGCCGCCATCTGCGCCTCCGTTCCGGCCGCGCTGGCGGCAGCCGGGGCCAAGCCGGTATTTTACGCGCAGGATCTGGCGCTGAACCCAGTGTGGGAGGGCATGCCGGAAGGGGATGCCCTCCTTTTGGTGCATCCCCTTGGCCGGCTGCTGCAGGTGCCGCCGCTTTCCGGCCTCACCCTCATTGAAGACTTCACCCAGACGCTGCTGAACCGGCGACCGAGGCTGGGGCTGGGGCTGGGGTTCGCAAGTCTGCGCAAGCTCCTTCCGGTGCCGGACGGCGGCGTGGCGGTGGGCGCCCTGCCGCCTGGTCCGGAGCCCGTGGATGATCCGTCGCCGTTCGTTCGCATGCGCATGGCAAATGACCCCGCCGCTGAAGACATGCTGGATGCCTGGTCCGGCCCGCCGGAGCCCATCTGGCGGGAGACGCTGAGCCGGCTGCGGTCGCTTGACCACGCCGCTTTGCGCCGCGCCCGCCGCCAGCGCTATCGCGTCATTGAGCAGATGACGCTGAACCTGCACGGCGTCCGGCGGTACTGGCCCGCACTGCCCGACGGCGTCGCGCCACTGGCCGTGCCCGTTCTCTGCCGGAACCGGCATGATCTCCGCCGGCGGCTCGTGGCCGCTGGCATACGTGCTGAGCCATACTGGCCAGTCCTACCGGAATCGCGCGCCGCGGCCAGCGCCCAGCTGAGGCTTCTGGTGGGGACATTGCTCCTGATTCCCTGTGACCCGTCCATACCCTTGGAACGGTTGCGCGGCGCGCTTGACAATATCCGAGTGCCGCACTAGGCTTACCCATAGCCTAGCGTCTGACTCGGATATAGCGGCAGGAGTGCTTGCGGCGTGCTGCCGACCCTGGTGATCTTCTTCCGGGAGTCGCTTGAAGCCAGCCTGATCGTTGGCATCATCCTGGCGTACCTACACCGGGTGGGCCGCGGCGACGGGGCCCGGGCCATCTGGACGGGCGTGGGCGCCGCCATCGCGCTTGACCTCGCGGTGGCCCTGGCCACCTTCCGCCTCATTGCCCAGTACGACGGCTCGACCCTGCAGACGATCCTGGAGGGTTCCACCTACTTCATCGCCACCGCGCTGCTCACCGCCTTGAGCTTTTGGATGAAGCGGCAGGGCGGCAACCTCCGCGGCGAGCTGGAATTGCAGGTCCGGGCGGCGCTTGGCCGCGGATCCATCCTGGCCCTGGTGGCCGTGTCGGCGCTCACGGTGGGGCGCGAGGGCCTGGAGACCGCGTTCTTCACGCTCGCCATCGCCTTCCGCGCCACGTCGCTGCAACTCGCGCTCGGCGCGGCGATCGGCCTTCTCTGCGGCCTGGCCGTCAGCTG
>DATLTP010000174.1:0-17364 GCA_035533535.1 Bacillota bacterium | reverse complement strand
GCCAACACGCTCTGCGCCCAGCCCCCGTGGATCGCGTGCCCGCGCAGCGACCGCGCCAACCCACGCAGTGCCCTGCGGATCAGCGTGAAGGTGTCCTGCTGTGCTCCGGCCCCCTCCGTCGCCAGAGAGTCCACGATCTCCTGGACCTCGCCCTTGATCCACTGCCGCTCCTTGGCCCACATCAGGCTCGCCACCAGCGCCTTACGCCCCGCCTCATGACGCAGCAACCGCGCCCGAAACGTGCACAGCGTCGTCGCATCCGGCCCCTTGTCCACCAGGCCCAGACCCAACGCGTACTTCCAGCGCAGGTCGAAGCGGCAACGTGCTTCCGCCTCGGCATCGCTGGCCCGGTCGGCCAACTGCAGCAGCAGTACCTTCACCATCAGACTCGGCGGCCACGACGCACGACCACCGGCTTGATAAAGCCCGGCGTAATCCTCGTCCCTGGCGACATGTCCACCGTCGTGCGCCAGCAGCCAATACACACTGTCCTCTGGGATCGCGCCCTCGCCCAGCCACGACTCTACGTCGAAGACCATGCCAGCTTGACGCCGCCGCCCCAACAATTCGCAATTCCCCCAGCCCTCACGGGGGGAATTCGACGTCGATTGCAAAATCCATGGGACCCAAGCCCCGAATCTTCGAGAAAATCAGTGGCCTTCTAATATTACTGCGTTAAGTGGTTGCGGTTGCCAAGAGCGCTTGTTATGGTAGGCCCATGACAAGCCAGGAACTGGCGCACGCGCGGCGGCGGCTTGAGGCGTTCACGACCGATGTGCTGGGTGTTGTGGGGCGGAGCGAGCGGCGGCACTGGGGGGAGGTGTACGTGCGCGGGCTGCTGCTGGACGGGCAGCGAAAGTCGATCCAGCCGATGGCGGAGCGACTGCCAGATGGCGATGAGCAGGCGATGCAGCAGTTTGTGAACCAAAGTCCGTGGTCGAGCGTGGACGTGCGACGGCGCGTGGCGGAACGAGTCGTCGCCGCCATGCAAGGGCCAGCGGCGTGGATTCTGGATGAGACGGGCTTTCCCAAGCAAGGGCGACACTCGGTTGGGGTGGCCAGGCAATACAGCGGCACATTGGGCAAGATCGGCAACTGCCAGGTGGCAGTGAGCTTGCACTACGCGATGGCCGATGCGGCTATGCCGATGAACTGGGCGCTTTACCTGCCCGAGGAGTGGGCCAAGGACAAGGACCGGCGCCAATCCGCGCACGTTCCGGCGGGCGAGCCATTTCGCACCAAGTGGGAACTCGGCCTGGTGCTGATGGACGAAGCGTTGACCTGGGGCGTGCCAGCGCAACCGGTGGTGGCGGATGCGGGCTACGGCAAGATCGCCGAGTTTCGGGCGGGGCTGGAGCAACGCCGCCTGCAGTATGTGGTGGGCGTGGATGCGGCCACCACGGTTTGGCGAGGGCAGGTCCCCGGTGGCGTCCCAGAGTCGGGGCCTCGTGGGCGGCCGCGTACACGTTGGCAGTACCACGGCTCGCCGGAGAGCGTGCTGGACGTGGCCAATGCTTTACAGGCCGGGGCATGGCATTGCCTGACGTGGCGGGCGGGCTCCAAGGGGCCGTTAAGTTCGCGCTTCGCTGCCCTGCGCGTGCGCACGGCTCACCGCCAGGCAGATGGCGATCCCCCGGGACCGGAGCAGTGGCTGCTCATTGAATGGCCCGAGAGCGAACCGGAGCCAGTGCATTACTTTCTGTCCAACCTACCGCCGGACACCACTCTCCACGCGCTGGTCTCGCTGGCCATGATCCGCTGGATGATTGAACAGGACTACAGCCAGCTCAAAGACGAACTCGGGCTGGATCACTACGAGGGTCGCGGCTGGCCTGGCTGGCATCACCACGTGACCCTGGTCTCGCTCGCATACGGCTTTCTGGTCCTTGAGCGCCTCCGCGCTAAAAAAAACTTCTGGGTGGACCCTTCCGCAGGTGCGCCGTGAACTTCAGCGTCTTTTAGCCACGTGGTCGGGCAGGTGCATCGTCTGCGGCCGACGACTCCGACGCTTATCCAATTGCCTAGTCACTTAACGAAGTAATACTAACTGGGTCCTGCGGCATCCAGGGTGTAGTCGGCCACGCCGCCCGGATCGGCGAGGGGCACCAGCAGCGTCCCGCCCGCCAGGCTGAGCGCGGCCTCCGCGTTCCAGACCTCGCCCGGGGCCTGCTGCTGCGAAAGGCGCGCGCCCGTGGCCGCGTCAACGGCCAGTAGCTGGCCATCGGCTGCCAGGGCCATCACAACGCCGTTGCCGACCACGGGGGCGGCTGCAAGGCTACCCGGCAGTGCCTCCGACCACAGGACCTTGCCCGTCTGCTGGTCCAGGGCCACCAGCCGGCCCGTGCCGGGCGCCTGGTAGTTTGCCGGCCACTGGCCGTTCGGGTCCACGTCCATGGTGCCGACGAAGATGCGGCCGTCGGCGGCGGCAGCCGTGGCCACGATCAGGGTCTGCTGCCCCGGCAGGTTGAGGTCCGCATGCCACAGGTCGCGGCCGGTCGCGGCGTTCATCAGATAGTAGGCGCCGCTCTTGCTTCCATCGCCCACCGCCACGGTGCCGCCGGCAAGCGTCACCACGTTGGGGGCTCCGATGAAGTCGTCGTCGTTGCCGTCATGGGCCAGCGCCTGCGCCGACCAGAGGATCTGGCCGCCCTGCAGCGACAGGGCGACCAGGCTGTCGGATTCGGGGTCGCTGCCCGCGGGCACGGCCCCGTCAGCCGCGGCATTGCCCGGGAACGGCGTGGGGTTGCCGGTCGCCACGACCAGCTCGCCGAGTTGCGGGATCACGGCCGGGGGCGAGAACACCGCCGCGCCGCCGCCGTCATAGTTGACCAGCATCGTCCGCCAGAGCACCCTGCCGGTCTGCTCGTCCAGCGCCACCACGCCGCCCTGCTCGGTGAGGTCGTCGTCCGTGCCGCCGAGGCTTTCGTAGATGACGCCGCCATACGCCACGGGCGAGGCCCGCAGCGCGTCCTTGAGGCCGCCCAGTAGGTTGGCGGAGGTCCACTTCACCTGGCCAGTCGCGGGGTCCATGGCAACCACCTCGCCACCGGACGTCGCCGCGAACAGGGTTCCGCCGTCCAGCAGCATGCCGCCGTCGATGGGCGAGCCGTCGAGGGTGTCGCGCCAGAGCAGGTTGCCCGTGTCGCGGGCCACGGCTTGCACGGACCCGTCGTAGGTGCCGAAGAAGACCTGGTTGCCCGAGGCGATGGGATTGCTTGAGACCTCGCCGGGCGCCGGCGCAAACCAGGCCATGTGCAGCGTCGGAGCCGTGGCCGCCGAAAGCGGCGACGTGGGGTTGGCAAACGTATTGCCCAGGCCGCCTCCGTAGGAGGTCCAGTCGGTGGCGGGGCCGGGTTCAGCCGGTGTGGGCGGGTGGCTGGTCCCACCGGCTGCCACGCGGGTGACGACACGGTGGATGGCCGCCGCCAGATGCGGCGCCCCCAGGGCGACGCTGCTGCCGAGCAGGGCCAGGATCGCGCCCGTGGCCGCAATGGCAAGGACGGTTTTGCGGAGAGGACGGGCCGCCAAGCTGAAAACCCCTTGTCACGCCGCACGAACTTTCCTGCGGACAGTGTCGCGCAGAGGCGTGAAGAGGGGATGAAAAGCTAGGAGCGCAGTTGGGGATTCAGAGCGCCTTGGAGGTGGTCGCCCACGCTATTCACGGCCCAGACCAATCAGCACCTCCCGCATATGGATGCGCCATTCTGCGGGAGAAAACGATGTTCCTTCGCTGGGTGGGTGTTACATCGCCGCCATGCCGCCGCGCCCCGCCACCAGGAGGGCGGCGACGCCGATGCCGGCGGCGACGGCCGCGATCGCCACGAGGTAGGCCCACTCGCCGACCCGGGCCCGCAGCGGCGGGTGCAGGATCGCCTCCACTCCCTCCGGCCGGCGGAAGCCCCGCAGCCGCAGGGCGTTCGTCACGACGCTGACGCTGGACATCGCCATCGCGGCGGCCGCCAGCACCGGGCTCAGCAGCACGTGGAAGACACCGTAGAGCGCGCCGATCGCCACCGGGATGAGGACGATGTTGTAGCCGAAGGCCCAGCCCAGGCCCTGGCGGATGGTGCGCACGGTGCGCCGTGACAGGGCGATGGCGTCGACGATGCCGCGCAGGTCGCCGCCAACCAGGGTGATGTCGGAAGCGGCCATGGCCACGTCGGTGCCGGTCCCGATGGCAATGCCAAGATCGGCCTCGGCCAAGGCCGGCGCGTCGTTGATGCCGTCGCCGACCATGGCCACGATCCGGCCCGCTTCCTTCAGGCGGCGCACCTGCGCCGCTTTTTGGTCGGGAAGCACCTGGGCCAGAACGCGGTCACGCGGAATCCCGGCCGCGGCGGCCATCGCGTGCGCGGTGTCCGGGTGGTCGCCCGTGAGCATCCAGACGTCCAGCCCGAGGGCGCGCAGTTCGGCGACGGCCTCCGGCGACTCCGGCTTCAGGGTGTCGGCCACCTCGATGGCGCCGGCGTACGCGCCATCGACGGAGACGAACAGCCGCGCGCCGTCTCCGGGCGCCGAGGGCACCAGCGCCCGGCTGCCGACCAGCACCTCGTGGCCGTCCACGCGCGCGCGGACGCCGCGGCCAGCCAGGGCGGCGAAGGACTCGGCCCTGGGCAGCGGCAGGTCCTTGGCACGGGCATGGCGCACCACGGCTTCGCCGAGGGGGTGCTCCGAGCCAAGCTCGGCGGCCGCCGCCAGGGCGAGGAGGCGATCGATATCGAGGCCGCCTGCGGCCTCGACCGAAATGACCTCGGGCCGGCCCTGCGTCAGGGTGCCCGTCTTGTCCAGCACGACAGTGTCCAGGCGGCGGGCCTGCTCCAGCGCCTGGCCGCCGCGGATCAGGATCCCGAGCTCGGCCGCCTTGCCCGTGCCGACCATGATGGCCACCGGCGTGGCCAGGCCCAGGGCGCAGGGGCACGCGATGATCAGCACGGCGATGGCCGCGTCCAGGGCCATGGTCAGGCGGGGCGCCGGGCCCAACAGGAGCCAGCCGGCGAAGGTCAGCAGCGCGATGCCCAGCACGGCAGGCACGAAGTAGGCGGAGATCGTGTCGGCCAACTGCTGGACCGGGGCCTTGCTGCCCTGCGCCTCCTCGACAAGGCGCACGATCTGGGCCAGCGCCGTGTCGCGGCCCACCTTCGCCGCGCGCATCACGAACGAGCCAGTGCGGTTGACGGTGGCGCCGATGACCTCGTCGCCGGGCCATTTGTCCACGGGCAGGCTCTCTCCAGTGAGCATGGACTCGTCGATGGCGGAGGTGCCCTCGGTGACGGTGCCATCGACCGGGAGCTTCTCGCCGGGGCGCACGCGGAGGAGGTCGCCGACGCGCAGTTGAGCCACGGGGACGTCGCGCTCGCTCCCGTCCTCTGCGAGGACTCTGGCTGTTTTGGGCTGCAGGCCGGCCAGGGCGCGGATGGCGCCGGCGGCCCGCCGCTTGGCGCCGGCCTCCAGCCAGCGGCCCAGCAGGATCAGGCCGATGATGATGACCGAGGACTCGAAGTACAGGCTGGGCGGGAAGCCCCAGCGGGCGGCCACGCCGGGCCAGAGGGTGACGAAGGCGCTGTACCCGTACGCGACGCTGCTGCCCAGCGCGACCAGGGTGTTCATATTGGTCGTGCCGTGGCGGCCCGCGGCCCAGGCGGCCGTGTAGAAGACGCGGCCGGCCCAGACCTGGACGATGGTGGCCGCGATCAGCAAAAACGGGTCCAGGACCGCGGCGTCGATGCGCAGCGGCAGGTACATGACAGCCATCATGGCCAGGCCGATGCCAAGCGAGGTGAGGGCCTTGGTCTTGAGGTCGGTGGCCTCGGCGTCGCGGGTGGCCTCGCGGTCGTCGGGCGCCTCGCCGGGCACGTCGGTGCCGGCCTGGGGCATGGCCATGGCGCCCACGCGGTAGCCGGCGTCGGCGACGGCCTGGGCAATGGCGGGGAGCGTGGCGACGGCGGGGTCGATGTGGACGCGGGCCGTCTCGGTGGCCAGGTTGACGGCCACAGCCTGGACGCCGGGGACCTTGCTCAGCGCCCGCTCCACGTGGAGCACACACGAGGCGCAGGTCATGCCTTCTATGGGGATGGTCAGGTCTCCGGTGGGCGGTGCGGCCGGGGTGGCCGGGGTGGCCGGTGGGACGGCTGGGGCTGTCTGCGCAACCCTGTAGCCGGCGTCCGCCACGGCCTTGCGCATGGCCGGGAGTGTCGCGACGGCCGGGTCGAAGCGGACGCGGGCCGTCTCGGTGGCCAGGTTGACGGCCACAGCCTGGACGCCGGGGACCTTGCTCAGCGCCCGCTCCACGTGGAGGACACACGAAGCGCAGGTCATGCCCTCGATGGGGAGGGTCAGGTCTCCGGTGGGCGGGGCGGTCGGCGGGACGACGCTGGTTGGGGCGTGGCCGTTGGGCTGCACCCCTGGGCTGGGGAGTGCGTGGCCGTGCTCGCGCGATGGGCGGATCGCATCCAACGTCACGCGGCCGTCCGGCCGCGCTGCGATGGGGCCGGCGGGGACGTGGCCATCCGGGTGAGCCGCTGTGGAGTCGGCTGTGGAGTCGGCTGCGGGGTGGCTGTCGGGGCGCGCCGACGGGGCGGCTTCCCGAATCGCGGCCAGGGCGACGTGGCCCGCTTGGCCAGCGGGCGGAGCGGGCGGGTCCTCTGCCGCCGGCGCCTGCCCGCCGGCGGCGGTGCCAACTCCATACCCGGCCTCTTGCACGGCGGCCCGCATCGCATCCAAGGTGGCGGCGGCGACGGTCGGGTCGTAGGTGACCCTGGCGGAGTTGTCCGGAAGGCTGACTTCCACCGAGTCCACACCGCTCACGCCAGCGAGCGCCTTCTGCACCCGGCGCACGCAATGCTCGCAGGTCATCCCCTGGATGGGCAGCGTGAGCTCCTGGGTCTCGGGGATCCGGTACCCCGCCTTCCAGACGGCGGCGCGCATCTGGTCCACCGTGGCGGCGGCCGGATCGAACACGACGCGGGCGCTGGCGTCATCCAAGCTGACCGCCGCCGACTGCACCCCGGGGACGCCGCTCAGCGCCGCGTGGACGTGATCGACGCAGTTGTCGCACGTCATGCCCTTGACCGGCAGGGTGATCTCCTTGAGCTCGCCCGCGCCATACCCGGCCTCGGCGACCGCCTCGCGCATGGCGTCCAGGCTGGCCACGGCCGGGTCGAACGCGACGTGCGCCATGCCCTGCTCGAGGCTGACGCCGACCGTGTGGACGCCTGGCACCGCGCCCAGCGCCTTCTCGACCCGGCGCACACAGTGGTCGCAGGTCATACCTTCGATGCGAAGATCCGTTTCGGCCATGTCTTCACCCGCTCATCGCAGGAACTGATTGACGACCTCGACCAGCTCCGCCACGGCCTGCTCGCCGTCGCCTGAGCGCAGGGCGCCCGCAACACAGCCGCGGGTGTGGCTTTCCAGCAGCTGCCGCCCGACCTGGTTCACGGCCGCACGCACAGCCGCCAACTGCATCAAGATTTCCACACAGTAGCGGTCTTCCTCGACCATCCGCTGGATGCCGCGCACCTGGCCCTCGACGCGGCGCAGGCGCGCCAGCAGGTCGGCGTTGTCGCGGTGGTAGTGGCTCTCGTGAGAAGACGCGGAAGCCTCGGCCACGACGATACCCCCATGGGGTATCGTGCGGCCGAGTGGAGCGAATGTCAAGGACGCTACCCGATGGCCATCTCCTGGCCGAGGCCAAGCTTGCGGGCATTCGCCACGGCCCGTGCCGCCGCCGCCACGTCCTCCGCGGCCAGGCCCTGCGACTCGAACAGGGTGATCTCATCCGCGCGCGAGCGACCGGCGAGCCGCCCCGCCACCACATCCGCCAGGTTTTCGGCCCTGTCCCATGCCAGGCGCCCCGCCTGGATGACGGCGATCAGGTCGCCGCACTCCGCTTGGGCTTCGGCCCGGTCGTCCACCACAATGCGGTCGGCCCGGAGCACTGCCGCTTCGTCCAGCTCGCGGTGGTGGGCCACGTTGCTGCCGGCGGCGTTCACGTGCATGCCCGGGGCGAGCCACTCGCCCAGCAGCACCGGGTTCGAGGCGCTGGTGATGGTGATCGCCACGTCCGCCCCGGCCACGGCCTCCTGCGCCGACGCCACCGCGCGCGCCGCCACTCCCAGGGAGCTCTGCACGCGGTCGGCCATCGCCTGCGCCCGCTCCGGACGCCGCGACGTCACCCGCACCTCGGCCAGCTCGCGGACGGCGGCCACGGCGGCGATTTGGTAGAAAGCCTGGTGCCCGGCGCCGATGCAGCCCACCACGCGGGCGTCGCCCCGCGCCAGCACGTCGGTGGCCAGCCCGCTGGCCGCGCCGGTGCGGATCTGCCCCAGGCGGTCGGCCTCCAGCACGGCCTCCAGGGCCCCGGTCGCCCAGCTATAAAGCAGCACATGGAAGCGCAGCCGCCCGCCCTTCACCCAGGCGTAGGACTTCAGGCCCATGTACCCCATGTCTGGCACGGACGCGGCCATCACGTTGTAAACGCCGATAGTGCCTTCGGGGGCGCGCCCGCGCCACCGCGGCATCAGGTCGTAGCCGCCGGCGAAGGCCTCACGTAGCCCCGACAGGCAATCGTCCATCGACAGGGCCCTGCCCACCTCGTCATCGGTCAGAAAGAGCGCCATTTACGCAGGGGTCACCTCGCAGTGCTCGCCCGCAGGGGGCTCCAGTCAGAAAGCTCGTCCAGCCGCGCCACGGCGGCGATCATATCCTCCGCGGCCTCGGGGCCGACCAGCGGCACGGCGCAGGCCCGGAACTTGGCGGCCACCTCGTCCCAGGTCAGCGGGTCGAAGGCGGAGCCGCGCGGGTGCTGCACCTGCTCGGATGCCCGGGTGCCATCCCGCAGTTCCACGGTGACCGTGGCCGCCGTCGCGCCCGGCGCCTCGCGCTTGCTGATGCGCTCCATCAGCGCCAGCACCTCCGGCCGCCGCAGCTTGCCCGGCGCGAAGGTGTCGATGGCGATGCGGCCGTCGGCCACGGCCGAGGCCACGGTGTACCGCATGCTGAACTTGCCCTGCAACCCGTTGGCCGGAATGTCGTGGATCAGGGGCGCAAGGCCGCCGGGTCCCACCTCCACCGATAGCGCGGCCACGTCGTCAGGGCCGAACCCGAACCGCTCCCGCAGCTTGAGCACGGCGTCGAGCGGCCGGTGCGTTGCGGCGCAGCAGGGGTGGCGCTTGACGCTGAGCCCCGGGTCGGCGATCTCCAGCGGTGTGGAGAAGTCGCCGATGTCACCGCCGGAGCGGCCCCAGAGGGCGAAGAACCCCATGGGCGCCTCCAGGATGTCCTCGTCGGCTGTGACGCCGGCGGCCGCCAGGTAGGCTGCCTGCAGGCCCGCCTGAGCCGCCCAGCCAGCATGGACGGGCTTGCACATGGCCCCGAAGTTCTGCCGCGTGCCCCCCGCCTGCGACACGGATATGCCGAGGGCGCAGCGTAGCTGCGCCGCAGTTAGGCCCAGCAGCTTGCCGCAGGCCATCGCAGCGCCGAGCGGACCCAGCACCGAGGTGTTGTGCCAGCCCTTGCTGTAGGCGTCATGGCCCAAGGCGCGGCCCACCTTGGCCATGACCTGCACGCCGATGATGTAGGCCTCGAGGATGGCGGCCCCAGATCTGCCCTCCGCCTCGGCCACGGCCAGTACGGCCGGCACGATGACGGCGCTCGGGTGGCCGCCCACACCCGGTTGGGTGTCGTCGAAGTCCAGGGCGTGGGCCGCGGCGCCGTTGATCAGGGCGGCGCGGTCCGGCGAGGTGCGCTGGTCAAAGCCGATGCGCGAGGACTGCGGCGCGCCGCCCAGGCGGGCGGCGACCTCCGCGGCGGCCTCCGCCACCGGTTCCCGGGCCCCCGCCAGGATCACGGCCAGGGTGTCGAGCAGGCCCTTCTTGGCGGCCTGAACGGCTTCGGGTGCGAACGAACGGATCGAGCAGCCCTTGACCCAGGTGGTGGCGGCCTCCGTCATCCCGGGCATGGTCAGTTCCCCCCGATCGGCTGGGACGCGATCACGCCGTCCCGCAGCAGGTCCTCGTACTCTTCCGGGGATAGGCCAAAGCGGTCCACCAGCACGAAGCGGTTGTGCTCAGCGAAGCGGGGCGGCGGCCGGCGAATGGCGCCGGGGGTCGCGTCCAGGTGGAAGGCCAGGCCGGGGTAGCGGTGGCGGCCCGCGTCGGCGTGCTCCATCTCCACGTAGAAGCCTGTGGCATCCAGCTGTCTGTCATCGAAGATGTCGCGGCCGTTGGCGACGGGTGCGGCCGTCACTCCATGCTGCTGCAAGAGCGCGGCGATGTCGTCCTTGGCGCGGTCGCGCGTCCAGGCGGCGATCTCGGCGTAGAGGTCGTCCTCGTGGCGCTTGCGGTCCAGCAGGGTGGGGAATCGCGCCATCAGGTCCAGGCGGCCCATGGCGGCGCAGAGCGACTGCCACTCCGCCTCGCTGAAGGCGGCGATCGCCACCCACTCCTCGCTGCCGAGGCAGGGGAACGCATCGTGCGGAGCCGCGCCCGGGATGCGGTTGCCCTGTGGGGCGAAGGTCTCGCCGTTCTCGATCTGCTCGAGGAGGTGCTCGCCGATCAGCTGCATGGCCGTTTCGCGCTGGGGCACCTCAACGTACTGGCCCTCGCCGGTCCGCTGGCGGTAAAGCAGCGCCGTCAGCACGGCCCCCGCCGCATGCAGGCCGCCGATGGGGTCCAGGTAGGCGCCGGATGTGGTGACCGGCACGCCATCGCCGTAGCCAATGAGCGAGGCCATGCCCGCCATGGCTTCCATGTTGGGGCCGAAGGCCACGTTCTCGGCCTCGGGGCCGGTGTTGCCGTAGGCCGGCATCTCCACCATGACGATGTCCGGCCGCGCCTGGCGGAAGTCCTCGTACCCGAGGTGGAGCCGGCGCAGCACCCCCGGCGAGAAGTTGTCGATGACGACGTCGCAGCCGCGGGCCAGCCGCAGCATCAGGTCGCGCGCCTTGGGGTGCTTCAGGTCCACCACGAGGTCGAGCTTGTCGTGGTTCTGGCTATTGAAGCGGGAGCTGCGGTTATACGGGCGCTCGCCCAGCTGGTTGTCGGGGTAGCGGCTCGGCTCGACGCCCCGCACCGTGTCGCGCCAGGAGTCAAGGCGGTTCGGCCCTTCGATCTTGATGACCTCGGCGCCCAGGTAGGCCAGGGAGCGCGTGGCCATGGGCCCGGCCCAGGCGCTGGTAAAGTCGAGGATGCGGACGCCCTCCAGCGGCCCGCTCATGCTACGCCACCGTCCCGGAGGGACCGCTGCTCGGTGGGGGGGCGACCGACGAATTGGCGTCCAATCATGCGATGCCACCGTCCCGCAGGGCTTGCCGCTCCGCCCGGGTCAGGTCGAGCCAGGCGGCCAGGTCCTTCTGGTGCGCGCCACGGGTTGGCTCCCCGTGCTCGGCCATTCCTCGCGTCTCGTTCATGCCACACCACCATCCCGCAGGGCCCGCTGTTCGGCTGGGGACAGGGCCAGCCAAGCGCCGAGGTCCTGTTGGTGCTCCCCGAGGCCAGGCGCCCCGTGCTCGACCCTCCGCGGCGTCTCGCTCATGCGGAAGGCAGGGCCGAGGATCGGCCGCCCGTCGACGGACTCCCAGTAGCCGCGGGCCCGCAGGTGCTCGGACTCCCACAGCCCCTGCGGCGTCATGACGCGGCCCACCGGGACCTTGTGTGCCTGGGCGCGGCACGCCACCTCCGCCACGGGCAGCTTCGCCGCGCACGGCCGCAGCAGACCGTACACGTCGGCCCAGTGCTGGTTTCGCTCGCGCAGGTGCACGAAGCGCGGGTCCGTCTTGCATCGCTCGTCGATGCCGAAGACGTCGCAGACGCCCGCCCAGTCGGGCAGGGCGGCGTACAAGACGATCCAGCCGTCCTGGCACTCCACCAGCGACACCAGCGTGGCCGTGCTGGCCCGGCGCTGAAAGCCGCCGTTGTACGAGTAGCGCAGGATGGCCAGGCCGTTCATGGCAGCCGTGGCTTCCACGGCGTTCACAGCCACGCCCTGGCCCTCCCCGGTGCGGCCGCGATGGAAGAGCGCCGCCAGGATGGCGTCGTAGGCCGTGACGCCAGCCGAGTAGACGTTGCGGTGGCCCACGCCATAAAGCGGCTGGCGGGTGGCGTCGCCCGTGAGCAGCATGAAGCCGCTCAGGGCCTGGTAGATCATCTCGCTGCCCTTCCAGCCGGCGCGCGGACCAACGGGGCCAAAATCGGTGATGGAGCATGTGATGAGGGCGGGGTGGGGCGCGCGGAGCGCGGCCAAATCGTGATCGGGTCCCGCCACCACCACATCGGCGTTGGCAGCCGCCCGGCGCAGGAGCGACCCCTCCACCACCACCGAGCGCTTGCCCGTGTTCAGGTGCCAGAACAGCAGGGAGTCGTTTGGCCGCTCGCCGTCCCTGCGGAAGGGGCCGACGTTGCGCAGGGGCGAGCCCCCCTGCGGCTCGATCAGCCACACGTCGGCCCCGTAGTCGGCCATCAGGCGCGTGCAGTACTGGCCCGCGACGCCGTCGCTCAGGTCGAAGACGCGTAGTCCGTCGAGCGCGCCGGCCATAGGTCTTACTCCTGCTTCGGCTTGTCCGGGCCGGCCTCGATGGCGCGCTTGACCGCCGGCAGCTGGCGGCGCTCGCCCTCCTTGAGGTGCGGCTGCTCGCCGCTTGAGTGGAACAGGGCCCGGTAGGCGATGGCCGCCATGGCCGCGCTGCGGTAGCCCTGGGCGTCCTGGGCCTGGTTGACCGCCATCTTCATCATGTGGAGCATGAACGGCGGCCGCTCGGCGATGCGCTTGGCCATGGCCATGGTCTCAGCCTCGAGCTGGTCCCGCGAGAAGACCTTGTAGACGATGCCGACGTCGAAGGCCTCCTGGGCGGAGAGGGCGTGGTCGTCCAGCAGCAGGGCCTTGGCGCGGCGCGGGCCGACCTCCCAGGCCAGGTTGATCCACTGCGGCGGGCCGGGGATGAAGCGGGCGTCGTCGGCGGCCACGATGATGTCCATGGCCGAGGCCAGCTTCCAGCCGCCGTAGATGCACCAGCCGTGGACGGAAGCAATGGTGGGCTTGGGGATGTCGCGCAGGCGGAGCGGCATCATCAGGACGGTGTCGTAGGCGTACTCGAAGTTGCCGCGCACCTCGGGTTCGAGGATGGGGCGGCGCTCGAGGTCGGCGTTGTGCTCGGGCGTGCCGAGGTCGTGGCCGGCGCAAAAGGCTGGCCCGTTGCCCGCCAGGACGATGACGCGGACGTCGTCGTCCTCCTTGGCCACGTTGAAGGCCGCCTCCAGCTCCTCCTGCAGCTCGCGGGAGAGGGCGTTGCGGTACTTGGGGCGGTTGAGGGTGATCTTCGCCACGCGCTCGTCCTTGTCGTAGAGGATGTACTGGTAGGACATCGGCTTGCTGTGAACCCCCCTGCGGGATCTTCGCCTGGCGGAGGATTCGGCGCGGGGGGCGGTGATCCTGGCAACCCGGGCGACGGACACGGCAGTGACAGAAAATGGGAGATTCCGTCTCTCTGGTGCCGGTCGGGGGACTTGGCGGGACAACAGTCGCCGCAAACGGGGAAATCCAGGTTTTGCCATATCGTCCGGGCCCCCTTACGCTTGCTGGCGGGAGGGGTCTCCGGTTGTCCAAGCAGTGGCGCAGGGTCCTCGGGGTCGCCCCCCTATGGTTCATCCTCGCGGGCGCAATGCTCGCACCGACGGCCGTTGCCGCGCCCGGGGGACCCGGCACTGCCGTCATCACCGGCTTCCTGGCCAACGTGGCGCAGTGGCTTGAATTCATCGCGGGTACCGTCTCGGTCTGCACGGTGGCCTACGGTGGTGTTCGCCATGCCGCGGCCCACACGTCGCATGCCCAGGCGGAGGCCTGGCGGGTGATCATGGCCGGACTCGGCGGACTGGTTCTGGCCTTGCTTGCCCCGACCCTGGTCTCCGTGGTTCAGGGGCTGATCCCGTCATGAGCGCAGCTGCGGGCGCCCTGTTTCAGTCCCTCATCTGGGCGATCACCGGGATCTTCGGTGGGCTGGTGCAGACGTTGGCTGGGCCCGCCGGCGCATTGCTGCAGACCAGCTTGACGCAGCCATACCCCTTCGGCCCGGGTGTCCAGAGCGTGTGGGCCTTCACCCGTGACCTGGGCCTGACCTGCCTTGCGGGTCTTTTGGCGTACGGCGCGCTTCGCCACATGCTGGGCACTGCCCTGGGGCTGCCCGGGGCCTCACCCGGCATGCTCATAGCCCGCATGCTTGTGGCCGCCACAGGCGCCGCCTTCAGTTTTACTTTGGTGAACTGGCTGCTGGCGGCCAACGCCGCGCTTGTCGGCGCCCTCATCGCGACCGGGGTCGGTCAGGGCGGCTTTCTGACCGCGATGCTTGGCTCCGCAGCCGCTGCGACTGGGGCGTCAGCCGCCGCTGCCGCCGTTGATCTGGTCGCTCCCGAGGCATTGGCCCTGGTCTGTCTGGGTGCGGCCCTCTGGGTGGTCGCCGACTACTACCTGCGTGCGGCTGAGATCCTGCTTCTTGCCGCCATCGCCCCTGTGGCGGCCGTTCTGTGGATGCTGCCCGAAGCGAGCGGCGTCTGGGGCGTCGTCCTCCTGGAAGCGCTCGTGGCCATCTTCACCCAGGCTGCCCAGCTCCTGCTGGTCTGGCTCGCGGCTGCGGCGGGCATGGGGGGTTCTGGGGGCGCGCTCGGCAACCTGCTCCTCACCCTGGCGCTGCTCGTGATGCTCGCACGTGTGAGGCCGCTGCTTCAGACCCTGGCTCGGGGCGGCAGGGCCCAGGCAGGTTGGGGCTCCGCCGCGTCCTGGCGGGCCGTTCGCGGTGTATCCACCGCGGCCGTGGCGCTCGCCGGCCGTCTGGCCAGGGGGGTCATGCCATGAGTGGCTTCACCATTCCAGGCGAGACGCGGCGCCCGTATGCCCTGGTCGGTCCGTTCAACCTCGGGCAGGCGGCGTGGCTGGGCGGAGCTGGGTTTGCCGTCTGGCATCTCCTGCGATCGCCCCTGCCCATGCCTGTGCGGGTGTTGGCCGCCGCCGCGGTCGCCGCGGCCGGCCTTGCGCTGGCCTATCTCCGGTGGCCAGCGGGGGATGCCGGTGAACCGGCCGCCGTATGGGCGGTGCGGCTCGTGCGCTTTCTGGTGTCGCCCAGGCGGCTGACGCTGCGGCGGGACGTCGCGGGGTTGCTGCTTGTCCGCGACGTCCGCGCGGGCACGGCACGGGTCGGCGACGGACTGGTCCGTGTCTTGGAGGTGTCCGCAGCCCCCTTCGAGCTCAAGGATGCGGCCGAGCGGGAGGCTTTCCTGGCAGGGTACCGCGCCTTCCTGAACGCCCTGCCAGGCCCGGTCCAGATCGTGTCCATCTCGGAGCGCCTGCGCCTGGATGGCTACGTCGGGCGGCTTCGGGCCGCAGCCGCTCAGCGGGGCGGTCTGGTTGGCGACCAGATGCTCGCCCACGCGCGCTTCCTGGATGGGCTGATCCAGTCACGCCACATCATGTCGCGCCGTCACTATGTGGTCCTTCGCCGGTCGTGCGGCGACGGGACGGGGCGCATTCAGGACACGCTGCGCCAGCTGGGCGCCGACGAGGCCCTGGTGGTCGGTGCGCTTCAACGGATGGGGCTGAGTGGCCGGGCACTGGGCGACCTGGATCTGACGAACCTGATCCATGCGGCGTACACAGGCGCCGGCAGCACCCTGCCCGCCCCCCTGACGGCCTTCGCTTCCGTGGCGGTGGATGGCCGTGCGCACTGAGGGGCGAGGTCGGCTCACGGCTTGGCTGGGATCGCGGGCTATGGGTGGCAACGCCGCCAGGGGGGCAGCGCCGGGGCGGTCTCTCGCCTCAGACCTCCTGCGACCGGAAGCCGTGACGGTCATGCCTGACCGGTTGGACCTGGGCGGCCGTCTGGCGCGCACGCTGGTCGTCGTGGCGTACCCCCGGGTTGTCGAGGCGGGCTGGCTCGCCCCGCTGCATGCCTTCCAGGGCGATCTGCGGATCGCCAGCCACATCGAACCTGTGTCCACGAGCCAGGCGATGGCCGAGCTTGGACGGCACGTGCAGGACCTGCGCGCCTCGATGATCCGTGCTGAGCGAGCGGCGGCTGACCGCGATCCGTACGCTGAAGCCGCCCTTGAAGACGCGGAGAGCCTCCGCAGTGGCTTGGCGCGGGCGGAGACCCGCCTGTTCCGCATCCACCTCTTCGTGACGATTTTTGCTGACACGGTGCAGCAATTGGACCGCCTGACCGCGTCGCTGCAGGCAGAGCTCGCCGGAAAGCTGGTCATCTGCCGGACAGCCCGGCTCGAGCAGGTCGATGGGTTCGTCTCGACGATGCCACTGGCCGAGCTGCGCCTGCCGGTCGGGCGAAACCTGGATGGATATGCCGCGTCGACCCTCATGCCCTTTCTCTCGTCGGAGCTGGTCCACCCAGAGGGCGAGATTTGGGGGGTGAATCGATTGAACAACTCAATTGTGCTGCTCGACCGGTTCGCCTACGTCAACGCTCACACGGTGACCATCGCCGCGTCGGGGGCTGGGAAGTCGTATTGGCTGAAGTCGCTGCTGACGCAGGCCCGGTTCCGGGACATCGCAGCGGTTGTGCTGGATCCATCCGACCGGGAGTACCAGGCCTGGTGCGAGGCATTCGGCGGCCAGTACGTGCGACTGGGCCCCGGAAGCAGCGACCGCATCAATCCCTTGGATGTGTCTCCGACTGACCTCATGGCCGATTCGCGCGCGATCACGGGCAAGGTCGACTTCGTGCGGAGCCTGTGCGAGGTCATGCTGGGGGGCCTCACCGCCCGCGAACGGGCGGTCGTGGATGGGGCCCTCTACGCCACGTATCTGCGCCGCGGATACGCGGACGCCCAAGAAGGGCCCACGGACCCTGCGCCGATAGCCGGCGAGCGCACGCCGCCGACCATGGTGGAACTGGCCGGGGAGCTGCGGGCATCCGCAGTTGGCCGAGGCGTGGCCGACCGACTGCGGCCGTTCATCGAGGGCAGCCTGCGCCTCTTCGGCGGGCCGACGACGGTCAACCTCATGGCCGACCTCATCGTCTTCGACGTCCACGAGGTTGTGGCGTACGAGCGTGGGCTTGCCCCCGCAGCGTACTTCGTGCTCGCCGAACTCATCCTGCGGCGTCTGCGGCAGCAGAGGCGGCGGACCTTTGTGGCAATCGATGAGGCCCACTACCTCCTGCGTCAGCCCACGACGGCCCGGTTCGTCGAGAACCTGTTCCGCACGGGTCGCAAGCTGGGTGCCGGCGTGTCGCTCATCACCCAATCGCTGGGCGACCTGCTGGGTGGAGGTGACCGAGATGCCGAACGGTCCGCCCGCGCCTGTCTGGCAAACGCAGCCGTGACCTTCCTGATGCGCCAGCAGAACACGCGAGAAGCCGACGAGTTG
>DATLTP010000173.1:0-37084 GCA_035533535.1 Bacillota bacterium | reverse complement strand
GCCGTCGGCACAGGCATCAACGCGCACCCGCGCTTCGGTGAGGTGGCCGCGGCCAAGATCGCCGAGCTGACGGGACAGCCGTTCATCACAGCCGCCAACAAGTTCGCCGCCCTGTCCGCGCACGAGGCCATGGTCAATGTCAGCGCAGCGCTGCGCACCATGGCCGCCGCGCTGATGAAGATCGCCAACGATGTGCGCTGGTACGCCTCAGGGCCGCGGGCGGGGATCGGCGAGCTTCGCATCCCCGAGAACGAGCCTGGATCCTCGATCATGCCCGGCAAGATCAACCCGACGCAGTCCGAGGCCATGACCATGGTCTGCGTGCAGGTGTATGGCAACGACCAGGCGGTCGCGTTCGCCGCCTCGCAGGGGAACTTCCAACTCAATGTGTTCAAGCCGGTGATTTTGCACAACGTCCTCGAGTCGGTCCAGCTGCTGGCGGATGCCTGCCACTCCTTCGACATGCACTGCGCCGTGGGCATCAGGCCCGATGTGGCGCGCATCGCCAAGCACCTGGATGAGAACCTGATGGTCGTCACGGCGCTCAACCCGCACATCGGGTACGAGAAAGCCGCGAAGATCGCCATGGCGGCGCACCACGAGGGGCTGAGCCTCCGCGAGGCCGCCCTGAAGCTCGGATTTCTGACGGGCGAGGACTTCGACCGCTGGGTGCGGCCGGAGGAGATGACCAGGCCCCTGCAGGCGTGAGCCGCGGGCCGGGGGGCAATGCCCCCCGGCCCCGCACTGAGCCCTCAGTGGACGGTGACGACGTAGTCGTAGGTGCAGGAGACTGAGGACGAGCCCGTGGTCGTGTTGAACCAGATGTCGGCGTCGATCAGGTGGCCGTTCGCATGGATGAGCCAGTGCGAGTGGTTGACGCCGGACACGACGGCGCCGTAGATGGTGCCGGTGCCGTAGTGCTTCGGCCCCCCGCCTCGTCCACAATACGCCCCAACGCTCAACAGGGGTTCGCAGGTCCTCCCGCGAAGGCCAAGGCGGGGCGCCTGTTCTTCTGGCATGATTCGTCGCGCCGCACACGCGTTCCTGTGGGCCGCCGTCCGCGTCGGCGATACACTAACCGCACGGGACCGCCTCAGCGGCGGCCTCGAAACGGAGGGGCGCGCATGGCTACGACGACACGCGGGAACACGGTTCTGCGGTTCACCGTCCTCCTCGATTGGGACGAGGAAGGTCAGGGCTGGGCAGTCACCGTTCCTGCGCTCCCCGGTTGCTTCACCCAGGGAGACACGCGCGAAGAAGCCCTCGCCAACGCGCAGGAAGCTATCGCCGGCCACCTGGCCGCGCTCGCCAAGGTGGGGCACCCCTGGCGCGGCTCCGAGAAGGTCGAAGTCGCGACCGTCACGGTCACCGCTCCGCGTTGAGCCGGCTGCCGCGCGTCACGGGCGCCGAACTGGCCCGCGCCCTTCAACGGGCCGGCTTCGTTTTCGTGGACGTAAACGGCAGCCACCACCACCTGCACAAGCCGGGTAGCGCCTTCGTCGTCACCGTTCCCGTGCACGCTGGCCGCACCATTCTGCCTTGGCTGCTCACCAGCATTCTCCGGCAGGCAGGCATGACTGCGGACCAACTGCGACAATACCTGTAGCGGGCCGCCAGGGCGGGGCACGGCCGTCTCGCCGCCGCCGCGGTCGCACCCCGCCTCGCACCCCGCCCCGCTCGCCCGTCCTACGGCCTCCTGGTGGCCTCTGGTGCCACGCTGGCGCGCTAGCCCCACGCCCGCGCCTGCTCGGCCAGCGCAGCCTTCGCGTCCTCGCCGGTCAGCTCGCCAGCGCCAAGCCATTCGCGCAGGAACGCCACGCCGAAGGCGCGCTCGCGCTCCGGCGGCCACGATTCGGGCAGCACGGCAACGGCGCGGTGCAGCGCCAGGCAGGCGCGCCACATGTGCGCCCCCGCCTTCTCGCGGCGATTCCGCCGCAGTGGTGGCATTCTGCGGCGATTCTGCCGCCGGCTTTCAAGGGCTTCGCGAAGCATGTCGGCCACAAAAGAAGCCGGCAGCGCACCCTCGCGGCCTTCCAGCGCGTCCAGGGCGGCCCGCGGCGCGTCCGCCGTGCCGGTCACGGCCGCCGCCCCCTCGGCGCGCGGCTTCCACGGGGCGCCCGCCCCTGGGGCAGCAGCCGCAGAAGCGGCGAAGCGGTTTCGTGCGCTTTGCGAACGTCGGCCTCCACCAGGGCGACGTAGCGCTTGGTCATCGTCAGGTCGGTGTGCCCAAGGAGGCGTTGCAGGGAGAAGGCGTCCCCCCTTGGCGCACGAACAGGAGGGCGAATGAATGGCGCAAGTCATAGGGGCGAACGCGCACGCCCAGGGCGCGGCCGTAACGGTCCAGCCGCTCGCGGAGTCCGAACAACCGGCCGCCGGTCTCCGAAGCGAAGAGGGGAACGTCCGCGCCCCAGCCCTCGGACCGGACGGCCGACAGGTGGCGCAGGGCCGCCACCGTCGCAGGTGACAGGGGCAGCACCCTCGCCCGGCGCGTCTTGGCAGCGGCGAGGGGCACGGTCAGCGTGCGCCAGGCAAGGTCCACGTCGGCCGGCCGCAGGCTCAGCGTCTCACTCGGCCGAATGCCGGTGTCCAGCGTCAGCAGCAGGGCGCGGTCACCCACGCCGGCGTAAGTGCGCAGGTCGGGCAGCGCCAGAAGGCGGGTCAGCAGGTCTTCGTCCAGCGCCCGCGCGCGGCCCTCGTCGCGGCGCTTGTGCAGGTCGCGGGTAGGGTCGGCGTCAAGGTGGCCCTCCGCCACCAGCCAGCGGCAGAACGCGCGCAGGTACACCAGGTCCAGGTTCGACGTGGCGGGCGCCAGCTCGCTCCGCTTCTGGAAGTACGCGAGCACGGCCGGCCGCAACTCGTCGGCGGGGACGGCCTCGGGGTGCGCGTGAAAGAACGCCCCCACGTGCTTGCGGTAGTCGGCCAGCGTCAGCGCGGCACGGCCCTGCGCGGCCTTGACGGCAAGGAACTCGTCGAAGCGGTCGGGGTAAAGCGGGGGCGCGGCGCTCACGCGACGGTGCCGGCGCTCGGAAGCCAGGGAGACAACCAAAAGGACCCGCCTCCTCGTGGCGAGTCCCCTGCGTTCGCGGTGCCCTCGTCAGACTCGGGGGAATCCCCCGTTTCTGGCTACTGGAAGAGTGCTGCCAACTTGCTGAAAGCCTGTTGGTGCCGGGGGCGGGATTCGAACCCGCACGCCCCTCACGGGGCCTGGGATTTTAAGTCCCCCGCGTCTGCCGTTTCGCCACCCCGGCCCGCTGGTGCTGGTGAAAGGGGATCAGAACGCGCGGCCGCCGCGGCCGCCGCGCTTGCCCTCGGTGTTGCGCTTGAGGTCGCCGAGCCGCTCCTCGGATTCCTTCATGAAGCGCTTGAGCTTGTCTTCGAAACCGCCCACGGGGCGGCGGCCGCGCGGCGCCATGCTGCGCCGAGGGCCTGAGCCCTCCACCGCCTGGCGGATGGAAAGGCCGATCTTCTTGCCGCCCGGGTCGACGGAGAGGATCTTGACCTTGACCTTATCCGTCTTTTTCAGGAACTCGTTGATGTCCTTAACGTAGGCGTCCGCAACCTCGCTGATGTGCACGAGGCCGGTTTGACCGGACGGCAGTTCGATGAAGGCCCCGAAATTGGTAATACCCGTGACCGTACCTTCGACGACGCTGCCGACGACGAGCGACATGCGGTGACGATTCCTCCTGCTTCCGCTTGGGTGCGGCGCCATTATACTGGCGGCCAGCATCCGCTGTCAATTGCCAGGCAGGCTGGAATACGCGTCGCCCAAGGGTTTCACGTGACCGCGGGATGTTGCGGTGAAACAGGTTCCGGCGCGCGGAAGCGCTGAACGGCAGCCTCCTCTCGCCCTCAGTGCCCGGTCAGTGCCCGGGCGGAACGGGCGTGAACACGATGTCGCCGGGGGCGGCCAGGCCCAGCCAGCTGCGCGCGGCGTCGGCGATGGCCGCCGGGTTCTGCAGGGCCGCCGCCTGCATCGTGAGCTGCGTGTCCTGGGCATCCAGGGCGGTGATCCGGCGGTCGACGGCAGCGATCTGGTGATTCAGCGCTGTCAGGCGCGCGACGTCGGACACGACCATGAAGCCGGCGTACAGCATGACGACGGCCACGATCACCCGCGGCCAGCGTGGCCGAGGCGCCGGGCCCAGGGCGGGCAGGCGCAGCCCCAGCACGGAGATGGAGCGGCTCCCGCCGGCACGAGCGAGACTCGCGCGTGCGCTGCTCGGGCGCCGCCCGGGCTGGGCATGGGCGCTCCCCTGGGGGCGGGGCACGGCGGCCCCGCCCAGCACTGGGGCGCCGGATGGTGCCAGCGTGCGCATGGTGCGGCTGCGACGTGGGTTGCTCGTCACTTCACGCCAACCCGCTCAGGCAGGGTCCTCATTCGCCCTCATCCTCCGCGCCAGCCGGCTCGTCCTCGCCGTCATAGAGCGAGAGCGGGTCGCCCGAGATCACGATGACCACCTGATAGCCCTTTGCCTTGGCGCGGCTCAGCAGCGTGCCCACCGTCGCGGGGGCGATGTGCAGCCGCGCGGCGATGGCCTCGGTGCTGTTGCCTGTCTCCTTGAGCACGACCGCCTGGCGCTCGCGAAAGCTCAGACGCTCGGCCCCGCGGATCTCGATCTGCACCAGTTATCCACGTCCCTGCACAACTTGTGTACAAATCCTGTACGAAAGTGAGTTTGCCCATTCGGCGACGGGGGAGTCAACCCCTGCTGGCCAGAGGCTGCGTACAGGCTTGGGCGCGCAATGGCGCGCCCATTGACGCCCTTATGTGGGCTTGCTAACATTTAACCCGTGATGCGCGGCGGGAACCCGCGCATCCTTGTTTGCGCCTGTTCCCCGTGGTCAGAGGAGGCTGCGGCTTGGCGACTCCGTCCGCCGACGCTGCCGCACAGGGCGCGCCGGAAAGCCCAGCTGCCGCTCCCAGGGCAACCCGCCTCGGCGACCGCCCCCTGAACCAGGCGATCTGGGCCCTTGCGGGGCCAGCGCTGGTCGAGCTCTCGCTCATCACCCTGGTGCAACTCGTGAGCCTCATGATGGTGGGGCGCCTGGGCCCGGCCGCCATCGACGCCGTCGGCCTGACCAACCAGCCGGTCTTCTTTGCCCAGTCGATCTTTGTGGCGCTCGACGTCGGCACCACCGCGCTCGTGGCCCACGCCATCGGCGCAGGGGACCCGCGCACGGCCAACGAGGCCGCCAAGCAAACCTTCGTGCTCAACGTCAGCATGGGCATCATCGTCTCGCTGGTCTGCTACGTGCTGGCCAGGCCGGCGCTGGTCTTCATGGGCGCAAGCCCGGACACGATGGTCCAGGCCATCCCCTACTTCCGGGCCGTGGGCGCATCGTTGGCCTTCAACACCCTGGCGCTCAGCCTGACGGCCATCCTGCGCGGCGCCGGCGACACGCGCACGCCCATGCGGATCAACATCGTGGCCAATTTCGTGCTGGTGGCGGTCGGCTTCCCCCTGATCTACGGGCTTTGGGGCTTGCCGCACCTCGGGGTGCTCGGCGCCGGCTACGGCACCGTGGCGGCCTACCTGACGGCATGTGCACTGGCCCTGCGGGCCGTGTTCAGCGGGCGCTGCCCCGTCCGGGTATCCTTCCGCGACGGCTACCGCTTCCACGCCGATCTGGTGCGGCGCATCGTGCGCGTCGGGCTGCCGGCGGCGGGCGAGCAGGCCGTCATGCGGGGTGGCGTGGTCCTGTTCCTGCGGGTCGTGGCCGGCCTCGGCACGGTGACGTTCGCGGCCCACCAGATCGCCCTGAACGTCTGGAGCCTGTCCTACACGCCCGGCCAGGCGTTCTCCATCGCCGCCACGACGCTGGTCGGCCAGAACCTGGGCGCCGGCCGGCCCGACCTCGCGGAGAAGGCGGGGCGCGCCACCAACCGCATCGCGGCGGTGATGGCCATCGCCACGGGCATCTTCTTCATCCTGGCGCGGCGCTGGATTTTCGGGCTGTATTCGGGCGATCCGCAGGTCGCCACCGAGGGCGAGGTCGCCATGATCATCCTCGGGCTGCTGCAGCCGCTGCAGTCCGTCCAGTTCGCGTACGCCGGCGGCCTGCGCGGCGCCGGCGACACCCGCTTTCCGCTCCTCTCCACCTTCTTGGGCGTCTGGCCGTTCCGGCTGGGCCTGGGCTACCTCTTCGTGAGCGGGCTGGGGATGGGGTTGTTCGGCGCCTGGCTGGCCATCGCCGCCGACCAGACCTGCCGCTCGCTGCTGATCCTCCTGCGCTGGCGCAGCGGCCGCTGGAAGCTGACCTCGGTCTAGTCGTCCGGCGGGGGCGTCGGCCGGCTCGGCCACCGCGGCAGCTTCGGTAGCTTGCCAGCCACACGCCGCGACAGCCCGGCCGCGCGATGGCCCAATCGCTTCGCGCCGGCTCCGGCCCGGCGCCCAAGGCGGTAGGGCCAGAGCGCAAGGCGCACCATGGCCCGCCCGGCGGCCAGCGTGTGGCGGGCCGCGCCCACCTCCACCGGCAGCAGGATTGGGCTGGCCAAGCGCGCGTAAGCCCACGCACCCAGGGCCAGCCCCGCAAAGGCGTAGGCCCGCAGGTCGCCCCAGTTGGCCGCCAGCAGCCCGCCGGCCACGATCAGCGCGCCGAGGGGCACGAAGGCGAAATCCAGGGCGTGGGCGCCCCAGCCGCGTGGGCGCAGCGCCGCGCGCCAGGCCCGGTGCCAGTCGAACGCCGCCGCCAGGATCACGCCGGTGAGGACCGTGGCCAGGAACATCCGCACCTGGTCGGAGACGGCGAACAAGCCACCACCCCCGCCGCGCGAAGTTACCGGAAGAGGCGGCCCATCCCCCGCCGCCGCGACCGCGCGCCGCCGCGGCCCTGCAGGCCGCCGGTGGAGTACGTGGCGCTGGTCACCACGCCCTGGACCGCGAACGTGCCCGCGTCGAGGTCCAGCTGCTGGATCTGCAGCTCGGTACCCTCCAGGGTCAGGGCGCCGTAGTCCGTCTCCAGTACGATGGTCTTGTCATCAAAGCTCGCCACCCGCAGGACCCCGCTGACCGTGCACTGCTCACGGCTGTCCAGTACGAGGCGGTGCCCGCCGGCCGGCTTGGCCGACCCGGGCTGCTGCGTCATGCCCACGCCCCCCATCCTGCCGTCGCCCGCCCGCAACAAGCGCCCCGCGGGCCCCGTGGAAGCCTATGCGGGAGGCGGCGCCGTAGGACCGCGTGGCCGCCCAGGGAGCAAGCGGAAGGAGGCCGCCACCCCGGCGGCCTCGAAGTGAGGCAGCAGCATGAGACTGGACAAGTACCTGCAGGTGAGCCGGCTGATCAAGCGGCGCGCGCTGGCGAACGCCTTCTGCGACGGCGGCCATGTGGACATCAACGGCCGTCCCGCCAAGGCCGCCAGCGCCGTGGCCGAGGGCGATGTGCTGGAGCTCGACTTCGGCCACCGCAAGGTGCGCGTGCGCGTCCTGCTCGTGCCGGAAAGGCCCCAGCAGGGCAAGGCCGCAGCCTCTGCCCTTTACGAGGAGATGTAGGGCCGCCCCGGCCGCGGTCCCTTACTTCTCCACCGTCTCCTTGAGCGCCTTACCGGCGCGGAAGGCCGGCACCCGTGTCGCCGGGATCTGGAGCTGCTCGCCCGTTTGCGGGTTGCGCCCCACCCGCGGCTGGCGCTCCCGCACCTCGAAGGTCCCGAACCCTACGAGGCTCACCTTGTCGCCGTGAGCCAGCGCCTCTTCGATGACGTCGCAGAACGCGTCCACCACGCGGTCCGCGTCGCGCTTGGTCAGTCCCGTGCGGTCCGCCAGCGCCGAGACCAGGTCCACCTTGTTCACCTTTTTGCCTCCCCGTCTCGCCCTTTGGCAGCTTGCCACGCCGCCTCCATAGCCTCGAGCCCGAGCCCGTTCAGGTCGCGACCCGCGTTGCGGGCCGCGTCCTCGATCGCGGCAAAGCGGCGGCGAAACTTCGTATTGGTGCGGTCCAGGGCCAACTCGGCGTCCAGCCCAAGCAGGCGGGCGGTGTTGACCACCGCGAACAGCACGTCGCCGAGCTCATCCTCCGCCGCGTCCAGGTCGCCCGTGGCCATGGCGGCCTCCAACTCCCGGCTCTCCTCGGCCACCTTCGGCCAGGCGGCGGCCGCCTCGCCCCAGTCGAAGCCGACCTGGGCCGCACGCCGCCCCAGCTCCTGCGCCTGCGCCAGGGCCGGCAGGTCGCCCGGCACCTCGTCCAGCAGGCCCTTGCCGGCCGGGATCCCCTGGCGCTCAGCCGCCTTGGCCTCTGCCCACAGGGCCGCCACCTCGTCGGGGCTGCCGGCCTGCGCGGCGCCGAACACATGCGGGTGCCGCCGCACCAGCTTGCGGCTCAGGGCCGCCACCACCAGGTCGGGGCTGAAGGCCCCCTCTTCCTCGGCGATGACCGCTTGCAGAACCACCTGCAGCAGCAAGTCTCCCAATTCCTCGGCCAGGGCATCCATATCCCCGCTGTCGATGGCGCGCGCGACCTCGCGCGCCTCCTCCAGAGCGTAGCGGCGCAGGCTCCTGTGCGTCTGGGCGCGGTCCCAGGGGCAGCCATCCGGCGCCCGCAGCCTCCGGATCAGGTCGACCAGCCCGTCCCAGTCCGACGTCAACACGCTTCCCCCTCGGAGGCCGGAAATGGGGCGAGCCGTACGGCGAGCCTCACAAACTCACTCCCGCACGAGATGCATCCGTGTGAGCGCTCGGCTCAGCGGCTTCCCGACCCGGGGCAGGCTCTCCACGTCGGCCCGCCGCACGCCGCCAACGGCCGCCAACGCCACCAGGTAGGCGGCCACGCCGGCCACCACCGTGGCGGCGACGCCCACGACCAGGCGGTGGTGGCTGGCAGCACGCAGCACGCCCTCGGCCACGATGCCCATCACCGCGGCCGCCGCCAGGACCCGGCCGGCGGCGGATCGGTCGAGAACCGGTCCCAGGCGAGTCTGCACGGCCCGCACGTTCAGCAGGCTGGCGACGGCAAAGCAGGCGACCGTGGCCAGGGCGGCGCCGGTCACGTTCCAGCCGGGAATGGCCACCAGCCACCACGTGAGCAGGACCTTCACGGCTCCCCCGTACAGCAGGTTCACGACGGGGACGCCGGGCAGGCCCATGCCCTGCAGCACGCCCGTGCTCGTCTGCTGCAGGCCGAGAAAGAGCACGCCCCAGGCCAGCACGGCCAGCGGCCGCGCCGTCACCGGCGAGTGGTACAGGAGCTGCGGCAGGGGGCCGGCCAGGACGAACAGGCCGACAGCGGCCGGCACGGTCAGCAGCAGCGTGACGCGCATGCCCACGGCGGCGCGGTCCTTGGCCAGGGCGCGGGCGCCGCGGGCCATGGCCTCCGAAACCGAGGGCACCAGGCTCACGGCCAGGGCGGTGGTCACAATGGAGGGGGCCACCATGAAGGGCAGGGCGTAACCGACCAGAACCCCGTAAAGGGCCGTGGCGCTGGCGCCAAGGCCGGCCGCATGCAGGCGCAGGGGCACCAGGACAGCGTCCGCCACGTTGATCATCGGCAGCACCATGCCCGCCAGGGCGATGGGCACCACCAGGGCCGTGAGGCGCGCCAGGATCGTGCCGGTGCTCAGTCCCGGCTGCGAGGAGCCCGCGGCCTGCGGGGTCTCCGCCGCGCGGGCGGCCCTGAGCTCCTGCCAGACCGCGCGGGCAAGCGGGTCGCGGCGGATGACGATGGCCAGGAAGGCCAGGCCCGCCGCAGCGCCGGTCACCGCGCCGAAGCTGGCGCCCGCGGCAGCGAAGGCGATCCCCCGCGGCAGCAGAAGGACGGCCAGGGCGAACATCGTCAGCACGCGGATGATCTGCTCGACGACCTGCGAGGCGGCCTGCGGCGCCATGTGCTGCAGACCCTGGAAGAGGCCGCGGTACGCGGACTCCAGGGAGACGAAGAATACGGCGGGCGCGATGGCGCGGATGGAGATGGCGGCGCGGGGGTCGCGGGCGATCCAGATCGCCACGGGCTGGGCGAGCAGGAAAAGGACGACGCTCAACACGGCGCCGAGCACGGCGAGGGCGACGGCGGCCACGCGGAAGATGCGGGCCGCCTCCCAGCGCCGGCCGCGGGCGGCCGCCTCGGCCACCATCTTGCTGACGCCGAGCGGCACGCCCACCGCCGAGAGCGAGAGCAGGACGTTGTACAGGGGATAGGCCATGCCCAAAAGACCCATGCCAACGGCGGCCTGGGTGCCGCCCCCCATGAGGATGGGCAGCACGAAGTGGTAGACGCCGCCCAGCAGGCGGCTCAGCAGGCTGCCGACCAGCAGGATCAGGGCACCCGCCAGGAAGGCGCCGACGTGTCCGTGGCCCTTGGCTCCGGCCGTTTGGGCCTGGGACTGCGGCTCCGTGCGCATGGCTCCATTATGTGCATGCGACGGGTGGATCCATAGGGACATTCTTCAGTTCCAGCGCGGGCGCGGGGACGGTGCCCTGGGTGCGGCGCCGTCCGTTGCCGTGCCTACGTCTCCATCTGCTTGGCCAGGAATCCAGCCGCCGTCTCGGCCAGCTTGCGCTCCATGTCGCCCATGGCGGGAGCGGCTTCGCGGCTCGCCAGGATGACGGCCCCGATGGCCTCCGCGCCGGAGACGATCGGCGCGGCCACGAAGTTCGGCAGCCGCCCGGCGTCTTCGTCGTCGCCCACCAGGGCGCCCTTGACCTGGCCGGATGCGCTGGCGATGGTGGCGCGGTTGTGCATTGCCTGCTCGAGCACGCTGCCGATGCGCTTATCGAGGAACTCCTTCTTGGGAGCGCCCGCCACGGCGATGATGGCCTCCCGGTCCGCAATCAGCGCGATGTGGCCCGCCGTCTCGTGGAGCGAGTCGGCATACTCCTTGGCGAAGTCCCCAAGCTCGCCGATGGGCGAGTACTTCTTGAGGATGACCTCGCCGTCGCGATCCACGAAGATCTCGAGCGGGTCGCCCTCCCGAATGCGCAGGGTCCGCCGGATCTCCTTGGGAATCACGATCCGACCCAGGTCGTCGATGCGCCGGACGATGCCGGTCGCCTTCATGCGCAAGCCCCCCGTCCGTTTGCCGCTCGTAGTATGCGGGGCGGTCCCAGGCGCTATGCCGCCGCGGACCGCGCAGGCACGCGGCAGGGGCGGCTCGGCCGCAGGGCGGGGAAAATGGCGCCGCGTGCGGCATGGCCGCGCGGGCTGCAAAACTGGTGCGGGGATGGCGAGGGGAAAGCTCGGGCTCAGGTCCGGCGCTAAAGTGATGGCGCCGGGTCAGTGTCAGGCGATCCATGCTGGGGGCGTGCGTACGGCGGCTTGCCGCCGGCGGGCCGGCGGAGCCGGTTCCCGGCTGCAGGAGGCGCCGCGCCCGCCAGCCGCGGGTGGCCAGCCGCCACCCGCTTCACACGGTGTGGGGCCGCCGTGGCCTCAGGCCGAGCTCTCGCGGCCGGCCACCTGCGCGTACGCAATCGCCCGGGTGTGGACGGTGTGGCTCCAGGACCGGTTGCGCAGCGTCAGGAGCCCACCCCAGGTCAGCGGCACGGAGCTGGCCAGGAACACCGGGTAAAGCAGCAGGTAGCGCAGGGCGGCCCGCGGCCGGCGGTCGCACAGCACCGCCCCGACAGGCAGCAGCAGGTTCAGGAGGGTGACCCCGATCCATACCGGCATCCCCAGGCCGATGACCTGGACAGGCCAGATGCGCGCGGCGATGGGGTCCATGATGAGCAGGACGGTGGACAGCAGCACGCAGAACGGCTGCAGCAACGAGAAGGCGCCCTCCAGCTGGATGAGGCTGCCCTCGTGTATGCCAGACCACACCAGGGCGGGCAGGTAGCGGACGACGACCTGGGTCTGTCCCTGCGCCCACCGCAGGCGCTGGCGCAGGGACTGGACGAACCCAAGCGGCTTTTCGTCATAGACCACAGCCTCGTGCGCCCAGTGCGTGCGGAGGCCGGCCAGCAGGGCCTTGGCGGAAAACTCCAGATCCTCGGTGAGGGTGTCCGGCGTCCAGCCAACCTTGGCCATGGCCACCGCTGAGATGCACATGCCGGTTCCGCCGAGGGCGGCGGACAGGCCCAGGCTGTCCTTGGCCAAGAACCAGAACCGGTTGCTGACCCAGAACGACATGCCGAACGTCGCCGCGACCCACGTGTCGCTGGGGTTCTTGACGTCCAGGCGCCCCTGGATGATCTCCTGGCCGTCGGCCAGGTGTGCGTTCATCACCGCCAGGAAATCCGGATGGACCACGTTGTCCGCGTCGAAGACAATGTAGGCGTCGTAGCGGCGGCGGGACCGCTGCAGGCGGCGAAAGGCGTCCGCCAGGGCATGGCCCTTGCCCCGGCGGCTCTCACTGAAGCGCACGATCACCTGAGCGCCGTGCGTGCGCGCAACCCCAGCCGTGTCGTCGCCGCAGTTGTCTGCCACCACGAAGACGTCGAAGAGATGCCGCGGATACTTCAACTGCAGGCAGCTGTCCACCAGGTTGCCGATGACCAGCCGCTCGTTGTGAGCCGGGATGACAATGGCGAAGCGGCTGCCTGGCTTGGCGGTGCGGCGCCGGGGGCGCACCAGGAAGCCGATGCCCGCGAGGATCGTGGCGTACGCGGTGTACCCGATCAGAATCCAGGCGGCAGCGCGCAGGGCGGCCACAGCCCAGATTGGGGGTGCCGCGACTAGATCAGGCGTTCCCGCTACCGCCATCCAGGACAAGGCTTGCATTGCGAGGTCCCTCCACGCACGGGGTCAGGCGCGACCGCGGCTGACCGCCGACCCAGCGTTCCCCCAGAGCCCCCCATGCGGGCCTCCAGGCTGCAGATCCGGAGGGCGGGGCTCGCCTGCCGGGCGGCCGCGCGAATAAAGGCGCACAGCCACATGCCATCGCCATCCCTCCGGCCCGCGGGTCCGCCGCCCTTGGCCGGACGCGCCGCCCGCAGGATCCCGCGATGGCCGATGGGCGCCCGGCCCGTGGCCTTGGTGGCCGTGGACAGCGCCAAGCGGTGGTGGAAGGTCCGGCTGCACCCTGCGCAGAGTGCGCATGGCATACCCTCCCTGCGACCCGGCGGGCCGAGGGAAATCTAGCCCATCTGTGTGAAGGTGGGATGAAGGTGGCGGAGCGGCGCGCTTTAAGCGGGGGAGGCGTCCAGCATCCGCCGCCAGCGCTGGATCGCGGGCGCGGACCCCAGGTCGGCCAGCAGCCCGTCGATCTCGCCCAGCACCGTCGTGTCGTCGCGGGCCGAGAGGCGCAGGGTCAGAGCGGGGCGCGGACGCCGCTGGCTTGCGATACGCCGGCCGAAGCGGCGGGTCAGGTCGTCCAGTTGGCCGATCAGGTCGGCCATGTAGCCTGGGAAAGTGACCAGCACCGAATCGCCCTCATGCGCGATGCTGAGGACACTGAGCTCCTGCCCGGCGATGCGGATGCGGGCCAGGCGCAGCAGGTGCTCAACCTCGGGTGGATAGGGGCCGTAGCGGTCGCGGATCTCGGTCTGCGCGGCTGCCACGTCCTGCAGCGTTGCGGCGGCATTGACCTTTTTGTAGAAGTCCAGCTTCACGCGCGCATCCGGGATGTAGCTGTCCGGTAGGTAGGCGTCCACCCGGATCTCGACGCTGGTGCGGGTCGTGGGCACGGTCCGCTCGCCCCGCAGCTCGCGAACGGATTCCTCGAGCATCTGGGCGTAGAGGTCGAACCCCACGGCGGCCACGAAGCCGTGCTGCTCCGCCCCCAGGATATTGCCAGCGCCCCGCAGCTCCAGGTCGCGCAGGGCGATCTTGAAGCCCGAGCCCAGCTCCGTGAACTCCTTGATGGCCAGCAGCCGCTTTTCGGCGATTTCGCTAAGCGCCTTCTCGCGCCGGTAGGTGAAGTAGGCGTAGGCCAGGCGGTCGCTGCGGCCCACGCGGCCGCGGATCTGGTACAGCTGGGCAAGGCCGAGGCGGTCGGCGTCCTCCACGATGAGCGTGTTGGCGTTGGGCACGTCCAGGCCCGACTCCATGATGGTCGTGCAGACGAGCACATCGTAGGCGCCATGCCAGAACTCCACCATGACGCGCTCCAGCTCGTCCTCGGCCATCTGCCCGTGGGCGACGGCGACCCGGGCGCCTGGGGCCAGGCCCCGCAGGCGCTCCAGGGCCCGGGCGATGGTCTGGACGCGGTTGTGCAGGTAAAAGACCTGGCCCTTGCGCCGCAACTCGCGCTGGAGCGCGTCGGCGCACAGCGCGTCGCTCAACTCCAGCACGTACGTCTCGACCGGGAAGCGGTTCTCCGGCGGGGTCTCGATCACGCTCATGTCACGGACGCCGGCCATGGCCATGTGCAGGGTGCGCGGAATCGGCGTGGCCGTCATCGACAGGGAGTCAACCCCCTGGCGCATGCGCTTGATGCGCTCCTTGTCGGCCACGCCAAATCGGTGCTCCTCGTCGACGACCAGCAGGCCCAGCTTGCTGAAGTCGATGTCCGACTGCAGCAGGCGGTGCGTACCGATCACAATGTCCACGGCGCCGCGGCGCAGCCCGGTGACTGTGGCCTCCTGCTCCTTGCGGTCCCGGAAGCGCGAGAGCATCTGCACCGTGACGGGGAAGCCGCGCATGCGCTCGGTGAAGGTGAGGAAGTGCTGCTCGGCCAGGATGGTCGTGGGGACGAGCACGGCCACCTGGCGACCGTCCATGACGCACTTGAAGGCAGCCCGCATGGCCACCTCGGTCTTGCCGTAGCCCACGTCCCCGCACAAGAGGCGCTCCATGGGCCGCGCCCGCTCCATGTCGGCCTTGATCTCGGCCGTGGCCTGCAGCTGGTCGGGCGTCTCCTCGAAGGGGAAAGCGTCCTCGAACTCCAGCTGCCAGGGCGTGTCGGGCGGGAAGGCGTGCCCCGGGGTGCCCTCGCGCGCGGCGTACAGCTCGATCAGCTCCTCGGCCATGGCGCGCACGGATTCCTTGACGCGTGCCTTCGCCTTCAGCCAGGCGTCCCCGCCCAGCCGGCCCACCCGCACCTCGCGCCCCTCGCCGCCGATGTACTTCTGAATCAGGTCGATCTGGTCCGTGGGCACGTACAGGCGGTCGGCGCCCTCATAGCGGATCATCAGGTAGTCGCGCTGCGCGCCCTGCACGGTCAGGGTCTTGGTCCCCAGGTACTGGCCGATGCCGTGCTGCACATGGACGACGTAGTCCCCGACCTGCAGATCCTCGTAGGATAGCAGGCGCGAGCCGGCCGGCTGGGTGGCGGGCGCCCGGCGGGTGGGGCGTGTCCGCCGCCCGAAGAGGTCCGCCTCGGTCAGCACCACCAGCCGGAGGCCCGGGAACTCAAAGCCGGCCATCAGCGGCGCAACGCCCACCGTGGCCCGGCCCGGCGCCGGCTCGGCGTCCACGGCGGCGGTCACGCCCGCGGCGCCCACCTCCTCCGCCAGCCGGGTGGCCCGGGCCGCGTTGCCCGCCGTGCAGAGGATGTGGTAGCGCTGGTCGCGCCAGCGCCGCAACTCCTCGGCCGCCATCTCCCACTGCCCGCGGAAGCTGGGCACCTCACGGGCGGAAACGGCAAGCACGTCCTGGGGGTCGGCCCCCGGGATCGCCTGGCCGAGCCCTTGCACATAGAGGATCTGGCGCTGCCGCATCCACAGGAGCCAGTCCGGCGGGAAGGCGAATGCCTCAACCTGCTCCGGCAGCATGCGGCCGTCCTGCAGGAACCCGATGAGGCGGTCCGCCTCGGCCCGCTCATAGTCCCGCGCCGCCTCGGCCGTCCGCGCCGGCTCGCAGATCGCGACCAGCGTGCGCTCGGGCATGTAGGTCAGCGGGTGCGCGGGCGCGTAGGCGAAGGGCAGGTAGGTCTCCCAGCGCCCAGCGGCGGTGCCGGCCTGCAGGCCGGCAAGGTCATCGAGGATCATGTCCTGCAGCCGCTGCCGGGCCTCGCCCACCAGCCGCCCGCCCGCCTGCTCGCCAGCGCTGGCGATGCGGGCGATGGCCTCCGCCAATTGGGGCTCCTCGGGTGCGGGCACCTCCCGCGCCGGCAGGACCAGGGCACGCGGGCAGGCCTCACGGCTGCGCTGGCTGCTGGGATCGAACCGGCGCATGGACTCAATCTGGTCATCGAAGAACTCGACCCGCAGGGGCAGGTCATCCCCCAGCGGAAAGACGTCGACGATCCCGCCGCGCAGGGCGAACACGCCCGGGCCCTCCACGAGGGGCAGCGGCTCGTAGCCAGCGCGCGCCAGGGCGGAGGCCATCTCACGCGGGGTGAGCCGCCCGCCTTCCCGCAGGTCCAGACACGCCGCGGCGAACACGTCCGGCGGCGCCAGCAGACGCCGCATCGACGCCACTGGCAGCACCAGCACGGGCGAGCCGCCTTCCTGCTCCCGCCCCATGGCCCGGCGCAGCGCCGTCACGCGCCGGGCGGCAAGGTCCGTGCTCTGGGCCACCATGGCGTAGGGGAGGACGTCCCGCGGCGGCAGGCAGGCCACGCGGTCCTGGCCCAGCCAAGCCGTGAGTTGGTCGGCATAGGACTCCGCCTGCGCCCAGTCGGGCGTCAGCACGCAGAGCGGCCGGCCCGTGTCGCTGGCCAGGGTGGCAAGCAGCGCCACGGCGGCGGGTGTCGGCAGCCCGTGCACCAGGGTCTCGCGGGTGCCCTTTTTCAGGCCGTCCGTCAGCCCCCGGTACTCGGGCAGGTCCGGCCAGAGGGGGCCGGCGACGTCCACCAACTGCAACGGCGGGCCTCCTTGCCTTCTGGTGGTGTCCAGGGTGGCGCGGGCGGCTCGCGGCGCTCGGGCGCGCCGCAGGAGCCGGGCCGCGCCGGCACCGTCATCGCATCACGACCAGCCGGGTGAAAGCCCCTCAGCGCCCGGTCTCGCCCCCGACCACATTGAACCGCTCCATCGCCCGCTCCAGCCCGTCGCGCAGCACCGCCTCCACGGCGTCCGCTGCCAACTCGACGGCCTGCAGCCAAAGCGAGCGGTCGCCGCCGCGCACCGGGGACAGCACGAACTGGGCCGCGTCGATCCCGTCCGGGGGCCGGCCGATGCCCACCCGCACGCGCGCAATGGCGTCGTCGCCGAGGCTGGACATGATCGAAGCCATCCCGCGGTGCCCGCCGGAGCCGCCGCCGGCCCGCAGGCGCAGCCGACCCAGCGCGATGTCCATATCGTCGTGCACGACGAGCAGCCGCTCGGGTAAAACCCCCTCGCGGCGCATCAGCGGCGCGACAGCCTTGCCGCTCAAGTTCATGAAGGTCAAGGGCTTGCAGAGCAGCACCGGCCCGCCCGCCGTCGTGGCGCGGCAGGTCTCGGACTGCGCGAACAGGCCGCGGCGGAAGCGGACGCCCCAGCGCCGCGCCAAGTTGTCCATGACACAAAAGCCCGCATTGTGGCGGGTTTCCGCATATTCGGCGCCCGGGTTGCCGAGCCCGACAACCAGATGCAGGGTGTCCGCCGCGGACTAGCCCTCCCGCTCGGCCTCAGACTTGGCACGCCGGGCCACAACCTCCGGCTCGCCCGCCGTCGCCCCTGCAGCCGGTTCAGCCGCCGCCGGCTCCTCCGCGGCCCGCGGCAGGACGACGCTCACCACGAGGTCGGAAGCCGCATCCAGGGCCCGCACGCCCTTGGGCAGCGGCAGGTCGCCCACCGTCAGCGACTCCCCGACCGCCAGACCCGAAACGTCCACAGTGATGGTCTCGGGCAGGTCGTCCGGCAGGCAGCTCACGGCAAGCTCGTGCCGCTCCTGCTCGATGATGGCGCCCTTCTTGTGCACCTCGGCGTCCCCCGTGATGCGCAGGGGCACCTCGGCATGGATGGACTCACTCATGGAGACCGCGTGGAAATCGACGTGGACCAGGGTGCCGTCCACCGGGTGCCACTGGATCTCCTTGATCATCGCCGGCAGCGCCTGGCCGGAGGCCACTTTGAGGCGAATCACGTGGTGGGCCCCGCCCCGCTGAAGCAGCGTGAGCAACGCGTGGCGGTCGATCGCGAGGGACTCGGACGCCACTCCCCGTCCGTAAAGGACGGCCGGCACCTGTCCCTCGTGGCGGGCGCGCTGCGGGTGGCCGGACGCGCGCGGTGATCCGGTGAGATTCCATTCGGCCATGGCGGGTACCCCCTTCAAGCACGGACGAGCCCCCGGGGGTTTCCCCCGGCGGCGCCTCTCATACTAAGAGAGCGCGGAAAGGCCTGTCAAACTGGGCGGGCTCGGGACGCCAGCCCCGGTGCCTAGCGGAATAGCTCGCTGATCGAGCGATCCTCGTGGATACGGATGATCGCGTCGCCAAGCAGCGGCGCGACCGAGATGACGCGCAGCTTGCTGCCCAGGTCGCGGCGCGCGTCCTCGGGCAGCGGCAGCGTGTCGGTGACCATGAGCTCGGTGATCGGGGCCTCCTTGAGCCGGGTGACCGCGGGCGGCGAGAGCAGGGCGTGGACGCCGGCCGCATAGACCTCCCGCGCCCCAAGGGCGACCAGGGCCGCAGCACCTTTGACGATGGTTCCGGCCGTGTCGATGATGTCGTCGACCAGGATGGCCACCCGGCCCTGCACCGGCCCGATCACGTTCATGACCTCGGCCTGGTTGGCCTGTGGGCGGCGCTTGTCGACCACGGCGAGCGGCGCGTGCAGGCTCTCGGCCAAGCCGCGCGCCCGCGGGATGCCGCCCTCCCCCGCGTCCGGCGAGACGACGACAATGTCGGTCAGGCCCTTGCTCCGGACCTGCTCAGCCACCAGGCGGATGCCCGTGAGGTGGTCGACGGGGATGTCGAAGAAGCCCTGGATCTGCCCCGCGTGCAGGTCGATGGTCAGCACGCGGTCGGCGCCGGCGGTGGTCAGCAGGTTGGCCACGAGCTTGGCGGTGATGGGCTCCCGGCCCTGGAGCTTCCGGTCCTGGCGCGCGTAGCCGTAGTACGGCATGACGGCGGTGATCCGGCGGGCAGACGCCCGCCGCAGGGCGTCACAGATGAGCAGCAGCTCCATGAGCGACTCATTGGGCCGCAGGGTGGGTTGGATGATGAAGACGTCGCAGCCGCGCACGTTCTCCTGAATGACGACACGCGTCTCCCCGTCGGCGAACTGGCTGACGGAGATGGCGCCGAGGGGCACGCCGATCTGCTGGCAGATCGACTCGGCAAGGGCGGGGTGGGCTCGCCCGGAAAGGATCTTCAGCCTGGCGTCGGCGTACAAAGGGTCGCCTCCCGATCTCGTTTCGGCCTTTCGCCAGCGGTTTTCGACTACCCTTTTTCGTCGTGCTGGGCGTCGCGTCGCGCCGCCCATCCATCCTTGTTCGACTGCCGCTCTCTCGCGATCGCAAGGGCTCCGGCGGGGACCGGCTGGTTGACGGTCGAGCCGGCGGCGACGTACGCACCCTGCCCAACGGTAATGGGTGCGATCAGGTTTACGTTGCATCCCAGAAACGCGCCGTCGGCGACGACCGTACGATGCTTGCGCTGGCCGTCGTAGTTGACGGTGATGACGCCGGCGCCCACGTTCACCCGCTCGCCCAGGTCCGCGTCCCCCACGTAGCTGTGGTGGTGGGCCTTGCTGCCGGCGCCGATGGTACTGTTCTTGATCTCAGCGTAATTGCCGACTTCAACATCTGCGCCGAGGACGGTGCCCGGCCGCAGGTGGGCGAAGGGGCCGATGGCGCAGCCATCGGCCACTCGGCTATGTTCGACCACCGAGTGCGTGATCCGCGCACCGTCCCCCACGTCGCTGTCCACCAGGTGCGCCCCAGGGCCGATGATCGCCTCCCGCCCGATGCGGCAGGCCCCTTCAATGATGGTCATCGGCTCGAGGATGGTGTCCCGGCCGATCTCCGCGCGTTCGTCCACATACGTGGTGGCGGGATCGCGCACGGTGACGCCGGATTGGAATAGGCGGGCGAGGACGCGCGCCTTGATAATGCGCTCGGCCTCCGCGAGATCGGCCCGATCATCCACTCCCATGGCCTCCTCGGCTCGGGGGCTGCAGTACGCCTCGACCCGTCTGCCAGCCCGGACTAGAACGCCTACGGCGTCGGTGAGGTAGACCTCGCCTTTCGCGTTGGCCGTCCCCACCTGATGGAGGGCGTCGTACAGGTCAGCCCGCCGGTAGCAGGCCACCCCCGTGTACCATTCCCGGATGCGGCGCTGCTCTGGAGTGCAGTCGGCATCTTCGATGATGGCCTGCACGCCGTCTGGGCCACGGACAATCCGGCCGTACCCGGCCGGATCGTCCATTTCGCCGGTGAGGAGGGTTGCTGCTGCGCCGCCCTCGCGGTGGCGGCGCAGCAGCTCCCCGATCAGCTCACTGGTCAGGATGGCGCCGTCGCCGTAGAGGACGAGCACGTTCTCGGCATTCGCCGTCGCGGACTCGGCGCAGAGAACGGCATCACCCGTTCCACGTGGTGAAGGCTGCTCGACGAAAGTGGCCTCGGCGCCCAGTGCCGCTTTGACGAGTTCGCCCTGGTGACCCACGACGACCACGGTGCGCGCGGCGCCGGCCCCGCCGGCGGCGCGCACGACACGCGCCACCGCTGGGGCCCCGCCGACCCTATGCAGGACCTTGATCGTCTCCGACTTCATCCGCTTGCTCAGCCCGGCAGCCAGGATGAGAGCGACCACCTCGTCCATCCGCGCACCCCTTGCTACCCAGCCATTCGGCGTAAGACCTAGCTGCCCTTGCAGCCGCATAGGCCTGCACCATGCGGCGATCCCGGCTCATCACCGACGTGGGCCAACTCGCGGCCGCCGCGGCGACAGCCCGCATCCTCGGGCTGGCCTACCGCGTGCTGCTCGCCCGGGCCATTGGCGCCGAGGCGCTTGGGCTCTTCCAACTCGCGCTGCCCATCTATCTTGTCGTACTGACGGTGTCCTCGCTTGGACTGTCCGTGGCCGTCACGCAGCGCGTTGCCGCCGCGGCCGCCAACAACGACCTTGGGCGCGCGGCCCGGATCCGGCGGCAGGCCGCTACCTTGGGCGGCTGCACCGCCGCGGCCGGCACCGCGCTGCTCTTGACCCTGGCGCCGGGCGTTGGTCGCTCCCTCCTGCGCGACCCACGGGCCGCGGCACCGCTGGCGGTGCTGGCATGGGCGATCCCCTTCGCCGTGGTCGAGGGCATCTACCGCGGGTACTGGCAGGGCCTGCACCGCATGGTGCGGGTTGGCCTGGCGCAGGTCGGAGAGAATGGCGTGCGCCTGCTCGCCCTGATCGTTTGGCTGCTGCTGGCGCCGGCCATGCCTGCGGCGACGGCTGCAGCGGGAGCGGCGGGCCTCGTGATCCTGGGTGAGTGTGTGGAGCTGCTCGCGGTCACCGCGAGGGCGCATCGCGACCCCGCGGTGACCGCTCCCGGCCCGGAAGGGGCCGATATGCGGCAGATGCTGGGCATGTCCCTACCTGTCGCCATGAGCCGCATGGCTGGAACCTTGGGAATGGCCCTGGACGCGGCGTTGATCCCCAGCCAGCTCCTGGCGGGCGGCATGGACGCCCTCACAGCCACGGCCGCCTTCGGCCGCTTCATGGGAATGGTCATGCCGGTGGTGACCTTTCCCACGGTGCTGATGGGGCCAATTGCCACGGCGATGGTGCCGTCGGTGGCGGAGGCCTCGGCGCGCAAGTGGAAGGTGGGGCTGCGCAAGCGCGCGGCCGTGGCGGCCGTGGCGGCGGCGGTGCTGGGGGTTGGCACGGCCCTTGTCCTATCGAGCGCATCGGGCTGGTTGGGCCTGGCGATCTACGGCCAGGCACATCTCGGCCCGCTGCTGGCGGAGGGCGGCCTCATCGCCCCCGGGCTGTTCCTGAGCATGGCTGCCGGCTCGGTGCTGCACGGGCTTGGACGCACAGGCGCTTCGCTTGGCTGCCAGATGGCTGGAGGCGTTTGCCGGCTGGGGCTGATCCTGGCCTGGGTGGCCCCGATGGGGATTGCGGGCGCCGTGCTCGCGACCGCGGTTGGGTTCGCCGTCACAGCGGCTGGGGAATGGGGCTTCGTCGCGGTGCTCCTCAGCCGTCCGTGAGCGTGTAGCCCTCCCGCACCAGCCGGTCGCGGACGGCCTGGGCATGCTCCGGTCCCCGGGCCTCCACCAGCAGCGTCACCCAGGTCTCATCGAGCGGAAGTCCGATCCGCAGGCGGTCGTGGTCCACGGTGATCAGGTTGCCACCCTCCAGGGCCACCAGGTGCAGCAGGGTCGCCAGGCCGCCCGGGCGGTCGGGCACCATGGTGCGCAGGCGCACGTAGCGCCCCTCGTGGACGAGACCCCGGTCGATAATCTCCCCAAGCATGGTCACATCAACGTTGCCGCCGCTGACGATGGCCACGGTCGGCTGTGGCCACGCGCGGGTGAGGGCGGCGGCCGTGGCCGCGGCACCGGCCCCTTCCGCAACGAGACGGACGCGCTCGATGAGGAGCAGCATGGCCCGTGCCACATCGTCCTCCTGCACGACCACCACGTCATCGACCAGCGCCCGGACCATATCGAAGGTCCGTAGCGAAGGCTGTTTGACGGCAAGGCCATCAGCAATGGTGTGAACGGATGGGAGCGCCACCAGGTGCCCCGCGCGCAGGGACTCTGCCATGGCGGCCGCCCCCGCGGCCTCCACGCCGATGATCTGGACGTCGGGGCGCAGGCCCTTCGCCGCCGCGGCGATCCCTGCGATCAGCCCGCCCCCACCGATGGGGACGAGGATGCAGGCACAATCCGGCAGGTCCTCCAGGATCTCGAGCGCCACGGTCCCCTGGCCCGCGATCACGCCGTCGTCGTCGAAGGCGTGGATGAGCACATGGCCGCGTTCACTTGCGAGCGCCTCGGCCCTGGCGAAGGCGGCGTCGAAGGTCGTCCCCTCCTGGATCACCTCGGCTCCGAGCCTGCGGGTGGCCTCGAGCTTGGTCAGCGGGGCACCCTCGGGCATGACGATCGTGGCTGCAATCCCCAACTCGCGGGCCACCAGGGCCACCCCCTGGGCGTGGTTGCCCGCTGACGCGGCAACGACGCCCCGGTGGCGCTCCTCAGCGGTCAGCAGGCGCATCCGGCTGAAGGCGCCTCGCACCTTGAACGAGCCCATCCGCTGCAGGCTCTCCGCCTTCAGCCAGAGGCCGGGCGCCAGCGAATCGGCGGGCAAGAGCGGTGTGCGCAGCACCGAGTCGCCGATCCGGGCCCGCGCGGCCTGAACGTCCGCCACCGTCACCATCACGATCGCCCCTCTGGTACCAGCGGTCGCAGGGTCGTGCGCTTGGCGATCTCGTCGACCGCCTCCAGGCGCAGCAGGGCTGTGTACCCGTCGACGCGCTTTCGCGCCGGCTCGGCGGTGGCGACCACGACTCCGATGCCGGCCACGCGGGCGCCGAACTCCCCCACCAGGTCCACCATGCCCCGCGCCGTGCCGCCACCCCGCATGAAGTCGTCCACCAGCAGGACGCGGGCCCCCTGGGGCAGGGCCCGGCGCGGCAGCGACATGGTCTCAATCCGCTGCCCACTGCCGGAGACATAGTTGATGGATACCGAGGATCCCTCGGTGACCCGGCTGTCCCGGCGCAGCAGCACGAGGGGCCGGCCCAGGGCCCGCGCCGTCATCAGGCCGATGGGGATTCCCTTGGTCTCGACCGTCACCACATACTCCGCGCCGGCGCCGGCGAACGTGGTGGCGAACGCGTCGCCGATGCTCTGAGCCCAGGACGGCGAGAACAGGATGTCGGTCATATAGACGAAGCCACCGGCCAGGATCCGGTCCGGCGCGGCGAGCACCGCCGCCAGGGCGGCTGTCGACTTGGCGATGCGGGCCGGCGAGCGAACGGGCAGGTAGGTGACTCCGCCCGCGGCGCCCGGATAGGTCTCGATTCGGCCGAGGTCCGCGTCGGCGAAGGTTTCGCGCGCCAGGGCCAGGTCCTCGCTGATGCTGGATTTGGCCGCGCCGAATTCTTTGGCGAACTCCGTCAGCGTGAACACGCGGCCGGGCTGCTCGACCAGGCGCTGGATCAGGGCCGCGATCCGCTGGCTGCGGCGCATGCTGCAAGCGCCCTTTCCGCGACCGCAATGTCGCTGGGTTTATCGCAATCAGTGCCGATGCCGGCGTCGTCACAAAGCACGGCGCGTGCCAGCGCCCCCAGCCGCCGCGAGGCGATGGCCTCCAGTGTGGCAACCCGCGCCCGGCCCGTGACCAGCGCCAGGACAGTCCCGAATCCAAAGAGCCTCGCCAGCCGCAGGGGATTCTTGCGGGCAAGGTAAAAGGTCTCCAGCTGCCCCAGGAGCGGCGCCACGGCTTCCGGCTTCAGGTAGAAGCAGTTGCCTCCGGTATACTGCCTCCCATCGGCGCGGACGTACGTGCGCTTCGTGCCCGGGAAGGCCGCCTCGCAGACGGCTCGCGGCACAATGGGGTAGCCAAGCCCCGCTCCGCGACTTCCGGCCAGAAACTGCCCCAGCCCCTTGGCCGTCATCATGGGCGCGTCCCCGGTCGCCACCAGAATCTCATCGACGGCCCCAATTGCGGCGACCCCGCGCTGGAGATTGTCCAGCAGGCTGGGGCTGGGCAAAAGGGCCGCGGCGCCCAGCCCCTCCGGGCCAACGACCACCAGCCGCTCGCAGGCGGAGTGCATGGCCCTGACCACCCAGGCCCCCATTGGCCGGCCCCCGATGGGGATCAGTGACTCGTACTCCGCATCCGGGGCCGAGTCACGCAGGCGGCCGTTGTTGCGGCGCCCGGCCAAGATCACACCACCGACCATGTCACACCGCCGGGGAAGAACGTTGTGGCCGTCGCCCACCAACCGCGCTCGCGGAAGGCGCGGGCCGCCGCCCGCGCCTTCCGCATCGAGGGCACCACGGCGTAAAGGGCAGACCCGCTGCCGGACATCAGGGCGCGCGGCGCGCCGGCGGCCAGCAGCTCGGCCTTTGCGGCGGCCAGCTCAGGATGATGCGCGAACACGGCCGCTTCGAGGTCATTGTCGCTTCCGCCGGGGCCGATCTCATCGAACCAGGCGTATGCATCGCGCGTGGACACGCCGAAGGGTGGCTTGACGATCACCAAAGGATCCGGGGCCAGGGATGGGAGCGGCTCAAGGATCTCACCACGCCCGGTGGCCCTCTGTCGCCCGCCGCGAATGAAGAACGGCACATCGCTTCCGAGCGTGGCGCCGATGCGGGCCAGCTCATCGTCGGTCAGGCCCAGGCGGCAGAGGGCGTTCAAGCCCACCAGGACAGCCGCCGCGTCGGCGGAGCCACCGCCCAAGCCCGCGCCTGGGGGGATGCGCTTCCGCAGGCCGATGTGCACCGGGGAGCCTTGGGGTAACGCGGCCGCCGCGCGCAGGGCAAGATTCTCAGGGCCCGTGGGCACGGCGAACCCGCTGACGGAAAGGCGGTGTTCGACGTCGTCGCTGAGCGCCACGACATCGAACAGCGCCACCGCCTGCATCACCGTCGAAACGGCGTGGTAGCCGTCCGCCCGCCGGGCTCCGACCCGCAGGTCCAAATTCAGCTTGGCGGGCACCCGAACTTGCACGAGCCATGGCTTCGCCATGGCCTGGGCCTATTCCCCTGCGTGCACCGCAGCCGAGTCCGGGGTCAGCTCCTCGGCCAGCGCCATTTCCACGGCGGCGCGGCGCTCGAAGAACGCCACCACCGTGTCTCCAGGCGCGGCCCGGGCCAGGGCGCGACTCACGGCGGCGCCCTCGTCCAGCACGACCTCCACACGCTCGCGGGGCACGCGGGCCTTCTCGGCGCCCAGCATCAGCAGGGCCGCGGTCTCCCCCGGCTTCCGCCCGCGGCGGTCCGCGTCCTCCCGCACAACGGCGATGTCGCACAGGGCCGCCGTGCGGCCGGCGGCCAGGATCAGGTCGTCGCGGCGGTCGCCTGGCACCCCCAGGACCGCGATCAGACGGCCCTGGCCCAGCTTCCGCGCCGCCACGAGCGTGGCCGCCATACCGCGCGGGTTGTGGCCGTAGTCCATCACCACCGTGACGCCGGAGAGCTCGCGCCGCTCGAAGCGGCCGGGGTTGTCGCCGAAGCGGCGCAGGGTACCGGCGACCACGGGCTCGGGGACACCGGCGCACAGGGCGGCCAGAGCTCCCGCCAGGGCGTTCTGAATGTTGTACAGGGCGGCACCGCCAAGCGCGAGCGGCAGCTCGGCGACCGGACACAGCACGCGCTCGCCGCGGCCGTCGAAGTACACCAGGGCAGCCTCGCGGACGAAGGCGCCCACCCCGCCGGCGGCCATGTGGGCCCGCAGAACGGGAAGCTCCGGCCGCAGGGCGAAGTACGCCACCTGCCCCCGGCACCGGTCCGCCATCGCCGCCACCCAGGGGTCCTGGGCGTTGAGCACCGCGAAGCCCGACGGACGCACGGCCTCCACGACCAGGGCCTTGACGTGCGCCAGGTCGGCCAGGGAGTCAATTCCGCCCTGGCCCAGGTGGTCGGCGCTGAGGTTGGTCACCACGGCCACATCGCAGCGCTCGAACCCGAGGCCGCCCCGCAGGAGCCCCCCGCGGGCCGTCTCAAGGACGGCGGCATCGAGCTCGGGGTCACAGAGGAGGTCGGCGGCGCTCTCGGGTCCGGCACAGTCGCCGGCCCGCACCTGGCGGCCGCCCACGTAGACGCCCTCGGTGCTGGTGAGGCCCACCTGCAGGCCCGCCGCCGCCAGGGCCGCCGCCACCACGCGCGCCGTGGTCGTCTTGCCGTTGGTGCCGGTCACGGCCACCAGCGGGACGCTGTGGGCCGCCCCCGGCGGGAAGAGCCAATCCACGATGGCTCCCGCCACATCGCGGCTTTGCCCGCTGGAGGGGTGGTGGTGCATCCGCAGCCCCGGGGAAGCGTTGACCTCGATGACGGCCCAGGCCCCCGGGCGCAGGGGCGCGCCGATGTCCTCGGCCACCAGGTCGACCCCCGCCACGTCCAGGCCCAGCACGGCGGCCGCGCGGCGGCAGGCTTCCGCCACGCTCGGGTGCATGGCTTCGGTGACATCGACGGCCGTGCCGCCAGTTGAGAGGTTCGCCGCATCGGTCAAGAAAACGGCCTGGCCGTCTGGAGGAACGCTCTCCGGGCTCATCCCCCGCCGCTGCAGCAAGCCGATGGCGGCGTCGTCCAGGGCGATGCGCGTCAGCGGGCGCTCATGACCAGTGCCGCGCCGGGGGTCGCGGTTGGTCGCCGCCACCAGGTCCGCTATGCTCCGCTGCCCATCGCCGACCACCTGGGCCGGCAGGCGCTCCGCCGCGGCGACCACGGCCCCGCCCACCACCAGCACGCGGTACTGCCGGCCGGCGATGTACCGCTCGACGATCACCCGCTCCGTGTGCTGGTGCGCCAGGCGGTAGGCCGCGCGCACTTCACGCACGCTTTCGATTTGCAGGGTGACGCCCCGGCCATGGTTGCCGTCGATGGGCTTGACGGCCAGAGGGAAGCCCAGCCGGCGGGAGGCAGCGACGGCCTCCGCCGCCGTGGTGGCCACCTCGCCGTCGGGGACCTCGATGCCCGCCGCCCGCAGCAGACGCTTGGTCATCGTCTTATCCCCGGCCAGGTCAACGGCCAGGGCTGGGGTACGGGACGTGAGCGCGGCGCGAACGCGGCGCTGATGGCGACCGTAGCCAAGTTGGAGCCAGGACCCCTCCCCCAGGCGCCGCACGGGGATGCCGCGGACCGACGCCGCGGCCATCAGGGCGCGCGTGCTGGGGCCGACCCCCCGCTCCGCGAACAGGGCCCGCAGCACCTCCACGTCCGCCGCCACATCGAGGGGGGCGTTGTCGCGGGCGTCGCAGACGAGCCGGATGGCCACGTCCAGGGCCGCCAGCCCCACGTCGCCGCACTCGTGCTCGAAGACGATGCAGAACACGCTGCCCCGCTCCTGGCGCGTTTTGCCGTAGAACACCGTGCAGCCGGCCAGGGTCTGCAGCTCCAGGGCGACGTGCTCCACCACGTGGCCAAGCAGCGTGCCCTCCGTCAGCCGCTCGATGAAGCCGCCGGGGCGGCCGAGGCCGCAGTGGTGCTCCTGCAGGCCGGGGAGCGCGGCGACCAGCCGGTCGCCGAACCCGGGCCAGTCCCGGCTCATCCGCTCCGCGGCCGGGCCGAGATCGACCCGGGCGACCACCACCGGGAAACGGCCATGGACGTTTGGGCCCTCGATGGCCCGGGCTTCAAGGATCCGCAAGGGGACGCCCTCCTGATGGTGCGCGGCGGTCCGCCGCCCCTGGCCGGAGCGGCCGCCTGCGCCGGAGATCGAATCCGTAGCCCGAAGGCAGCACGTGCAGCGACACGCCCGCCAGGGCCAGGGGCTGGCCGGGTGCCGTGTCCGAGACGTTGGTGAAAACGGAGCGGCGGCCGTCGCAGATGGTGACGGCCCCGGAGCCCAGCACCTGCAGGCTCCCGTCCTGAACGACCGCTGCCGTATCCTCGTCCAGGCCCAGGGCCAGCGGCCGGGGGTTGCAGGCCAGGGCCGCCAGCAGGCGGCCGATGCGGCCCCGCTGGGCGAAGTGCTGGTCGACGACCACGCCGGGCAACAGGCCCAGGCCGGGCGCCAGGCGGATGGCGTTCATCTGGGGCGCAACCTCAGCCTCGCCGCCGACGACCATGGTCGAGCTGACTGCGGAGGCCCCAGCGCTCGTACCCGCCACCAGCAGCCCTTCTGCGAAGCGGCGCCGCAGCACGCGCTCGAGCGGAGTGCCACCGATCAAGGCGGTGATGCGAATTTGGTCCCCGCCCACGAAATACACGGCCGTGGCAGCCCTGAGTTGGCGCAGGGCCTCCAGCGAGCACGCCGCCGCCCGGTCGGGCACGTGCAGCGCCTGCGCCTGCGCCGCCCCCAGGCGGGGGAAGGCCTCCAGGTACGGCGCCGCTGCCGCCTCCGGCTCCTCGGAGGCCACGGTGCAGACAAGGATGCGGGAGCCCCGGCCACCGGCCAGGTCGACGACGCGCGCCAGGATCGGCGCCTCGCCCTCCTTGGCCTCGCCTCCGCCCACAATCACAAGCACCTTACGCGCATCCCGTTTTGCCGCCATCCGGGGGTGTAGACTGCCCCCAGGCCGCCCACCGTACCCAGGCAGCGACCGCCCCGGCAGGCCGCACTTCTGCCATTTCCACCATCCCGAGGCCGCCCGGCAACGCCGGCCAGACGCCCCTGATCACCGGTCGGGTGGCCGGGAGGCTCGGAGCGGCGTACGGTGAAGCGGCCCCGGAAACGCAAGCGCCGCCACGCTGATGCGTGGCGGCACAAGTTCGCGGCGCGGGTTCCCCGTCGACGGCTTAGCTGGCGGTGACCTCGAACTTCTGGCGCCCCTCCTGGCCGCAGAGGCTGAGTTCGACGATCTCCGTCAACAGGTCGGCGTAGGAGTAGGAGACGAGCCGGTTTTGGCGATCCTCGTCGAGGCGGACGATGAAATGGTTCGTGTATGTCTTCTCCAGGGTGCCTTCCCGCTCGACGATCTTGCGGCGGCCCTTGTTCGCCCGGATTAGAACCCGCTGGCCGACCAGGCCGTCGAGTCCCGTCTTGATGTTGGAGAGGACGTTGTGGCGCGTTGCCATGGATCCACCCCTTCTGCGGCCATCCTACGCCGCCCATCTTACCATGGGCGGGGCCGCCCGTCAAAAGCCGACTAGTATAAAGGCAGGCTTCCAGGGGTGTCAAGGGTGGCCGAGCCCGTCACCACTTACTTCGTGTACTTGTCGGCGACCTTTGAGGCGCCGTAGGAATCGGGCTTGATCTTGGCGTCGAAACCGCTGCCGGTGACCATGCCGACGATCTCGCGGATCAACTCGCGCGTCTCGCCGTTGGGCCCCACGTCGAGGTGGATCTCCAAATTCAGGCGAGCGTATCCGTTCTCGGACATGCGCTCGGCGAGGCGGCCGGCGAGGCCGAGGCTGAGCGAAGTCTCAAAAAAGATCTTCTGGCGCAGGGAGAAAATGCGGCGCTGCACGCGGCGCTGGTAGAAGTAGCGGGCGCCCTTGCCCTGGCGGTGGATGACGACGGCGGAGACGAAGGCGATGGAGTTCTCGCGCGCCTGCGAGTCGGTCCCGATGATCAGCTTGTAGGCCGCACCGGGCTCTTCCTCGACGTAGGCGACGATCTCGGCGAACATTTGATCGAAGCTGAGCGCGCCCTTGGTCGGGCTGATGAATTGCAAGCCGCGAGCCTCCTAGGCATGCGCCTTCGCGGTATTAGTATACACCGGCGCGGACCAGCGCCGCGAAGTCATGGAGTGACAGCATTTGCGGCCGGAGCAGGGGATCCACGCCCGCGGCGCGGATCAGCTCGGGACGAACGCCAAGCGCGTTGGCGATGGTCTTGCGGCGATGGGTGAACGCTGTGCGGATGACGGGGAAGAGCCGGTCAACGGCAACATCCACCGGCGCCGCGGAATGCGGCCGGATACGCACGATGGCGGAACGCACCTTCGGCGGCGGGAGGAAGGCGCCGGGCGGAATCCGCAGCGCCAGTTGGGCGCGTCCATAGTAGGCGATGAAGAGCGACAGCGATCCGTGACGCGGGTCGCCCACTTGGGCGACCGCGCGCTCCGCCACTTCCAGCTGCAGCGCGAAGACATATAGGTGCAGGCTCATGGGGAGCACGCGCCCCAGGATCGGGCCGGCCACATTGTAAGGTAGGTTCGCGACCAGCTTGTCCGCGGGCGGGAGATCCGCTTTCAGCGCATCTCCCCATGTCAGGGTGACGTCCTGGCCGGCAAGCCGCTCAGACAGAACACCATCCCAGCGGCGGTCCAATTCGACGGCTTCCACGTGGGCACCGGCTGCGCAAAGGGCCAGGGTCAGGTTCCCCGCCCCTGGCCCGATCTCCAGCACCCGCTCACCGGGCTTGATCTCGGCCAGATCCACGATCTTGCGCAGGGCGCTGGGATCGACCAGCAGGTGCTGGCCAAAGGACTTGTCCAGCCGGATGCCATGGCGCGACAGAGTCGCGCCCAGGTCGCTCATAGCCCGAAAAGGGCCACGGCGGGGGAACCGTCCACGGGCTCGCCCCGAAGCTCCGTGAGGAACCGGGCCGTGTCCGCCACGAAGGCGGGTTCATTCCGGCGGCCGCGGTGGGGAACGGGCGCCAGATACGGCGCATCCGTCTCTAAGAGGAGGCGGTCCGCGGGGCAGTCGCGAGCGGCTGCCCGAATCCCTTCCGTGCCCTTTGGGAAGGTGGCCAGCCCGCCGAAGCCGAGGTGGAGGCCCCTTGCGAGGACCTCGCGCGCCAGGTGCTCGTCGCCGGAGAAGCAGTGCCAGACACCCGGCGGGCAACCTTCGCGGTCGAGAATGGCGAGGACGTCGTCAGCGGCTTCCCGCTCGTGGATGATGATCGGCAGCGACCTTGCGTGAGCCAGCTGGACCTGAGCCGCGAACGCGTCCTTTTGCTTGTCTCGCGGGGCGAAGTCGTAGTGGTAATCGAGGCCGATCTCGCCCACGGCCACGATTGGGAGGGCCTGAAGGCCCTCCCAGCCCCCATCCCCCGCTTCATGCGGATGAACGCCACAGGCGCAGGCGACGTCGGGTTCGGCCGTGGCGAGGGCCAGGGCCGAACCCCAGTCCTTTGGCGACGTGCCGATGGTGACCATGCGCGTGACGCCGGCAGCCCGCGCCCTGACCAGGACGGACGGCAGGTCCTCTTTGAAGGCCTCCGCCGTCAGGTGGCAGTGGCTGTCGATCACTTGACCTGGATTCCGGACGGCAGATTCTTCTCCGGCACCACCAGCGCCAATTGGCCATCTGACGTCGAGGCCGCCAGCAGCATGCCCTCCGACCGCACACCCCGGATGGTCGCCGGCTCCAGGTTGGCCACAACCACGATCTGCTTGCCGACGAGCTCTTCGGGCTGATAGTGCTGCGCGATGCTCGACACGATCTCCCGCTCCGAGGTGCCCACCCGTAACCGGAGTTTCAGCAGACGGTCGGCGCCCTTCACCTTTTCGGCGCTCAGGACCTCGGCCAATCTCAGGTCGACTTTGCGAAACTCCTCGATGCTGATGGTATGGGCACCTGGTTCCTCCGACTGCGTCGTCGTCACCCTGAATCCCTCCGCCTTGCTGATGACCTCATCCGCGTCCAGACGCTGAAACAGGGGGGCACCCCGGTGGATCTGCTGGCCGGCCCTGAGACCGCCCCAGCGGGTGTCGCCCCAATGGCTGTTCGCAAGCTCGGCTGGGTCGCCGCCCAGCTGCGTCCAGATCTCCTTCGGGGCGTCGACCAAGAACGGCTGCAGGGCGATGGCCAGGATGCGGATGACCTCGCAGAGGTTGTAGAGCACTTCGGACCGGCGGGCAGAGGTAACGTCTGCCCGCCACGGGGCCGTCTCGTCCACGTACTTGTTGGCGCGATTGACCAGCCGCCACAGAGCGGCGGTCGCGTCATGAATTCGCAGGTCGTCCATCGCCTCAGCGGCTGCGGAGACGGACTCGGCCGCGACCTGATCCAACTGGTCCCTTTCGCCCGGCTCCGGAACCCGGCCCTGGAAATGGCGATCGACGAGCGCGGTTGTCCGGGAGACCAGGTTGCCCAGGTCATTTGCCAGATCCGAGTTGTACCGTTTCACGAACGACTCCGCGGCAATGTTGCCGTCCTGCCCGAAGGGCGTCTCCGCCAACAGGTAGTACCGCGTCGCGTCCCGCCCATACCGGCGCTGGAACGCAATGGGGTCGATGATGTTGCCCGTCGACTTGCTGAGTTTCTCGCCGTTCACGCTGAGGAAGCCGTGGCCGAAGACGGTTCGCGGCAGCGGCAGGCCCGCGGCCATCAGCATCGCGGGCCAGATGATGCAGTGAAAGCGCGTGATGTCCTTGCCAATGAAGTGCACATCCGCCGGCCAGAAGCGCGCGAAGCTCTCCTGGTCCCACCCGTAGCCGATGGCCGACAGGTACGTGATCAGGGCGTCGAACCACACGTAGACGACCTGCTTGGGATCCCACGGCAGGGGCACGCCCCAGTCGATGTTGCCGCGGGAGATGCTCACGTCCTCCAGGCCCTCGGCCAGGACGTTCTCGATCTCGTGGCGGCGGCTGTCGGGGCGGATGAACTCCGGATGCTCGCGCAGGTGCGCCAGCAGGCGGTCGCGGAAGGCCGAGAGCCGGAAGAAGTAGTTCTCCTCCTCGATCTCCACGGCGGGCCGCTTGTGGATCGGGCAGCTGCCGTCCACCAGGTCCTTCTCCGTGTAGAAGGCCTCGCAGGACGGGCAGTACCATCCGCGGTAGGTGCCGGAAAAGACGTGGCCCGCATCATGGATGCGGCTGACCAGGTCCTGGACCGCGCGCACGTGGCGAGGGTCGGACGTCTGAAAGAACGAGCTGTAGGAGATCCCCATGGCGTCCCAGGTGCCGCGGAAAACGGCCGCCATCTTGTCGCAGTAAGCCTGGGGCGTGAGGCCCTGCTCGCGGGCCGCGCGGGCCACATTCAGGCTGTGCTCGTCGGTGCCCATGACGTACGAGACCTGATCGCCCTGAAGCCGCCGGTAGCGCGCCAAGGCGTCCGCCGCGACCTTCTCGTAGGCGTGGCCGATGTGCGGGTCGCCGTTGCTGTAGTCGATCGCCACCGTGAGCGAAAAGACCGACATCTGGATAACCTCCCCCCTGCGCGAAAAAACGCCTCTCGCCCCGTAGGGGCGAGAGGCGCACTCTCGCGGTACCACCCTGCTTCTCCCCAGCCGCTTCCGGCGGGGACTCGCTCTGGCCTGTAACGGTGCCTGCCGCCGCCCTTCCGGACGGTTCGCTCGGGGGCCATCGCACCGCGTCGGCCGCGCCGGCCTTCCACTCTCGCCGGCTCGCTGCGGCGGCCCATGCTCCCGCGCCGCGTCCCCGTCTTCGCAGGCTCCATTGTAGCGGGCCCCGCCACCAAGGGCAAATTCAGGGTTGACTTATTCTGGCAGGATTGGTATCGTCGGCATCGCACCTCGACCTGCCATCACTGAAGGAGGCGGTTCCACATGATGAAGTCTACCGGCATCGTCCGCAAGGTCGACGAGCTGGGGCGAGTCGTCATCCCCATCGAACTGCGGCGCACCCTGGATATCGCGGAGCGCGACTCGCTGGAGATCTACGTCGACGGCGACAAGATTATCCTCCGCAAGTACGAGCCCGCCTGCATCTTCTGCGGCAACGCCCAGGACGTGGTCAACTTCATGGGCAAGAACGTGTGCCACAGCTGCATGGAGGCCATGGTCACCAAGGTCGGCTAGAGCCGGCTGAGATGGCCTACGGCCGCTGCGGCTCCACCGCGCCGTCCTCACCAGCGTTGGTTGCGGGGGCTGCCGTACGGAGCCAGCGGTCGTAGGCCTGCCGCTCGGGCAGGCCAGCGGCCCGAGCCGCCCGGCGCGCGGCCCGGCGTGGGCTGAGCCCCTCCGCCAGGCCGCGGGCCACAGCAGCGGCGAAGTCTTCCGGCTCCTGCGCCTGCCGGATCACCGAGGCGGCGGCCGGCCCCCAGAGCAGCGTGATTTCCCCACGTGGAGCCGCATCCGTATAGCGCGCCGCCAATTCGGCCAGGGTGCCGCGGGCGACCTCTTCATGCACCTTGCTCACCTCGCGCACGAGGGCCGCCGGCCGGGCTGGCTCCAGCGCCGCCGCTTCACGCAGGGTGGCCGCAACTCGATGGGGCGCCTCGTAGGCGATCCCGGTGCACGGCAGGCCAAGCGCCCAGCGGAGGCTCTCCCGGCGGGCGCCCGGACGGCGCGGCAGAAACCCGAGAAAGCAGAACGGCGCGGTCGGCAACCCTGACATGGTGAGCGCGGGCAAGAGTGCGGAGGGGCGGGGCAGCGCCGTGACGGGAAGGCCGCGCGCGATCACGGCGGCCACCACCCGGAAGCCGGGGTCGGCGATGCCCGGCGTCCCGGCATCGCTCACCACCACAACTCGCTGCCCGCGTTCGATGCGCGCGACCGCATCGGTCGCGCGTTCCAATTCATTGTGGTCGTGGCAGGAGCGCAGCGGCGCGCGGATACCGTAGTGGTCAAGCAGGATCCGGGTGTGGCGGGTGTCCTCCGCGAAGACCACGTCGGCTTCGCGGAGGGCACGCAGCGACCGCAGGGTGATGTCCTCGAGGTTACCGACGGGGGTCGGGCAAAGGATCAGCTGGCCAGGGCCGGCCTCAGCCACGGCCGCAGCTGCAGCCGCCGTTCCCGCTACCGCCGCCGCCCCCGCTACCGCAGCCGTTGCCGCCAAAGACCTCGTCGACCGAGAACCACTTGGCGCCGTCGTCGAGCAGCACGCTGACCTTGCGCGACAGGACCGAGACGCCGACCACCCGGCCCTCGCCCTCGCTGGTGTGCACGGTGGCGCCGATGTTGGGCATTGGCTTTTCGCCCTCGGCGTAGTTCTCAATCTCGTAGCGCAAGCAGCATTTCAGGCGCCCGCAGACGCCGGCCAGCTTGCCGGGGTTCAGGGCGAGGCCCTGCAGCTTGGCCATCTTGATCGAGATGGGCTTGAATTCCGTCAGCCAGCGTGTGCAGCATAGCTGCTGCCCGCAGGGGCCGATGCCGTCCAGAACTTTGGCTTCGTCACGCGCTCCGATCTGGCGCATCTCAATCTTGGCGTGCAGGCGCTGCGTGAGGTCGCGCACGAGGTCGCGAAAGTCGATGCGATCGTCCGCCGTGAACGAGATGGTGACGCGGGAGCCATCGAAGGCCATCTCTGCTTCGACCGGCTTCATGGCAAGGCCAATCTCCTGCACGCGACGCTTGCAAAGCATCAGCGCATCGTCGGCCAGCGTGCGGTTCTGGCTCTGGCGGTCGCGGTCCTCGGTGGTGGCCTTGCGCAGAATTCGGCGCAGTGGCAGGTTCATGTCCTCGGCTGGCTTGTCCATCGCTTCCGTGACCACGCGGCCAATCTCGGTTCCGTTGGCGGTTTCCACGACGACCCGGTCCAGGCGGCTGCAGTCCAGCCCGCCGGGATCGAAATGATAGAGTTTGCCGGCACTGCGAAAGCGCACTCCGACTACGGTCGGCACGCGTTAACGTCCTTTCGAAATCAGCCTCGCAGAATCTGAAGACTTCAGCGTTTGGGGCGATTATAGCGAACGCGGGAGAGACCCCGCAAGCGAACCGCCAGGACCTCCCAGGTCAGCCGGACGCCGACATGGCTCTCCAGGGCGGCCGCGGCCGCCACAGCGGCATCGAAGCCCCGAGCGGCCCGCTCCACGCCGTCCCAGTCCCCAGCCATGGCTGCGCTGGCGGCCTCCGCGCGCAGGGCCGCCAGGACCTCCCCGAGATCGGTCGCCTCCGCGGCGGCCGCAGCTTGGCCGAGCGCCTCGCCGAGGGTTCTGGCGCCTGCCCCGGCCACCCAATGTGCAGCCGCATCGCGGCGAGCCCGCCACTCGGGGTCCTGCGACAACTGGACTGCCTGCCCGGGGCGGCCGCCGGCCGCTTCGGCCAAGTCCGGCGCCAACTGGGGCGCCACGCCGCGGGCCTTGAGCCAGTCGACCAGATCCGGACCGGGGACCGGCAGCATGGGCACCACCTGGCAGCGCGAGACGATGGTCTCGGGCACGTGGTCCGGGGACAGGGCCGTCAGGATGAAGGTGGTCCCTGGCGCCGGCTCTTCGATGGGTTTGAGCAGGACGGCGACGGCTTCCGGGGTGATGCCGTCGGCGTCAGGCAGGACGAAGACCGCGCGGCCACCGTGGTGGGGGCGGAGCGCGGCAGCGTGGGTGAGGGTCTTGGCATCCTCCAGGCGGTGGCCGGCCAGCACATGGAGATCGGGATGGCTGCCCGTCGAGAGGGCGCCGCAGGAGGCGCACGCCCCGCAGGCATCGTGCTGGGGATCAGGGCTCTGGCAGAGCAGCGCCGACCCAAGGGCGAGCGCGGCCGTCCGCCGACCGCTGCCGTCTGGGCCGACGATGAGGTAGGCGTGGGCGCCACGGCCAGCCGCGAGGAGCCGGCGCAGCCGTTCGGCGCCCATGACGCCGCGCAGGCCAGGCTCCGTCGCCGGCATGGCGTTGGCGGCGGGGATGGCCGGGGCTTTGCGCGGTAGGTTCGGCCGCGCGTGGCCCGTCGCGTCCGTGGAGACTGGCACGCCATCGGCCGTACCCGGCTGCACTAGACCTTCTCGAAGCGCTCGACGTTGAGCACGAAGATCGTGGCGCCGCCGACCATCACCTCGACCGGGTAGGGCACGTAGGACTCGACAGGCCCGCCCAGCGGCGAGAGCGGGGTGACCAGCTGCTCGCGAGCGTGGCAGATTTTGCGGATGACGCCGACGACCTCGTCGACGCGCTCGTCATCGACGCCGATGATCAGGGTCGTGTTGCCCTCGCGCAGAAAGCCGCCCGTGCTGGCCAGCTTG
>DATLTP010000172.1:0-4559 GCA_035533535.1 Bacillota bacterium | reverse complement strand
CTCGGCCAGCGCCCCCCGGTAGAGCACCTCAGGCCCGCCGCGCGCGACCAGCTCCAGGCTCCGGGCGTAGTCGGCCTGCACCAGCGGGTCGCCCGTCCGCAGCGGAGTCCCGTCCGGCCGCAGGTAGATGCGCGCGCTCGCCGGATACTGGGCCAGGGCATCGCGCGCCAGGCCCAGGTGGTGCGCCACCCGCGGCATGAGGCGGTGGCCGTTGCGCGCGTAGGCCACGGCAGGCGCCCACAGCGCCTCCATGTCGAAGCGGCCGCTGCCCCAGCGGCGCAGGGCCGTGAAGGCGGCGTCCACCGCGCCCGGCACCGACGCCGACAGCATGCCGCGGCCGGGCATCCGCTCCCCGTGCCCAAGCGCGTGGTACGCCTCCGGGGTGGCCAGCGCCGGCGCGGCGCCGGAGTCGGACAGTGCCTCAACCTGGCCGTCGTGCCCATACCAGACGCAGAACGTGTCGCCACCGAGGCCGCACATCATCGGCTGGACGACGCTGAGCACCCCAGCGGCGGCCAGCACGGCGTCGGCCGCGTTGCCCCCGCGGCGGAGGACATCGGCACCCGCGGCGGTGGCCAGGGGGTGGCCGGTGCAGACCATGCCCCCGTCGGCGTAAACGGCGCTGCGCGCTGAGCGGGCCCTCTCGATCGTCATGCCGCGCTATTGTCCAGGGGAGGCCGCCTCACCTGCCGACCGCCAGAGCCGCCGGCCGATCCACAGGGCCGCCAGGGCGAACGCGACCACCAGGATCTCCGTGGCGATCAGCACGGTCCGCGCACTGGGCGACCCCAGCAGCGACAGCCGCTGGTATTCCCCCGCGGGGAGGTTCGCCAGGAAATGCAGCGCCATGGCCGCCAGCAGCCACCGCCCGCGCCCCAGGGCCACGGCGGCGCCGTCGATGGTGGCCAGCCCCGCGTGCAGGGTCACGGCCCAGATGCGCTCCCAGACGGCGACCCCGACGGCGGCCGCGGTCGCGCTCGACGCCCCCGGCAGGAACAGCAGGGGCAGCGCCACGCTGAGGACCTCGATCGCGCCCACACCCAGGCCCAGGGCCAGGGCCTGGCCGCGGTCGGACACCCGCATCGACCGCAGGGGCACCCACTTGGCCAGCTCCTCGAAGACCCCCGGCAAAAGCGCGGCAAAGAAAGGGTACCAGGCCGCGGTGGCGATGAGGGGAGCAGCCGATGCGCCATGGGACATCAGGATCGGCAGGGCAAATACCGTCTTCACGACCTGGGCCACGATCCAGCCGGCGGCCCCGGCCAGGAGAAACGGTAGCCAGCGCCGGCCGCCGGCCCGGGCAGCCACCACCACACCCACCACGGCAACCAGCAGCATCAGGACGACCCGGAGGACCGCCACGTCTCCACCCCTGTGGAAAGCTTATCCTACGAGGTATGGACATGGTCGAGCAGCTCCGTCGGCTGAGCGCTGAGGATGCCCCGGGCCTGATCCGCCCCTTCACCGCCCGCGAATTGGCCGATCAGGCCGGGGACGCTGCCCTGCCGGCCCTGGCCGAGTACGTGCGCGCCGTCCCCCAGGCCGAGGCCCTGGAGTTCGCCGAGGACTGGGCGGTCGACGCATGGGAAGCCTTCTGCGCCAAGCCGGAGCCCGGCACAGGCGACCTCACCGCAGCCATGACCCTGGCTGGGCTGGCCATCGCCCACGCCCTGGACCTGTCGTTCGGCCCACCGATCGACAAGGTCGGGTATAACGTCGCAGCGGAGGCCGCCCGCGACCTCTACCTCCGCCTGGCAAGGTCGGCGCCCCGCGCGCCCGCCCCGCCCAGCCTGCTCTCCAGCCTCCTGGCCAGCGCGCAGGCCAAGGCCGCCGACCTCGGCTTCCGCGCGGACACCGCCGCCCGCATCCCCCTCCTGGTCCGGATCTGCAAGGACTTCGGCCGCTCACTGCCCCGCACCAACCCCGGCCTGCGCTACCTGGCCTGACCTACCAGACCCAGGGCACCACGCGCCAGGTGCGGCCCATGTACGCCCGGTAGTCGTCCCCAAGCGCGTCCGCCAGCGCCCGCTCCTCCATCCGCATGCGGTAGGCGAAGGCGATCAGGGCGATGGCCAGGACCAGGACGGCGCCCACCGGCTCGCGGACGGCCAGGGGCACCCCCACCAGCGTCAGCATGCTCCCGCTGTAGGCGGGGTGGCGCAAGAGGCGATAGGGCCCCCAGTCGACCAGGCGGTGGGCCGACTGGATGGTCACGCGGAGGGAGAAGTAGCGGCCGAGGGTCGCGACGGACCACACCCGCAGCGCGACGCCGGCCACCAGGAAGCCGATGCCCACCCATGACCAAGTGGGCGGGAGCAGGACCGGGTTGAGGAACGGCAGGCCGAAGCTGATGGTGAGGGCCGCGATTATGCCCACGATGACGACAAGGGCGGAGGCGCGGTCGCCGGACCGGTCGCCGGCCCGCCGGCGGGTGACCACGAAGATGCCGGCCTCGGCCAGCACCCATAGGTAGAACGCCGCCGAATAAGCGGTGTTGGTGGCGGCGCCTAATGGCGCCGCCATCACGAATCTTCCTTAGTCTCGACCCGGACCTTGGTCATGTGGTCGCCGCGGCGGATCTGGTCCACCACCTCGAGGCCCTCCGTCACCTGGCCAAACACCGTGTGCTTGCCGTCCAGGTGCGGCTGCGGGCTGTGGCAGATGAAGAACTGGCTGCCGCCCGTGTCCTTGCCGGCGTGCGCCATCGAGAGGCTGCCGCGCTTGTGCTTATGGGGGTTGCCGTCCGTCTCGCACTTGATCATCCAGCCGGGGCCGCCCGTGCCGTCGCCCTTGGGGCAGCCGCCCTGGACCATGAAGTTCGGGATCACGCGGTGGAACGTGAGGCCATCGTAGAAGCCGCTGTTCGCCAGCTTCTCGAAGTTGGCCTCCGTGCCCGGTGCCTCCCCGGGGTAGAGCTCGATCGTCATCTGACCCTTGTCGGTCTCCATCACGGCCTGCTTCATACTGCTGCTTCCTCTCAACGATGCGCGGGAGGAACCCGTGCATCTCACTTCAACCCGCGATGCCCGGGAGGAACCCGTGCATCCACTTCAACCCGCGATGCCCGGGAGGAACCCGTGCATCTACTTCAACCCGCGATGCCCGGGAGGAACCCGTGCATCCAGTCAGGTGCGCGTCGGGACGTGGCGGAACTGCTGCCACAAGGTCAAATCATACGCGATCTTCACGCCAGCCGCGATGACGAGGGGCACAGCGGGGCCGAGCGTCAGGGTGAAGCCGCCGGCGGCGGGGCCCGCGAAGCTCCCGACCTGCTGGCCCAGGGTCGTGACGCCCGCGGCGGCGGCGCGCTCGTCCGGGTCCACAACGGCAGCGATATAGGCCTGGCGCGTCGGGACGTCCATCTGCACCAGCAGGCCGCGCAGCAGCAGCAGGACGACCACAGCCGGGACGCTGGGCACAAAGGCCACGGCCGCAAGGAACACGCTCGACGGGATGTGCGTCCAGACGGCGGTGTTGATCAGGCCGATGCGCTTGGCCAGCGGGACCGACAGTGGGAAGGAGATGGTCGAGCAGACGCTGACCGCGGCGAAGAGCAGGGCGAGCGATGCGTCGTCCATGCCGAGGCGCGTGTGCAGCCAATAGACCAGAAGCGCGGTGGCCACCATGCCGCTGCCGAAGGAGTCGGCCACAAAGAGGGCGGCCATGGTCAGGATCGGGCCCCGCGAGCGGTGCAGGCCGAGGAACGTGGGCCGCGCCACCTCGGGGCGGGGTCCGGCCTCGACGCCATCGCCAAGGAGCGCGGCCACGCCGATGATGGCGAGGCCCAGGACGGCGTAGAGCGCCATCATGCCGCGGTAGCCAGTCAGGAGCGGCACACCGCCGGAGGCATGCAGCCAGGCCGGCAGGCCCGCGGCGAGCGAGCCAAGCGTCGTGGCGCCCGAACCGAGGAAGCCGTAGAGGGCGAAGACGGAGGTCCGGCGGCTGCCGTCGTGGCCGCCCAGCATGGCTTGGTCCACAGCAGAGAAGAGGCCGTTGCCGCCCGGCGGGATGGTGCCGGGCAGGGCCGCCAGCAGGATGAGGACGGGGCCCTGGGCTAGAAAGAGGAGCAGGCCGCATGCGGCGTACAGGGCGGCGGCCAGCATGAGGATGCGGCGGCGACCCACGCGGTCGGCGATGCGCGAGAACGCGAAGGTGGTGCCGGCGCCGCAGAGGGCGGCCAGGCTGAGGTAGAGGCCGAGCGTGGCGGCGCCGAAGCCGAAGTGCTGCAGGTAGAGCGCGAGCAGCACGCCGATGTAGCCAAAGCCGAATGCGCGCAGGCTGCGGGCGGCGTAAATCAGGCGGGTGTCGCGGCGGGTCGGCTCCCTTGGTGCGTCCGTTTGCGCTGAGGATTCCACGGGGCATGGGCTTTCGCGGGCCGCGAGGTGATTCCTGGTGGCTGGCCTTCAGGCGGGCGCCACGGCCAGGCTGGTCGCGGCGGCGACGGCTGTTGCTGCCGCGGCTACCGCTACGGCGGCGGCTGTGGCGTTGTGGCGGCGGCGGCTGTGGCGCTGCTGCGGCGGCGGCGGCCGGTGGACTGCCCCCGGTCCGGCGGGCTCTGG
>DATLTP010000171.1:0-3198 GCA_035533535.1 Bacillota bacterium | reverse complement strand
CCAGCGGCTCGGGCGGCTGCACGTCGTAATGGTTGTAGAAGACCAGCGTCTGCTTGGCCCCGGCGTCGAGCTCGCCGTAGACGACGGGGTAGCCGGACGTCGGGCACAGCTCGACCTTGGCGCCAAGGCCTTTGAGGCGGGCGACGACGATTTCGGCCGTCTCGGCCATGCCGACGCCCTGGGCCGCGATGCTGGGCTGGCGCAGGAGGCCCTGCAGCTCGGCCAGGAATGGGTCGCGGCGGGACTGCAGATGGGCCAGCGCGGATTGCAAGGACGGGTCACCCCCAGGCTTAGGGGGTTCGGCGGGCCGGGGCGGCCCCCTCCTCCAGCATGTGGTAGATGCGGTCGATGTCCAGGTGGCGGCGGATGGCCGCGGCCAGCTCATCCAGGGCGGACTGCACGGCCACGGGCCCGGGTCCGGCGTCGGCCAGGGGCGGCAGGCCCTTGCGGGTGCGCAGCCCGTTGACCCAGCGCAGGCGGAAGCCATCGTTGTCGAAGAGGCCGTGGAGGTAGGTGGCGAGGACACCTGACTGGGCGGCCGAGCCGACGCCGTCCAGCCAAGGCTGGGCGCCGGGCCCGAGCCGGGTCTGCCCGGCGTGGATCTCGTAGCCGTGGAGGCGCTCGCCGGTGGCGAGCTCGGTCGCCACGGCCGGCAGGGCGCGCTTGCTGGGGGAGAAGGTGGTGACGGCGTCCAGGCGGCCCAGGCCAGGCGCAGAGCGGGGGCTCCCGTCCTCGACGCCGAGGGGGTCGTCGACCCGCTCGCCCAGCATCTGAAACCCGCCACAGAGGCCGACAATGGTCTCGACGCGGCGCAGGGCCGCGTCCCAACCGCGGCTCCGCAGCCAGGCCAGGTCGGCCAGGGTGTTCTTGGACCCTGGCAGGATGATGGCGTCCGGCTGGCCGAGGTCCGCAGGCTCCCGCACGAAGCGGACGGCCACGTCCGGGGTCCGGGCGAGGGCGTCGAAGTCGGTGAAGTTGCTGATGCGGGGGACGGCCACGACGACGATGTCGACGTGGCCGTCCGCCACGCCCCTCAGGCTGGTCTCGACAGCCACGCCGTCCTCCTCGGGAAGCCGGAGGTCGAGGTAGGGCAAGACCCCAAGGACCGGTACACCGGTACGCTCCTGCAGGAAGCGGACACCGTCGGTGAAGAGGTCCGGGTCGCCGCGGAAGCGGTTGATGACGATGCCCTTCACGCGGTTGCGCTCCCCTTGGGGCAACAGCTCGAGCGTCCCCACCACAGCGGCGAAGACCCCGCCGCGGTCGATGTCCGCCACGAGGATGACGGGGGCGTCCGCCAGCTCCGCCACCCGCATGTTGGCGATGTCGCGGTCGTGGAGGTTCACTTCGGCAGGGCTGCCGGCCCCCTCCAGGATCACGGCGTCGTACTCGGCCGCCAGCCGGTGGTAGGCCGCCTGGATGGCGGCCCAAGCCCGGGGCCGGACGTCGGCGTAGTACTCGGCAGCACTGAAAACGCCAACAGGGTGGCCCAGCAAGATGACCTGCGAGCCCCGGTCGCTGGTGGGTTTGAGCAGCACCGGATTCATGTCTGCCGTGGGGGTGATGCCACACGCCAGGGCCTGGAGGGCCTGGGCGCGGCCGATCTCGCCGCCCCCGGGCAGGGCGGCCGCATTGTTGCTCATGTTCTGCGACTTGAAGGGGGCGACCCGCCAGCCGTCCTGGCGCAGGAGCCGGCACAGGCCGGCGACGAGCCAGGACTTGCCGACGTGGGAAGCGGTGCCCTGGACCATCAGCGACCGGGCCATGCGACCAGTCCTTCCGCGAGGGCCGGCGCGGCCGCGAGGTGGACGTGCAGGTAACTGGCGACCACCCGGCCGTCAGCGAAGCCGTCCGCGCGGCCGGACATGAGCCAAGCGGGGCGTTCAGGGTCCAGGCCCTGCGCCTGCGAGTGATGGAACTCATGCCCGCGGACGGATTCCCGCACGAGGGGGTTACCCGGACCGGCCACCGCTTCGCGGTAGCCGAACCCGGCCAGTCGCTCCGTCATGACCGTCTCGCCGGGGATTACCCCGGCCAGGGGGTAGCGGCGCCCCTGGAGGTCGGTACCGGCCTGGGCGAGGTAGATCAGGCCCCCGCATTCAGCGTAGATCGGTCCACGGAAGGCGCGCACCGCCTCCAGGGCGGGCTGGTTCGCAGAGAGCTGCTCGTAGAACATCTCGGGAAAACCCCCGCCGAAATACATGACGTCCGCTTCGGGCGGGGTCTCCCGCAGAGGGCTCCAGAACCGGAGCTCCGCCCCCCTGTGGACGAGCAGGTCGAGGCCGTCCTCGTAATAGAAGTGGAGGGCCTCGTCGCGGGCCACCGCGATGCGGGTTCTCGGCCGTTGCGGCTCGCCGGCGAACAGCATCGGAACGGGCGCCTCCAGCGGCGGCGCGCTGCGCGCCGCCGCCAGAATGGCGTCCCAATCGAGCAGCGGCTCAATCCAATCAGCCAAGGCATCGACCCAGGCTCGTCCGCGCTCAGGCGCGGGTACGAGCCCAAGGTGCCGCTCCGGGGCGGCGATGCGGCCATCTCGCGGCAGCATCCCCCACACGGGTTGACGCATGCCGGACCGGACCGCCTCCGCGTGGGAGGCCCCGGCGACCCGGTTCACGACCACGCCGGCGACCTTCGCGGCCGGATCGAACGTCGCAAAGCCCCAGGCCGTCGCAGCCACGCTCCCCGAAGCCGCTGCGGCGTCAACGACCAGCAGCACCGGCGCGCGGAACCAGCGGGCCAACTCGGCGGCGCTGCCAGCGCCGCCAGCGCCGGCCCGTCCGTCGAAGAGCCCCATGACGCCTTCAATGATGGCGATATCGGCCGGTTGGCGAGCGAACAGCTCGCGGCACGCCGCTTCGCCGAGCATCCACCCGTCCAGGTTCCGGCCCGGATGGCCACTGGCCAGTGTGTGAAAGCCAGGGTCGATGAAGTCGGGCCCGGCCTTCCAGCCCTGGACCCGCAGGCCCCGGCGGCGGAGGTGGGCCATGATGGCGACGGCGACTGTCGTCTTGCCGGAGCCGGAGGCAGGCGCGGCGACCACCAAGCGTGGGATGTCCATGCTCCCAGCCTACCAGAGGACGGCTCAGGGGGCGCGGCGCCGGAGAACCCCGGTCGTGCCGCGCAGGTGCAGCAGGTGCTCGCGCAGGAGGCGGGCCCGTGTGGCCCCCACGCCCTCGACGGCGTCCAGGGCCGCATCAT
>DATLTP010000170.1:0-3952 GCA_035533535.1 Bacillota bacterium | reverse complement strand
CCTCCACTTCAGCGTCAGGCGCGGCCCGCAGCGCCGGTGGCGCCCACGTCGCGCGCGGCAGTCCCGCCAGCAGCTCCCGGACCCCGGCAGTTGCAGCCGCCGGGCTGAACGCAACGCCCTCGTGCGCCCGAAGCCACGTGGCCAACAGCTGACTCACCGTGACGGGCCGCGCCACCGCCAGCGACCGCGGCAGGTCCGCCGCCGCGGTGGGAGGCACCAGCCGGCACAGCATGCTCATGCGCCGGCGCCTGAACGGGTCGTAGCTGACGGCGGCCAGGTGCACGCGCCCGCCGGTTCCCGGAAGGAGCCGGTCCAGGGCTTCCCGCATGCGCCCCATCCGCCCGTCGGCGGTGACGCGGCCCTCGGGTGTTAGAAACACCGTCTCGCCCCGGCCCAGCGCACCCGTGACGGCGGACATCTGGGCCTGCAGCCGCGGGCGCAGGGCGCGGCGGGTTTCTTCGCGGTGGGGTTCGCGCAGGGTGAGGAGCGAAACCGGCGCCGGGTGCATCTCCACCAGGGGCGGCGACCAGAGGTGGTGCAGGCGCAGGCCGTCGAGCGGCCTTCCCGCCCGGGCGGCGAGGTCGGCCAGCGCCGCATCCGACAGCACGGCGCTCACCGGAAGATCGCCATGGCGGGCGGCCACCTCGGCGGCCAGGCTCACAAGGGACCGCGCCAGCGGCTCGTTCTCAAGGGGCAGCACCCCGACACCCAGCAGCAGCTGGGCGAACCGCGGGTCCTTGACCACGGTGCGCCACAGGCCGGGCACCCGCGGGGCCAGAAAGCCGGGCTCGAACAGGCGCTGCGAGCCGACGGCCCAGACGGAGACCTGCAGGGGCGGCGCCAGCATGGCCAGCCCAGGCACCACAACCGAGTCCAGGTCGTGCTGGTGGTTGGTCAGGATCAGCAGCGGGCCATTCCGCTCGGGAAAGCGCCCGAAGACGCGGACGCGGACGCGAGCGCGCACCGCGGCCAGCACGGTCGCTCCGAGCAGAGGCTGCCACATGCCGGGCTCCGCCTGCACCTCCGACCTCACACGGCGACGGCGGATGCGGCGTGGGCGCGGATCCACTGGGCGAGCGATTCCACCACCCAGGTCGGCTCGTCGGCGACGAGGCTGTGAAAGCCGGTCCCAGCCACCCGCGACGTGACCGCGGCGTTGCCCGCGAAGACGGCCTCGCTGGCCAGGTTGTCGACGATCGGGTCGCGCGCGCTCTGCAGCAGCAGGGTTGCCGTCCGCCATTCTGGATCAGGCTTGGGCACACGCCGCTGCATCGAGAGCAGGTGGAGGAGGAAGCCCACCGTGTACCGCCGGTTGCAGAGGGGATCGTGGTCGATCATGCGGCGAACGGTGGCGTCCCGCGCGACATCTCCGACAGGGAGGTTCACCAGGGGCCGCACACGGCCGGCCGCGGGCCAGGCCCAGCGGGTGAGCAGCGTCCATGTCAAAGGCGAGGGGTGGAAGTGCAGCCCGAAGGCTGGCGACAGGAAGACAGCGCCGTCCGGGGACATCTCCCCGGAGGCAATGGCGCAGTACGTCACGAACGCCCCATAGCTCTCGCCGCCGGCAAGGCGCATCGGGACGGGATCGCCTGCCTCCATGGCCTGCCAAACGGCGAGGACGTCCTCCAGGGGCTCACGCCACGCCGCCGTATGGCCGCGCGTGCCCGCGGAGTGGCCGTGCCCGCGCAGGTCAGGCAGCCACGTCTCCACCACGAAGCTGGCCAGCTGCGCGGCGATGGGCAGGTAGTATTCGGAGTGGACCGTGGATGCGTGCGTGAAGAGCATACGGGCTTCGGTCACCGGGGGCCGGACGATGCGCACAAACAATTCGGGGGCATTTGGCCGTTCCAGGAAACGAACGCTCAGGGACGGAACCTCATCGCTCAAGCCGCCTTCACCTACCAAGTCCGCGAAGTGGGTGTCGGGACGATTCTGCCCGGCGAGCCGCCTGGCTTTTCGCCCCCGACCTCGCGCCCAGATGGTGGCGACCGGGGAAGGGACCGGTGTCCTTGGGACGAAGCACCCATGTGGGGCGGCGGCATGAGTGTACCATGACGCGGCCGCACCTTGGACATCGGCCCCCCAGATCCGGCACGGGAGGAAGGTCAAGCGGTGTTCGACGCGTGGAGTTACCCTTATGCGTCCAGGCGCACGGTCGTCTACGCGCGGCGCGGGATGGTGGCCACCGGCCACCCTCTGGCGGCGCAGGCGGGCCTGGAGATCCTCCTGCGAGGCGGCAACGCCATTGACGCCGCCATCGCCACGGCGGCCGCCCTGACTGTGGTTGAGCCCACGTCCAACGGCATCGGCAGCGACGCGTTCGCCATCCTCTGGTCGGGCGGGCGCCTGCATGGCCTCAACTCCAGCGGGCCGGCGCCACAGGCGGCCACAATTGACGCCGTCCGGGGGGCCGGATACGAAGAGATGCCGGCCCAGGGCTGGACGCCGGTGACGGTGCCCGGCGCGCCGGCGGCCTGGGCGGAGTTGGTGGGCCGATTCGGCCGCCTGCCCCTGACCGATGTGCTGGCGCCGGCCATCCGCCTGGCGGGCGAGGGCCATCCCGTGGCACCGACGGTCGCCCTGGGCTGGCAGCGGGCCGCCGCCCGCTACGCCACCGCCCTCAAGGGCGATCAGTTCCGCGGCTGGTTCGATACCTTCGGGCAGGCGCCCAACCCCGGCGACCTCGTCCGCCTGCCGCATCATGCCGCCACCCTGCAGGCCATCGCGGAGAGCAAGGCCCGCGCCTTTTACGAGGGGGCCCTGGCGGAGCGGATCGACGCCGACTCGCAGACGCACGGCGGCTACCTGCGCCACGCCGACCTCGCTGCCTTCAAGCCGGAGTGGGTCGAGCCCATTCACGTGCCCTATCGCGGCTACGACGTGTGGGAGATCCCGCCGAACGGCCAGGGCATCGTGGCCCTCATGGCGCTCAACATCCTCAGCGGTTTTGAGTTCAGCGAGCGAGAGGCCTGGCGGACCTACCACCGCCAGATCGAGGCCATCAAGCTGGGGTTCGCTGACGGCCGCCAGTACGTCAGCGACCCGCGGGCCATGGCGTTCAAGCCCGCCGACCTGCTGTCGCCGGTCTACGCGGAGGAGCGGCGGCGGCTCATCACCGACACGGCCCTGCAGCCCGCGCCCGGCAAGCCGCCGAGCGGCGGCACCGTCTACCTCTGCGCCGCGGACGGGGATGGGAACATGATCTCTTACATCCAGAGCAACTATCAGGGCTTTGGGTCGGGGATCGTGGTGCGCGGCACGGGCATCAGCCTGCAGAACCGCGGCCACACCTTCTCGCTCGACAAGGGCCACGTCAACGCCCTGGAGCCCGGCAAGCGAACCTACCACACCATCATCCCGGGCTTTCTGACCAAGGACGGCGAGCCCGTGGGCCCGTTCGGCGTGATGGGCGGCTACATGCAGCCCCAGGGCCACGTGCAGGTCATCTCCAACATGCTGGACTTCCACATGAACCCCCAGGCCGCGCTGGACGCGCCCCGCTGGCAGTGGACCTCAGGCAAGCATGTGTCCGTGGAGCGCAGCGTGCCGGCCGACATTGCCGAGCGGCTGACGCGCATGGGCCACCAGATCGACCTCTCGAACACCGGCGACGGCTTCGGCCGGGGCGAGATCATCGTCCGCCTGCCGACCGGCGTCCTCGCGGGCGGCACCGAGCCCCGCACGGACGGCCAGATCGCGGCTTTCTGACCGCGCTCACGGGCCGGCGGCCCCCGGGCTGCCGGCCCTCCGGGCCGGCGGCCCTCCCGGGCTGCCGGCCTCCGGGCTGCCGGTCCTCCGGGCTGCCGGTCTTCCGGGCTGCCGGTCCTCCGAGCTGCCGGCCCTCCCGGGCTGCCGGCCCGTGACCAGCTGACCAGCCGGTTCGGTCCGACGCCCCGCTTGCCGCGCACCGCACGATGAAGCGACGCGCGGCGGTGGAAGTGGCGGCACGGAT
>DATLTP010000169.1:0-6784 GCA_035533535.1 Bacillota bacterium | reverse complement strand
GCCTGGACGGCCGGCCGGGGGCTCAGGCGGGACGCCGCCGCCATCGGCTGGGCGGGTGCGCAGCCGCGTGGCCCTCGCCCTCGGCCTGCTGGCAATGCTGACGCTGGCCGGCTGCTGGGACGAGAGCGACCCCAAGACGCTGGACGTGGTGGAGTCCCTCGGGTTCACCCAGGGCGCGGGACAGGGCTACGACGTGCTGGCCCAGGTCCCAACCGCTGCTTTCCTGTCCGGGCTGCTGCCGGGTTCGGCCGGCGGCGGCGGTGCGTCGTCGGGCCCGCTGGCCTTTGTGACGGCAGCCAGCGGTGTAACCGTGCCGATGGCGGTCGCGGCCATGGACCGGATGACCGGAAAGTCGATCTACCTCGGGCAGACCCGAGTCTACTTTGTGGATGCGGGGCTCGCCCGCGCGGGCCTGACCGGCCTCGTCGACCAGATGCAGCAAATGGCCATGCTGCCTCGGGGCATTCCCCTGGTCGTCATCGATGGTCCCCTGCAGCCCCTGCTGCAAGCCAAGCTGGCCGGCACCACGATGGCGGGTCGCTTCATCGACCTCTATTTCCGGTCGACGCAGGGGCGCGACCTCACCAAGGTCCCCCTCTGGTCGCTCTTCGTGGCGCTGGACACGCCTGGCACGGCGCCCACGCTGCCCGTGTTCCGCATGGCCACCGCCGGCGACCAGCCGACCATGGAGGCGGAGGGCACCGGGGTGTTCCTGGGCGGGCGGATGGTGTCCATCCTGACTGGAGTGAACAACCGGGGTCTCCAGTTCTGGACCAACAGCGTGGACGGACAGGTGATCGCGGTGCCCTCCCCGGTTGGTCCCGTCACCATCGACACCGTGGGGTCGCACATGACCTTCGCTGTCCGCGTGGCCCGGGCCGCGGCTGCGGGCGTTGCCCCCGCTCTAAAGGCCCAGGTGCGGGTGACGGGGGCCATCCGGATCGGACCGCCCCTGATGGCGCCCGTGGACTTCCAGCAGATCCAGGACGCCGTGTCGGCTCAGGTGCAGAGCGACATGGAGAGCGCCTTCCGCGCGCTCCAGGCCGCTCATGCCGATGCCATCGGCGCCGGCACCTGGCTGTATTACCACGACCCCCACGCCTTTGCGGGCCTGCAGCCGTGGCCGAGGACCTTCTCACGCCTCACACTCGATCTCCGGGTTGCCACGGTGCTCCAGACGACGGGGTGGGGCTCATGAAGGGGCCATTTGGCCGCGTCAGCCCGCCGGAGGTTCTCTGGTGGACCACAGTCGGGTTCCTCGGGCTAGGCCGGTTCACGTTCCCGCGCGAGCTGGTCGGCTACGCCGGCATGGGGGCGGTCTATGGCTTCGCCATGCTGTGCGCCGTGGCCTACGGCTCCGGCCTGCTGATCGTCGCGCTGATGCGGCGCTTCCCGGGGTGGACGGCCATCGAAATTGCGGTCGCCACCATGGGCACCGGCGGGCGAGTGTTCGAATTCGTCATGGGCTCCATCATGCTGCTCATCCTGGCCGAGGCGTATAGCCTATTCGCCTTCCTGCTCCGCGAGTCCACGCTGCCGTTCACCCCGGTCTGGGCCGTGCTGGCCCTGGCCGGCGCGGCGGTGGCCTATGGCATGGCCGTCGGCGTCGAGGCCATCTCGCGCACGCTGCGGATTCTGGGCCCGTTCTTTCTGGCGGTGGCCCTGGCTGGGGCGACCCTGATTTTCACCCGCGCGCGACTGACCATGATGATCCCGCACTGGACCGGGTGGGGGCCTGAGCTGCGGGGCGCCTACAGCGCCGTCTACATTCTCAGCGGCCTGCAGAGCGTGTTCATCTTCAGCGGGTTCGCTCCAAGCGGCTCGCTCCGCCGCGGGGTGCTCCTGGGCCTCACGACCGCCTTCACCGTGCTCGTGGCCGTGCTGTTCGGCACCATAGGCAGCCTCGGCGTGGATGCGCTGCCGCTGATCACCTGGCCGGCCGCCATGCTGGCGCGCGCCCTGGACGTGCCGGGCTTCTATGTGGAGCGGGTCGGCTTCATCTCCATGATCGCCGTCATCGGCAGCGTCCTCCTGTTTCTCATCGAGACGACGGTCGTCGTGGCCGTGGCCATGACGCAGACCCTCGCCCTGCCGAGCTCGGCCTACCGGCTGGTCGGCGGTGGGGTGGTCGTGCTGACGGTGATCGGCGCCATTCTCATCCCCAACGTGAGCGCCGCCGAGTACATCGCCATGACCGTGGTCTCGCCCCTCACCCTGTTCATGCTGCTCGCCAAGCCGCTGATCCTGGCGACCGCGGTGTGGGCCGCCGTGCACAGGGCCAAGAGAGCGGTTCATTTGGGCGCGCCGCCTGCGCGGCGCGTTCGGGTCCGCGGCTGACGCGGCTCGGCGATGGCTTCGCAAGCACGGGCACCCTCGGCGCCGCGCTGGGGTGCTGGAGCGAGCCGTCTCCGCAGGCGACGGCTCACCCCCAGCCTGACCGTCCACGAGACGTGGAGGGCTGGGCGGCGCGGCTGCGTCAGGACGGGCTGGCCGACTCGGCGGGCCTCTCGGCGGGGGCTTCGCGGAACCGCTCCGCCTGCCGCACGTCCAGCGCGTCGCGCAGGGCGTCGCCCAGGAGGTTGGCGGCCAGCACGAACACCGTGATCACCAGGCCGGGGAACTGGATGACCCAGGGCGCCGTGAGCATGAAATCACGACCGTTGTTCAGCAGGGCGCCCCACTCCGGCGAGGGCGGCTGGGCCCCGAGGCCGAGAAAGGACAGGGCCGAGGCGGCCAGCACCGCGCCGCCCAACCCGAAGCTCACCAGGACGACCACCGGGCCGATGATGTTCGGCAGGATGTGGCGGAATAGCACGGCGCCGTCGCGGGCGCCCTGGGCCTTGGCCGCTGTGACGTAATCGCTCTCCCGGGCGGCGAGGGCGCTGCCGCGCACCACCCGCACATACCCGGGGATCGAGAAGATGCCCACGGCGATCATCACGTTCTGCAGGCCCGGACCCATCGAGGCGACGATCCCGATCGCCAGGAGCAGGCTGGGGAAGGCCAGCATCACGTCGACGAACCGGCTCAGCCAGGCGTCCAGGCGGGGGTAGTAACCGGCCAGCAAACCAAGGGGCACGCCCCCGCCCACGGCGATGCCGACCGCCACCAGGCCAACCGGCAGCGAGACCTGCGAGCCGGCGATCACCCGGCTCCAGATGTCGCGCCCCTGGTCGTCGGTGCCCATCAGGTGGGCATGCGAGGGCGGCAGCAGCCGCGCCGCGTAGTCCGGCCTCAGCGGCGGGTAGGGCTCAATGTGGGGGGCCAGCAGCGCCATCAGGATGAAGGCAGCCAGGATGGCCCCGCCCACGATGCCCAGCTTGTTGCGGAGGAGCCTGCGCAGAAACATCATGGACGGCCCAACCTCCGCAACATTTGGGAATTGTTGAAGCGATGCAATACGGCCACCATCAGGGTGCCGCCACCGTTCTCACGCATACCGCACCCGGGGGTCGCTGAAGGCGTAGGCCAGGTCGACGAGCAGGTTGACGCCCACAAACGCCACCGCCGTCAGCAGCACCGTGCCCTGAATGACCGGCAGGTCGCGGTTGAAGATCGCCTGGACGCCCAGCCGCCCCACGCCGGGCCACGCGAAGATGGTCTCGGTGATGAAGGCCCCGCCCAGCAGCCCGCCCAGCTCGAGCCCCACCACGGTGATCACGGGGATCAGGGCGTTCTTGAGGACGTGCTTATACTGCACGACCCGCCGCGTCAGCCCCTTGGCGTGGGCCGTGCGGACGTAGTCGCTCTGCTCCGCCTCCAGGAACGAGGAGCGGGTCAGCCGGGCCAGGATGGCCGCGGTGCGGGCGCCGAGCGAGGTGCTGGGCATGGCGATGGCCTTCAGCCAGGCCAGGCTGAAGAGGGGCCCGGCATAGCCGGCCACCGGCAGCCAGCTCAGGTCGTTGGAGAAGTAGACCTGCATCAGCAGGGCCAGGTAGAAGCTCGGTGCCGCAACCCAGACGACCGAGAGGAACATGGCCCCGAGGTCGAGCCAGCGGCCGCGGTGGACGGCGGCCACCACGCCCAGCGGGATGCCGATGACCACGGAGACCACCAGGGCCACCAGGGTCAGCTGCACCGTGTACGGGAAGCGGGCGGCGATCTCGGCCAGCACCGGTGTGCCGTCGCGGATCGAGCTGCCGAGATCCCCGTGCAGCGCGTGGACCAAGTAGAGCCAGTACTGCGTCGGCCAGGGTAAATCGAGCCCGAGGTGGTGCGTGATCTGCGCGACGACTTCCGGGCTGGCGTAGTCGGGCACCATCAGCGTCACGGGGTTGCCCGGCGCCAGGTGCACCATCAAGAAGGTGAGCACCGAGACGGCGAAGAGGACGGGGACCGCCGCTGCAACGCGGCGGCCCACGTAGTTCCACAAGGTCGCTAGGAGCCCGAGGCCGGGTGGGCGTCGAGCAGCAGCATGGTGCCGCTGGGCAGGACCTGGACCCCGGCCACCGACTTGCTGATGCCCGTCTCCGAGACGATCGAGTAGAGCGGAATCCAGGGCGCCAGCTGGTCAATGGTCTGCTGGAGATCCTTGTACACCGCCGCCCGGGCCGTCGGGTCCACCGTCGTGCGGCCCTTCAGCAGCAGGGCGTCCACGCTCGGGTCCGTCAGGTGAACGCGGTTGCTGGTCTTCAGGTTCGCGGAGTCGAAGAAGTAGTACAGGATATCCGGGTCCGACCAACCGTAGGCGATCAGGATCGAGTCGAAGTTGCCGGTGGGCGTGAGGGCCAGCAGCGAGGCCGCCTCCAGGGTCTTGATGGTCACCTGGATGCCGCCCGCCTGGATCTGGTTCTGCACGACCTGGGCGACGCGCGGGTACGGCTGCGTGGTATAGGTCAGGATCTCCATGGACAGGGGCTTGCCGCCCTTGGTCATGATCCCGTCCGAGCCCGGCGTGTAGCCGTCGCTCTCCAGGATGCTCTTGGCGGCCGCCGGGTCGTAGTTATACTCCTGGTCGGCCACGCTCTGGTCGAAGCCCCAGACGTTGGTGGGGATCGGGGTGAACTGGGGGACGCCGAGCCCTCCCAGCCCCACCTGGACGATGGGGTCGCGCTGGATCAGGTGGGCGATCGCCTGGCGCACCTTGGGGTCGTTCCAGGGGGCCCGGCTGACGTTGAACCCGAGGTAGGTGACGCCCTGGCTCTGCGTCTTCACCAGGTTGATGTTCGGGTCGGACTGGATGACGCTGAGCGAGGTCGCCGGCACGTCGGAGATCTGCACCTCGCCGCTCTTCAGGGCGAGGACGCGGGTGTTCTCCTCAGGCAGCTCCTTGAACACGATCTGGTCGTACTGCGCCGGGCCGGGGTTGCTGTAGTAGTACGGCCCCCACTTGTAGTTGGGGTTCTTCTCAAGGGTGATGGACTGGCCCTTCGCCCAGTTCTTGAAGATGAACGGGCCCGTGCCGACGGGCTGCTGGCCGAAGCTGTCGCCCTCCTTCTGCACGGCGGTCGGGGAGATGATCGCGCAGAAGTCGGTCGAGAGGGAGTTGAAGATCGGGGCATACGGCGCGCTGAAGTCAAGCCGCACCGTGTACGGGTCGACGACGGTCGTGCTGGTGAGCGTGCCCAGGAAGGACTTGCCCGGCGAGGCCGTCTTCGGGTCCAGCAGGCGGTCGAACGTGAACTTGACGGCGTCGGCGTTGAACGGGGTGCCGTCCGAGAACGTGACGTCCTTGCGCAGCTGGAACGTGATGGACTTGCCGTCCGGCGCGATGGTCCAGCTGGTGGCGAGGTCGGGGTGGTACTGCAGGTCCGCGCCCTGCACGACCAGCGTGTCGTAGATCAGGCTGTGGACCAGGCCGACGCTGGGCGTCTTCTGCGGGTCCAGGGAGGTCGGGTCGTCGGTGTAGGCGATGGTGAGGACCTTGGGCGCCGTCGATGCGGCCGCGGTTGCGCCGCTCGCAGAGCCCGACTTGGTGGCCGTCGTGGTTGCGGCGCTTCCGCCGCAGGCCGCGAGCAGGAGCCCGAGCAGGGTGACAAGGGCCAGCGGTCGCCTGAACATCACGAACCTCCCCCTCGATTTGCCGGCCCGAGTTCGCCGGGCTGGGGGAGCATCCCTCCATAAATCACGCGGCACGGGGACTGTCGCCTTCAGGCGACAGCGGAAGTGCCGCTCCCTCCCTTTCGGTTAGATATGGGCGTCGTGTATACTGTAGACGATGACAGCGTACAGGAAGAACGCCGGTGCGATCTTCTCATTGAAGTACCACGTGGTGTGGTGCCCGAAGTATCGGCGCCCCGTCCTTACTGGACCTGTCGCCGAACGCCTGAAGGTTCTCTTGCAAGAAAAGGCGGACGCGGAGGGCCTTGTGATTCATGTGCTGGAGGTCATGCCCGATCATGTCCACCTGTTTATCGAGAGCGACCCGACTTGGGCACCTGCCGCGATTGTAGGGCGACTGAAGGGATACACATCGCACATCCTGCGCGAAGAGTTCCCCCACCTTTGCTCCCGGCTGCCGACGCTGTGGTCGCGTAGTTACTATGCAGGCACGGTGGGGCATGTCTCCGAGGCAACGGTGCGTATGTACATCGAGTCCCAGAAGGGACGGTGAGTCGTGGACAGGACGGTACGATTGAAATTGCTGCCGGAAACAGATCAGGCCGCAGCCTTGTCTGCGACAGCCAGTCAGTTCACTGCCGCCTTCAACTCCGTCTGCCGGACCGGCTGGGATGCCAACGAGAAGAACGGCGTGCGCCTGCACCACCTGACCTATCGCGAAGCCAAAGCCGAATGTCCCGCTCTGGTCTCGGACCTGCTGATACAGGCTCGTGTCAAGGCCACT
>DATLTP010000168.1:0-16912 GCA_035533535.1 Bacillota bacterium | reverse complement strand
GGCGCTGAAGTGCGCCCCCATGTTGGCCATGGCAAGGCGGTCCTGGTCCAGTTGGGCGAAGTCGACGGCCGCGAAGCCGGACGGCCCGGCGACCTGCAGGAAACGGCGGTAGTAGGCGGCGCGGGCCGGCTGCACAAGCTGGGTGTAGTTATCGTAATAGCCCTGAAACGGGACGGTCCAGACCAGGGCCTGCGCGCCGAGGTCGCGCAGCGCCTGGAGCTCAAGGCTCAGGTCCGTCCACTCGGCGGAGCTGGTCATGGTGCTGACCCACTTCGCGGGGTATGGGGACGGGTTGCGGGCGCCGCTGCAGTAGAGGCGCAGCGCGGGCGCGATGTCCCGGAGGCTGGCTGCGCTCAAGTAAAAGCCGAACGGGTCGCGGCCGGCGAGGGTGTTCTCCACGGAGCTGGCGGCGCGCAGTTTGGCCGTCCAGTCGATGGGGCCCGGGGCGGCGGGGCCCGCGGCCAGGCGGGTCCAGACGGCCAGGGCCGGGTCCGGTGGCGATGACAGCGATGGCGCCGCCGATGCTTTTGCCGGTGCGGATGCCGGCGCGGATGCTGCCGCCGGTGCCTGCAGCGCGACGGACGGTGCGGGCGCTGGCCGCGTGAGCAGTCGGGCCTGGGCGGCGGGACTTGGAACGGCCGCGGCGCTGACGCCAGCGGCATGGACGGCGGCCGCGGCCTGGCCCGTGGACGCGGAGCCGGCCACTGCCTGGGCCGTGGATGAGGAGCCGCCCACGGCTGGGTCCGTTGTCGCGGGGCCGGCCGCGGCCTGGCCCGCGGATGAGGGACCGGCCGCCGCCACGGACTGGGCCCCGGCGGACCGCGTTGCGGCGGGGCTGCTCTGGCCCGAGGCCACGACCCGCTGCACCGGACCCGGTGCCCGGTTGCCCCCACCCACGAACTGAATGGTCTGCCAGGCGTCCTTGACCTCCTGGGCCCAGGCGTCCAGGCGCCCCGCCGGGATCAGGGCGTCATACGCCACGAGGTTGCCCGCGGCCAAGGCCTGCACGCCGAGGCGGAGAAGGCCCTGGCCTTTCAGCGTGGCGGGATGGGCGGCCATCTGCTTGGCGGCCGCCTCGCGGAGGGGCAGCGGCAGGGGCGCGTCGTAGGTGAAGACCTCCGCGACCTCCGGCGAGAAGTTGCCATCATATCCCGCCGTGATGCCGGCAGAGCCGTAGTACCACTGCGGCGAGACGGACAGCACGAGGCGCTTGCCCTGCACCGCGTGGCCGAGGGCGCCGAAGCTCTCCAGGAACATCAGGTCGCCCGTGCCAGCGCGGCCGACGGCAAAGGGCTGAAAGCCTGTGGGCGCGTGCGCGAAGAACTGGGTGGGCAGGTCGGGCTGCCCGCAGCAGAAGAGCTCGGAGCTGCCGTAAATCGGGAGCTCGCCCGAGGTGGCCAGGGCAGCGCGCTGAAAGGTGAGCGTCTCGAACTTGATGGGCAGGGGGGCGGCGGCGGTCTGGGCGAGATCGCTCTCGGCGAGCCGCAGGGCATACGCCTGGACGGCCATCAGCCCAATGACGGCGATCACGGCGGCGATCAGCGCCGCCAGGATGCCCACGGGCCGCCGACCCTGCGCCATCGGTCCGATCCCCCTGGCGGGCCGAGCGTATCATCGAGGTGTGACAGAGTTGTGACTGCCAAGGCGCCCCGGGTGGCCCTGATCGAGGACGACCCCGCGATCGCCGAGGTGCTTTCTCTGCACCTGCGCCGCGCGGGGTGCGACATCCGCCAGTACGGGGACGGCCGCTCCGCCCTTCGGGACACCGACTCGTTCTGGCCCGACCTTGTGATCTTGGACCTCCGCCTGCCGGGCATGGACGGCTTTGAGGTGCTGCAGCGGCTGCGGGCGGAGCGGGACGTGCCGGTGCTGGTGCTCACAGCCCGCGGCGAGACGCGCGACAAGCTTCAGGGCTTTCGCCTCGGCGCGGACGACTACGTGGTCAAGCCGTTCGACCCCGAGGAGCTGCTGGCGCGCGTGCGCGCCCTGCTGCGGCGGGCGGGCCATCTGGTCGACGACGTCCTGACGCTGGGCGAGCTCCGCGTTGACCGCGGGGCGTACACCGTCCAGGTGCGGGGGCGGTCGGTGCCCCTGAGCCGGCGCGAGGTCGACCTGCTCTTCGTGCTTGCCGGCTCGCCAGGACGGGCGTTCACTCGCGGCCAGTTGCTGGACCAGGTCTGGGGCCTCGAGGCGGACGTCGACGAGCGGACGGTGGACGCCTTCGTCACCCGCCTGCGCCGCAAGCTGCAGGAGGCATGGGGCGGCAATGCGCAGCCGCCGTGGCGAATCGAGACGGTTTGGGGCGTCGGCTACAAGCTGGTGGCCGACCGGTGAGGCGGCCACCCTCGCTGCGCAGCCAGCTCGTCTTGGGCTCCATGGGCGTGATCGCGGCCACCTTCCTCGGGCTGGCCGTGCTGCTGGCCGCCTTCTTCGGCCAGTACTTCCGCGGCGGGCGGGCCACCAACCTGCGCGACCGGGCGCATGCCGTGGCCCAGTTGCTGGCCACTGCGCCGGCGACCGCCAACCCGCGCATCGCGACGCTTGTCGCCGACACCGGCGGTCATGTCTGGCTGATCGCCGGGACCGGCCGCACGCTCCGCCAGCTCGGGGGCGCCGGATTCGGCGCCTACACCCAATGGATCAGCGCCAGCCTGCTGGCGGACGCCATGGCTGGGCAGCCGCAAACGCGCTTTGTCACCTCGCAGGGCAAGCGGCCCACCCCCTTCGCCGTCGTCGCGGTGCCGGTGCCGCACATGAGCGGCCTGCCCGCCACCCAGCACTACGCGCTCGTTTGGGCCGCGGGCATCGGCGGGGGCGATGTGCTGCGGGCGGTGGCGGCCCGCGTGGCCCTGGTCGCGGCCCTTGGACTCATCCTGGCGGCGCTGCTCTTCGCCTGGCTCTCCTCGCGGGTCGCCGCGCCCATCCGGCGCCTGGAGCACGCGGCCGGCCAGATCGCCGGGGGCGCCTTCGACGTGGCGCTTGTCGACGCTGGCCCGGCCGAGGTGCGGTCGCTCGCGCAAAGCCTTCGCGAGATGGCCGGGCGGCTCCGCGACCTCGACGCCAGCCGGCGGGCGTTTTTGGCCGACGTCTCCCATGAGATCCGGTCTCCCCTGGCCGCGCTGCGCGGGGCCCTGGCCGGGGTGCAGGCGGGCGGCGTCCCCGCCACCGAGCGGGCCCGAGCCCTGGACGTCGCGATCGAGGAGACGGAGCGCCTCGGACGCCTGGTGGACGACCTCCTCGTGCTGGCCCGTGGCAGCGCGGCCCGCCTGGAGCTGCACCGCCAGCCGGTGGACATCCGCGAGGCCGCCCTGCGCGTCGCGATGTCCCTGGAGCCCGTGGCCTCCGGCCGGGGGGTCGCGTTCCGTTTCGCCGAAAACGGCGGCCCCTGGCTGGTGGACGCCGACTCCGACCGGCTGAGCCAGGTTCTCTGGAACCTCTTCGACAATGCGGCCCGCCACACGCCTGCTGGCGGCGAGGCCCACATCGACCTCGGGCGCGAGGACGGCATGGTGCGCCTGGTGATCAGCAACCCCGGCGAGCGGATCCCGCCCGAGGCCGTTGCCCGCCTGTTCGAGCGTTTCGAGCGGGGCGACGGCGGAGGCACGGGCCTCGGCCTCGCCATCGCCCGCACGCTGGTGGAGGGACACGGCGGCACAGTCGCGGCGGGGGCACCGGCGGAGGGTGGTCTCGCCGTCACCGTGCGCTGGCCGGCGGCAGCATGAGGAGACCTGCAGCAATGGCCGTCGCCCTGCAGGTGGCCGCGACCCGCCCCGCCGGGGCTGGCATCGACCCCCAGACGGTGGCGCGCTCGACCTGGGTCGCGCCGTGTGCGGGGGCATCCGCTGGCGCGACACCCTCCACCCGCTCCACGGCCTGAAGGCGGGCACGGCAGCCACCCGAAGCACCGGCGTGCGCCGCGACTAGCGGCGGCAATCCGCGGGCTCGCCCTCGCCCCGGCAGATGCGGCAGCCGGCGCAGATGTGCAGGCGCCCCCCGAACACCTCGCGGATCGTGGCCAGGGCTTCATCCGGCAGCGCGGCGGCGCCGGCCGGCCGGTGCAGGACCACGTTCCGCGGCGCCAGCGTCACCAGGGCGCTGATCACCCGGTCCTCCGCGGCCAGCTCCGGCACCATGGCCGCCTCGCCCTCGCCGTCGCGGGCCAGGGCGTGGCCGTCGGCGTCCGTCAGGCGGAAGGCGCCGCCGGGCTGCAGCACCACATGAACAAGGTCGTGGCGCGGCGGGAGCGTCTCGACGAAGTGGCGCAGCAGCATGATGAACTCCTGGTACTCCCGCTGGAGCAGAAACGCGTCGACGGAGCCGTCCAGGGCCATCTCGGCCTCGGCCACCAGGTCCTGGAGGCGGAAGGTGAGGAAGCCCTCGACGATCAGGGTGTTCTGGCGCTCCAGGTACTGCAGGATGCGCATGCGCACGCGCTCGCGCCGCTCGACGACGGCCAGGGCGCGCTCCGCGGCGGCCACGATCTCGCTCTGCTCGGCGCCCGTGAAGTAGCTGTAGCGCGTGGTGACCAGGCGGCGAAGCAGGCGCTGCTGGCAGCCGTCCAGGATGAAGTCGCAGACGCCCTCCGCCAGGGCCGCGCGGACGCGGGCCTCGGCCTCGGGGCCGTCGCCGATGGGGCAGGCCAGGAACGTCCAGCCGCCGCGCTCGGTCGACCGCAGGCTGGTGGCGACGGCAGCCCCGGCCAGGCGGCGCAGCGACCGCTCGATGTGAGGGCGGGCCTGGTCAGCTTCGACGGTGGCGATGGCGATGGTCTCGATTGCGGCGGCGCCTCCCGCGGGCTAGTCTATGCGGAACGAGGTGCGCTGAAGAGCGATGCGGCGGGGCGGGCTGCTGACATGGGCGGTGGGCGCGGCCGGCGGCGTGCTGGCCGCATTCGCCGTGCTGGCGGGCTTTCATGCCGCCGCCGTGGTCCAGGCGGGGGCGCCGTGGGAGCGCGCCTGGCTGCTGGCGATCCACGCCAGTTGGGGCCCGGCGGCCACGGGCGCCGCGGCGGCCGTCAGCCTGCTCGGCTACGCCTCCGCCATCCTGCCGGTGCTGGTGGCCACGGGGCTGCTCTGGCGCCTGGACCGGCCGCCCCGGCTGCGCCTGCAATGGCTTGTGGCCCAGACGGCCGCCCTCACCCTGGCGGACTTCGCCGCGAAGGCCCTCTTCAACCGGCCGCGGCCGGCCCTGTTCCCCCACGCGTTTGTGTCCGGCGCCAGCTACCCGAGCGGCCACGCGCTGTTCGCCGTGGGCTTTTACGGGCTCATCGCGGCGCTGCTGCTGGCCCGCGCCGGAGCGGCGGCGCGCTTCGCGGGGCTCGCGCTGTGGGCCCTGCTCGCGCTCACCATCGGCCTCAGCCGCCTCGTGCTCGGCGTGCACTGGCCAACGGACGTCCTGGCGGGTTATGCGGCTGGTGCCGCCCTCTGGGCCGCCCTTGCCGCCACCGCCCGCCGGCTGGCCGCGGCTCCACCCGGGGCTCCACCCGCGGGCGGATGACGCGGAGGCCCATCTCGGCCTACGCTGGCGGTAATGCGCAGTCGCTGGTCGTGGGATATCGGCGAATACCTGCTGCCGGCCGGCATGGCGGCCGTGGCGGTCGCCCTGGCGGCCCAGGGCGGCGAGCCACGCGTGCCGCCCCTTTATTGGCCCCTGTTCGGGGTCGCGGCGCCCTGGCTGTTCACGTGGTCATTCCGCACCGGCAGGCCGCGACGGGGCGAGTTTACCGCCTTCATGCTGGTGGCCGGCGCCTGCGCCTTTCTGGGCCCTGACCGCACCGACGCCCTGGTCCTGCTGGCGGGCGGCGCCGGGACCGTCTTCAGCCGCGCCGAGCGCATGAGCAGGGCAGTGACCGCGGTGCTGATCGCCCTCCTGCTCTCGGAGGCGTTCACGCTGCGGCTCGCCGGCACGGCGGTCAGCCCGGCGCAGCTCGGCGAGCGCATCCTCGAGGACTACATCTTCATCTTCGCCATCGTCTTCGCCTCGCGGCAGCGGCGGCTGCGCCACCGCGAGACCGAGCGCCTGCTGCGGCAGCTGGAGGGCGAGCACGCGGCGCTGGAGGCTGCCCACGCTGAGCTGCAGGCCTACGCCAGCCACGCCGCCGAGCTGGCGGCCTCCGAGGAGCGGAACCGCTTGGCGCGGGAGATCCACGACGTGCTGGCGCACACGCTGACCGTGATCATTGTGCAGGCGGACGCGGCCAGCGTCCGCCTGCAGCGCGATGCGGCGGGCGCGGCCGAGTCCGTGCAGACGGTGGCGCGGCTGGCCAGGCAGGCCCTGCAGGAGGCCCGCCTGTCCGTGGCGGCCATCCGCGGCGATCCCGGCACAGCGGGGGTGGACGCCCTGCGCCGGCTGTGTGATGACGCTGGACGCCTGGCCGGCATGCGCTGCGAGCTGCGCGTGGCGGGCGCCGAGCGGCCGCTGCCGGCCCCCGTGGCGCTGGCCGCCTTCCGCATCGCCCAGGAGGCTCTCACCAACGCCCGCCGCCACGGGCGGGCACAGCGGGCGGAGGTCGCCCTGGCCTTCGCGGGCGACCTGGTGCGGCTCACCGTCCGCGACGACGGCAGGGGCGGCGGGCCGGGCGAGGACGGGGGCGGCTCGGGCCTCCGGGGGATGGCGGAGCGCGCGCAGGGGCTGGGCGGCACGCTGCAGGCGGGTGTAGGCCCAGACGGGCGCGGCTACATCGTGAGCGCCGAGCTTCCGCTCGGCGCCAACCGGACCGCCGTCGGAGCCCCATCATGATCCGGGTCGTGCTGGCGGACGACCAGGCGCTGCTGCTGGACGGCCTGCGGGTCATCCTGGGCGCCGAGGCGGGCATCGAGGTCGTCGGCGCCGCCCGCGACGGCGAGGAGGCCATTGCGCTGGCCCGCCGCCACCGGCCCGACATCGTGCTTTGCGACCTGCGGATGCCGCGCCTGGACGGCGTGGCGGCCACGCGCCGCATCGTGGATGAGCTGCCCGGCACGCGGGTGATCGCCCTCACGACCTACGACCACGACGAGCTGGTCCTCCAGGCCCTGCAGGCGGGCGCCTCCGCCTACCTGCTGAAAGACCTGCCGGCGGCCGAGCTGGTGCACGCCATCCGGGCGGTGGCGGACGGCCAGACCATCCTGCAACCCGCTGCGGCGGGCCGGATCCTGACGGCCCTCAGCCGCCAGGTGGCGCCCCGCGACCTTGGACCCGAGCGGTTGACGGACCGGGAGACGGAGGTCCTGCGCCTGATGGCGGCGGGCCTGCGCAATAAGGACATCGCCGAGCGCCTCGTCGTCAGCGAGGCGACCGTGAAGACCCACGTGAACAACATCTTCGCGAAGCTCGGCTGCCGCGACCGCGCCGAGGCGGTGCTGTGGGCCGTGCGCCATGGGGTGGAGAAATGAACGCGCTGGTTCTCGCCTGCTGGATCCTCTGGGCGGCTGTGTGGGCCGTCGGCTGGGTCGCTGGCGCCATGCGGGGGCCGCGGACAGTGCGCAGCACGAGCGGCTGGTCGCTCTGGCTGGGCCTCGCCGTCTATGTCATGCTCCGCTACCTCCCCTACCGCCCGATGGTGCTGCTGCCTTGGCTCGCGCCGGTGGGGGCGGTCCTCCTCATCGCGGGGACCGCATTCACCCTCTGGGCCCGCTGGGTGCTGGGCGGCATGTGGAGCTCGGCGCCCGGCGTCAAGGCGGGGCACGAGCTCCGCACCACCGGGCCCTATGCCCTCACGCGCCATCCCATCTACACCGGGATGCTGGCCATGCTGCTGGGCACGGCCCTCATCGACGGCGGCGTGACGCTCGCGGTGTTCGCCGCCGTCTGCGTCTACATGGTCTTCAAGATGCGCGAGGAGGAGCGCCTGATGGCGGAGACCTTCGGCGAGCAGTACACGGCCTACCGGCGCCGGACCCCGCAGGTCATCCCCGGCCTGCGCCCGCGGTAATCCACCCGCGCCTCCACCCGCCGGCCGATGCTGGCGCGCCAGCGCCGCCTTACGCTGCCGGCGGAGGGATCGCGGTCATGTCGGAAGCGGCGCTGATCCTGCTGGTCGTGGCGGGCGTGGTCTGGTTCATCGGGCGCCAGGTGCTGCCGCAGCGGGTCTCCAGGGGCACGCTGGTCCTGCTGCCCCTGGGTCTGGTGTACCTCGCGGCGCGCGCCGTCCCGGCCCACGTCCCGACGGCGCAGATCATCGAGCTCTTCGCCAGCCTGGCGGTCTCAGTCGCCTGCGGCCTCTGCCAGGCTCGCCTCACACGGGTCTTCGCCGATGAGGCCGGAACCTGGTGGATGCAGGGTGGCCTCGCCTACCTGCTCTCCTGGGCCGTCTTCCTGGGCGCGCGCCTGGCGCTGCGCCTCCTCGCCGAAGGCCCGGCCGGGGTCTGGGGAGCCGGCCTGCAGGCCTCGCTCTGGATCACGTGCCTGGATCTGGGCGTGGCGGGGGGCGTGCGGTCGGCGGCCACCTACCTGCGCCACCCGCAGATCGGCGCGGCGGTGGCGCGCGGCTGAAGGCGGCGTGGGGCGTGCGGTCGGCGGCCATCCGCCTGCGCCACCCCCCAGATCGGCGCGGCAGTGGCGCGCGGCTGAAGGCGCAGGTTGATTATCCGAGACGCACCTCTCCCACCCGCACGGCCGCCCGCGAGAAGTTCTCGGGCGGGAGGGGCGCCCCGGCCATGCGCCGGAGCATGGTCAACTGGCCCGCGTGCGTGAGGAGGTCGGCGACCGGCCCCTGGGCCACCGCCAGCGGATCGCCGGCCCACGCGCCAGCGCCCGCGATGGCGGCGTCGACCTCCCGCAGGGCCTGCTCCAGGCGCGCGACCTCGCCGGTCCATCTGAGCGGTGGCAGCTCGCGCCGCGGCAGGCCCAGCAGGATGGCGCCCACCCCGTCCGCGATGGCCGTCATGTGGCGCACGATCTCCGCCGGCGTGCGCACGCCCGACCCCGCGGCGAAGTCGGCAAGCCCGTCCGGCGCCCCCGCCAGGCACTTGCGGGTCCGGTAGGCGACCGTGGCCAGCAGATGCCGCAGCAGGGTCCGCGTCTCCTCCATGCCGAACCTCCCAAGAGTATGAGCCTGATCGCGGTCCTCCGCCGCCCGACCCTGGCCCTGCTCTGGCTTGGCCAGGTCTGCTCCTCCGTCGGCGATTACCTGTACAGCATCGCCGCCCTCTGGATCGCCGTGCGCCTGGTCGGCAGCCGGGCTGGCCTCGTCGCCAGCGCCGACCTGGGCGCGGCCCTGGTGGTCGGCCTGGTCGGCGGCGCCCTGGCCGACCGCTCCAACCGCCGCCGCGCCATGGTCGGGGCCGACATCCTCCGGGCCTTGGCCGTCCTCGCCCTGCCAGCGCTGGCCGCCCGCGGCGCCCTGGGCCTACCCGCGCTGGTGGCCGTCGGAGTGATCCTCGGCACGCTCGGCGCCCTGTTCCAGCCGGCCCTGCAGGCCAGCCTGCCCACGCTGGTGCCTGACCCGCCCGCCCTGCAGGCGGCCAACGCCCTGATGGACATGACCCGCCGTCTGGCCCGCGCCATCGGGCCAGGTCTTGCCGGGGTCCTGGTCGCGCTGCTGCCGCTGCCGAGCTTCTTTACCCTGGACAGCGCCACCTTCGTGGTTTCCGCTGTCACGATCCTGATGCTGGGCAGCCGCTATGCCTGGCGACCCGCCGCCGGGCCGCCGCGACGCCTGCTGGCCGATATCCGCGAGGGCCTGCGTGCCATCGCGGACCGCCCTGCCATCCGAACGGCCTTCGCCGCGCTTTCGGTCAGCAATTTCGGATTCAGCATCGCCTTCACCCTGGGCGTGCCGCTGCTGACGGCCCAGGTCCTGCGCGGCACGGTCGGCGACTACGGCCTGATCGTGGCGGCGTACGGGGTGGGCAACGTGGCCGCCAACCTTGTGGTGGCCATGATTCCGATTCGGCGCCGCGCCGAGGCGTTCTTCGCCGGCAAGCTGGTCCTGGCGGCCGGCTTTTTGCTGCTGGCCGCCGCCCCCAACCTCCCCGTCGCCATCCTTGCCTCGGCCGTGGCCGCGGTGGGCGGCCCGATGGGCGACATCCCGCTGCTGACCCTGATCCAGCTCGAGGTGCCGGCGGGACTGCTGGGCAAGGCGTTCAGCGTTCGCTCCACCCTGAGCAACGCGGGCGCCGTCCTGGGCACGCTGGTCGGCGTGCCGCTGCTCGGCGCCCTGGGGCCGCGGACGGGGATCCTGCTGGCGGGCGGGCTCATCGGCCTGGCGGGCGCATCAGGCCTGGTCGCGACGGCGCGCGCCGCGCGCCGTACACCCGGTTCCGAGGCTGCGGCCGGGGATTAGAAATGCCAGGCGAACGCCTCCGCCGGCCCAGCAACCACCTGCCGCACCGACCCCCGTGGCCAGCGCCGCGAAACCGGCTCCGAAGCCGCGGCCCGCTCCGGATGCCATGCGACCGACCGCCGCACGTTCCCCGTGGCAAGCACCGGGAAACCGGCTCCGAAGCCGCGGCCCGCTACGGGTGCCAGGCGATCGACGTCACCGGCCCGGCGACCAACCGCCGCACCGACCCCGTGGCCAGGGTGAGAAGCCAGACGGCCCCGTCGCGCAGGTAGAGGATGTGTGCGCCGTCGGCGGACCACCGCGGGGAGGATGCGCCCGTCCCCGCGGCCATGACCTGCTGGGGCGATGAGCCATCGCCCTGCGCCAGCCAGAGCGTCCGGGTCGCATTCCAGGTCGCCGCGGCAGCCGCGCTGGACATCGGACCCGTCCATCTCGCCGCGCGCACGAAGGCCATCCGGGTTCCGTTCGGCGACCAGGCAGGGTCGAGCGAAACCGTGCCCTCCGGTTGCGTGAGGGGCTGGCAGGTGGCCGCCACCAGGTCGCAGATGGCCAACTGCTTGTCCGCTTGAAGCTCTCGGCCCTGCCCGGCCACCAGCAACACCCGGTTGCCGGCGAACGAGAGCCAGCTCCGATTCACAAGCGTGGCCGCCAGGGTCGACGTGGCGGCGTCACCGAAGCGGAACTCGAGCAGGTTGAGGCCGTCGGCCATGATCGAGGCGGAGTGCAGGGGGTCGACCCACAAGAGCAGCCCCTGGGCGCCTGGCAGCCAGGCGCCCACCTCGATGCCGTCGCCCTGGGCGACGTAGCGCTGGGTGGGCGTCCCGCCCGCCGCTGGCACGGTGTAGAGGGCATCGCTCCGCTTGAGGACGTCGGTGTATGGCAGGGTCGCAGAGTACGCCAGGGTCCGCCCGTCTGCCGACCACGCCAGGGAGCCGACCAGCCCCGGCGCGAGCTCATGGGCGGCTCCGGCAGCCCCAGCCAGCCAGAGACCCTCTCCGCTCGCGGAGAAGAAGGCCAGTTCGTCGGAGCTCGGTGACCACGCGTACGCCGTGGCGCCGCGGACCGTGTGGGCGCCCGACCCGTCGGCGCCGACCACCCGGAGCGTGCCGTCCGGCGCCAGGTACGCCAGCCAGCGGCCATCGTGCGACCAGGCCGGCGCCGTTCCGGCTACCCCGACCCGGCCATCCAGGGTCCTGAGGGTGCCCGCGGAAACGTAGGCCAGATGGCCGACACTGGCCGTGCCGCAGCCCGCGAGCAGCACGAGGAGAATGCCGGCCAGGACCGCGCGCAGGCAAGGACCCCCTTACCTGAACGACGCCGGATTGGCCGCCAGGGTTCCCCTGGCGGCCTGGCGAATCGCCTTCCCAGGAACACCGCTTACGGGAGGTGGAGGGGCGGACGCGCAAGCGGACGCCCTCACAAGGCATGCGGACGATCGTCACCAAGGAACCGGTCTTCGGGCGCAGGGGCATGGTCGCGGCCAAGCACGAGCTGGCGGCGGCCGCTGGGATCGAGATGCTGCGGCGCGGCGGCAACGCCATCGATGCGGCGGTCGCCACCGCGCTGGCCGTCGGGGTGGTCGAGCCCTGGATGAATGGCCTCGGCGGCTGCGGCTACCTCGTCTACCGCGAGGCCAGCGGCGCTACCCACGTGGTTGAGTACGGGGTGCGAGCGCCCATGGCGGCGCGGCCGGACATGTTCCCCCTTGCGGGGCCGCCCTCCGCCGACGCGTTCTTCCCCTGGCCCGCCGTCAGAGGCGACATCAACAGCGTCGGGCCGCTCTCCGTGGCGGTGCCGGGCACGCCGGCTGGATTGGCGCTGGCGGCCGAGCGCTTCGGATCTCTGAGCCTGCGCGAGCTGGCGCAGCCGGCCATCCGCCTGGCGCGTGACGGCTTCCCCGTCGACTGGTACTCGGGGTCGATCATCGCCCGCGACTGGCGCAACATCAGCCGCTACCCGGCGACGGCGGCCACCTTCGGCAGCGGCGGCTTCCCGCTCGGGCCGGGCCTCGGGCTGGAGACCCCCCGCATCCGCCAGCCGCAGCTGGCCGACACGCTGGGGGCGTTTGCCGAGGGGGGCGCGCGCGCCTTCTACGAGGGCGAGGCCGGAGCGGACATCGCGGCCACGCTCCAGGCGGGCGGCGGCATCCTGACACGCGAGGACCTGGCCGCCTACCGGGCGCGGGTCACCTCGCCCGCGCCGGCCACACGCTATCGGGGCGTGGACGTGGCCGTGAGCCCCGCGCTCACCGGCGCGCCGACCCTGGTGGCGATGCTGGAGGGGCTCGAGGCGGCGGTCGAGGCCAGCAGGATGTCGACCATGGACCCCGACCTCTGGGTGGCCTTCGGGCGGGTGGCGGGCCCGGCCTTCCGGACCCGGTTCACCGAGTACGGCGACCGCGAGGGGCCGGGGGCGTCCACGACCACCCTCAGCACGGTCGATGCGGCCGGCAACGCCGTGGCGCTGACACAGACGCTGCTGGGCGGGTTCGGGTCGCGGGTCCTGGCGCCCGGTTGCGGGGTGCTGCTGAACAACGGCATGAACTGGTTCGACCCGGAGCCGGGCAAGCCGAACTCGGTGGCCGGCGGCAGGCGGCCGCTGTCCAACATGGCGCCGCTGGTGGCCGCGGGCCCGAAGCTGGGCGTGGCGGCCATCGGGTCCTCGGGCGGGCGGCGGATCATGTGCACCAACGCGAACGTGCTCTGCCGCATGGTTGACCAGCGCATGGGGGCGCAGTCGGCCGTGGCGGCGCCGCGGGCCGACTTCAGCGGGGCGCAGGCGCTGGTGGATGAGCGGCTGGGCGAGGGCGTGCGGGTGGCGCTGGAGGCGGCGGGGATCCCGGCGGCTCTGGCGGCGGAGAGCTACGCGCCGAAGCTGTTCGCCAGCCCCTGCGTCATCCGGATCGCCCCCGATGGGACGCGGGAGGGCGGCGTCGATCCCTTCCACTGGAACGCGACGGTGATGGCGGAGGAAGAGTAGACGGGGGCGCCGTCGACGGCGACGTCTGGACTGTCGAGTGCCACCTCCTGGGCCGGTTGGGTGCGCCCGAGGCTTACGCAGTGGGCTGCGGGGCGCACCTTGGGTGAGGCACGGCTGCGGGGGCGGCGGGTGGTGGGTGCAACGCGGCCAGAGGAGCAGGGTGCGCGCGGACCGTCAGACCGTCACTGGCCTAACGCGTCGAACTCCGCCCGGCTGATCTTGGCTTGGCGAAGGATCGATGCGAGCGTGCCGGGCGCCAGATCGCTGTGCAGTGGCACGATCACGGTCAGGACATCTCCTTGGTTCCGACGGCGCAGCTTCGCGTGGCTACCGCGTTGAGACGCCAAGGCGAAGCCGGCCCGCCGCAAGCGTCGAATCACCTCGGCCCCCGACATAGCGCTAGCGGGCGATTTCGAGCGTGCGGATCAGCGGAGGTTCCACGGTGACATCGGATTGATCTTCGAAGTAGAGCTCAAGCGCTTCCTTGAGGTTGGCCTCAGCCGCTTGCACCGTGCGTCCCTGCGATGTCACCTCGACCTCCAGACAACGAGCGACGTACCACTCTCCGTCTCGCGTGATGGCCACCGTCAAGCGCACTGGGGTCACCTCACATCCATTGTAGCGTGCGACGGCTCCGACGGCTTGGCAGGCGTTGCGGTGCCTCGCCGCCCCCGCCCCACGCCGGAATCAGGCAGAGGCTCGGCCCGGCGGCAGGCCCATCACCTGAAACCGCGAATCGCCGCGAGAAATGGAGGTGCGGTCAATCATGCGCCTACGTCTCCGCGGAGCCGCCGCAGTCCTTGCCGGAGCCATGCTGATCGGCTGCGGCGGTGCCGCTGCCCCAAGCACGGGAGCGCCGGCGACGGCGACGTCCACTCCAGCCACCGCCGCCACCCAAGCCGCGGCTCCGGTGTCCGGACCCGACGTAATCCGCGAGGCCATCTCCTCAACTGGCGTCGACCGGATCCCAGCGTTCACGACCACAGGCGAGGACACGCATATCTTCGAACTGATCTATGGGTCGCTGCTTCAGATCCAACCGGGCGGCTCGAACCTTCAGCCCAGTCTGGCCACCAGCTACACGACGAGCGCCGACGCCAAGACGTGGACGTTTCAGCTGCGCAAGGGCGTGAAGTGGTCGGGCGGATACGGCGACTTCACCTGCAACGATGTCGCGTTCACCTGGAACTTCAACAAGGATCCTGCGAACAAGTCCTTCTGGAAGGCTCAGGCCTCAGCCGTCCAGTCCGTGGACTGCCCCGACCCCTACACCGCCGTCTTCCACCTGGCCGCGCCCAACGCGGACTTCGGCTGGGCCGTCGCTGACGTCGAGCCGTCGACCGGCTGGATCATCTCCAAGGCGGCCTGGGACAAGCTGGGCAAGGCGGGGTACGAGCAAACCCCGATCGGCACCGGGCCGTACATGATCAAGCAGGTGATCCCGAACCAGGAGGTCGACCTCGTCGCCAACCCCGACTACTGGGGGCCGAAGCCGGCCGTGCCAAGCGTCCAGTTCAAGGTGATCACCGACGCGCAGACGGCGGCGCTGGCCGTGGCCTCCGGGGCCCTGGACATCGCCTCGGTCGACGCGGTGACGGCCGCGCAGTATAAGAGCAACGCCAAGGTCAAGACGGTCGTGAAGCCGGCGCTGCAGACCCAGTGGATTGAGATCAACACGAAGCTGAAGCCGTTCGACGACGTGCGGGTCCGCGACGCCATCCGGTACGCGATCGACTATCCCACGCTTGTGAAGAACGTGTTCCTGGGCCTCGCCCAGGTCGGGCCCGAAGCCATCATCATGCCGGGCGAGATTGGGTACGACGCCTCGGTCAACCCGAACAACGTCTATGACCCAACCAAGGCCAAGCAACTCCTACAGCAGGCGGGCGTCAGCTCGGTCAAGGGCGACATCGCCACCTACAACTCACAGGTCGACGTCAATGCGGGGCAGCTGATCACGGCCGACCTGCAGCAGGCGGGCATCGACCTGCAGGTGCGCAACTACGACCGCGGCACGCTGGACGCAGTCTGGGCGAAAAATGACACGGCCGCGGCGATCCTGGGCGCGGCGGCCTCGCCGGACCCGAGCTTCATCCTCTCCGTTTGCTTCCTGAGCTCGCAGAATCCGCCCGGCGGTCTGAACATCGCGCGCTATTCAGGCATCGACCAGCTGTTTCAGCAGCAGCAGACCGCGCCGACCGAGGCAGCGCGCGTGCAGTATGTGAAGCAGATCCAGCAGCAGATCGCCCAGGATGCGCCCGGCTGGAACCTGTGGATTCAGGACGACATCTGGCTGGTGAACCCGCGCGTGCAGAACTTCCTGCCCACGGTGTACTTCAGCGGCGACCCGCTCAACCTCGTCACGCTCGGAGGTTAGAGGCGCATGGACACGCTCGAGCAGCTCGCGGCCGGTTATAGCGGCCAGGTCGGCTTCTTCGCCAAGGACGTCACGTCGGGGGCCAGCATTGGCCTGGCCCCCGACACCCTCTTACCCACGGCAAGCTGCATCAAGGTCATGATCCTGATGGAGCTGGTCCGGCGGGAAGACATCTCGCTGGACCAGCGCGTCCCGCTGCGGCCTGAGGATCAGGTCGGCGGCTCCGGGGTGCTCAAGGATCTGACCCCGGGGATCGAGCTTCCCCTCCATGACGTGGCCATGCTCATGATCGTGCTCAGCGACAATACGGCCACCAACATGCTGATCGACCTGCTCGGCCTGGACGCGATCAACCGGACCATCGCCGGCATGGGGCTTACGGCCACCCGCCTGCACCGGCCCGTCAATTTCACGGCCATTGGCAACGACATCCGCGGGTTCGCGGAGAGCACGCCCCGCGAGTTCGCCACGTCGCTCGAGCTGATCGCCACGGGGCGGTGGGTCAGTGAAGGAGCCTGCGCGACCATCCTGGATATGATGGGTCGCCAGCTGTATACCGACCTGCTCCCCCGCTACCTGACCTTCCTGCCGTACGCGCGGGCACAGGGCCGCACGGACATCCTGCGCATCGCCAACAAGACTGGCTTCTCGGGCGGCGTGCGGGGCGACACGGCCATCTTCTTCTACCCCCACACCACGGTCGTGGCGGCGGCGTTCGCGGAGAAGAGCGCCGACCGCACCATGGCGGCCGAGGCCGAGCCGGCGCGGTTGCTGGGCCGCATCGGGCAGGTCATCGACGAGCGGTTCAGGCCATGATTTCGATGTAGGCGGCCCCCGGACCGTCCCGCCGCCACAGCCTGGCCTGCAGCTCCAGCAGCCGCCACTGCCAGCCGTACTTCCGTCGCAGCAGGGGCAGCACGGTGGCGGCGGCTTCCGCCGGGAGCAGGCGGGCCGTCGCCTCCATGCGCGGGCCCCGCTCGCGGCCGCGCAGGTCGCAGGCCGCCACAAGCACCCGGCCGTCGCGCCGGATTCGCTTGACCTTGCCGCTATCGGCGCGCGTGTTGACCAGCAGGCGCCGACCGTCGTCGCTCACGACCCAGACGGGCGTGGACACCAGCGCCCCGTCGCGGCGCCGGGTCGTGAGGCTGATGTACCGCTCCCGGGCGAGGGCCTCCATCACGAGGCGCCCACGGGGCCCATGCCAGCGGCCGCGATGGCGGCGTTGAGGGCCGGCACGTCCTCGGCCAGCAAACTCTTGAAGCGGGCGCTCAGGTCCACGACCTGGGCCGACA
>DATLTP010000167.1:0-4891 GCA_035533535.1 Bacillota bacterium | reverse complement strand
GCCGACGCCGAGCTTGCGCAAAATGCTCTTGAGGTGCGCCTTGACGGTGTTCTCGCTGATGTCCAGCGCCGCCGCGATCTCCTTGTTGGTGGCGCCCCGCGAGAGCAGGCGCAGCACCTCCTCCTCGCGCGTGGACAGGCCGGCCGTGCGGGCGGGGGCCGCCGGCTCCGCGCCCAGGCCCAGTGCCGCGAGCACGCGGCCCGCCATGCTGCCCGGAACCGGCCGCTCGCCCCGGCAGACGTCGCGGATGGCGTCGTAAAGAGCCTCCGCCGGACTTGACTTCAGCAGGTAGCCCGCGGCGCCGCGGCGCAGGCTCTCCTTGAGGTGGCCGTCCTCTGTGGAGACGGTGAGGATCACCACGCGCGTGTCAGGCGCCTCGCGCGTGATCTCGCTTGTGGCCCAGAGGCCGTCACCGCCAGGCATGTGGATGTCCAGGAGCGCGACGTCGGGGTGCAGGCGCACGGTCTCGGCCACGGCCTCGCGGCCGGTGGACGCCTCCCCCACGACCTCGAAGTCGGCCTGGGCATCCAACAGCTCGCGGATGCCCTGGCGCACGAGGGCGTGGTCGTCGGCCAGCAGCACCCGGATGGCGGGGCCGCTAGCGTCCCCCTGCGCCTTGAGGGTCTCCGAGTCGCGCACACCCGGCTGGATGGTCATCCTGCCGCTCCCTCTCGCTCGACGTATGGGGCCGTCCCCGCCAGCGCGGGCGCCGGCAGGCCGAGGACGACCTCGGTACCACTGCCCGGTGCCGAGACGATCTCCACGCGGCCACCGATGGCCTCAGCCCGCTCGCGGATGCCGGCCAGGCCGAAGTGGCCCGGGTGCGGCACCCTGGCGGGGTCGAAGCCGCAGCCGTCATCCCGCACGGTGAAGGTGAGGCCGTCGCTGGTCTCCGCCACGCGCACCCGCACGCTGCGGGCGCCCGAATGCTGGCGCACGTTGGCCAGCGCCTCCTGCACGATGCGCACGACCTGGATCTCGGCCTCGTCCGCCATCTGGATCTCGCCGTCCGGGGCCACCAACTCGCATTCGATGTCGTTCAGCCGGCTCCAGGTGTGAAGGTACTCGGCCAAGTGCGCCAAAAAGCCCGCGCCGCCGTGGCGGCCGGATGCGGCCCGCAGGTCGACGATGGCCTGGCGCACATCGCCCAGGGCCTCCACGGCAGTGCGGCGGATGTCCTCGATCCCCGACATGACAACCGGCCAGCGGCCGCCGCTGGCGTGCTGCTGCAGGGCCTCGGCCTTGAGCTTGAGGTAGGTGAGGGCCTGGGCGATGCCGTCGTGCATCTCGCGCGCGAGCCGCTCGCGCTCCTCGTAGGCCGCAAGCCGCTGGACCTCCCGATAAAGGCGCGCGTTGGCCACGGCCGTGCCGACCTGGTTGGCGACGTTCTCCAAGAAGGCGCGGTCGGCGGCGTTAAGTCGGCACGGGTGGCGCCAGCCGGCCACCACAGCGCCCGTGGACACCTCGCCCGAGATGGTGGGAACAGCGAAGATGCTGCGCAGGCCCTCGCTGGTGACCAGCGGATAGGCGTGGCGGTCCTCCTCCGGGATGACGCCCGCGTCGGGCAGCTCCACCGGCCGGCAGGTGCTGAGGGCGCGGCCCACAATGCCCTGGCCGACGCGCAGGCGGATGAGGTCGCCGGGCGGCGAGCGCCGGTCGCCGGCGAACACGCGGCAGGCGGCGTCGACGGAGGCGCCGGGGTTCGGCTCCCGCTCGGCCCAGATCATAAGGTCCGCGCCCAGCGTGTGGCGGGCCAGCTCGAGCGTCGTGCTCAGGTTGCGCTCAAGGCCGGTCACCGAGGCGACCGTCTGGCTGATCTGGTGCAGCGACGACAGGCGCTCGCGCTCCTGCACCAGGGCCTTGTGCACGCGCGCGATGACGAAGAACACATATTCGTTGAAGATGAAGACACCCGCGACCACCATGGCGGCCGGCAGCGCCGCCCGCAGCAGCGGCGAGGGCAGGCCGAGGTGCGGGAAGACGCGGTCGAAGAGCACCAGCTGCAGGACGAGCACGGCGGCGGCGGCGACGAGGAAGGTCAGCCACTTCAGGCGGCGATGGTTCATACCGGCCCGCTCCGCCTCCGTCAAGGGTTGCGAGTTGATTCTACCACTTGGCGGCCGAAGTGGCTCAAAGCCCGTGGGGACTGGGCCTTCAGATGCTGAGCCCGAAGCGGCGGAGGCCGCCGGCCACCAGCCGGCGCGCATCGTCGAGCTCGGGCACGCGCAGACGGGCGAGTGCCACGACATAAAGCGCGAGGGCGATAAGGCCGGCGCCCACGAGGCCTGCGGCATCAAAAAGAAAGCGCTGGTGGGCGAAGCGGTCCACCCAGATGGCGTAGAGCCCGTAGGCGGGGGCGACGCCGATGGCGGCGGCGGCCAGCATGCGCAGCAGGTCGGCCAGGGTCTCGCGGCCGCCCAGTGGGCCGAGATCGCGCCGCAGGCGGTAGACCAAAAGCACCGAGGCCGCGCCCCAGGCGATGGAGCTGGCCAGCGTCAGGCCGGCCTGCTGCCAGATATGGACCAGGGCGAAGTCCCCCACGATGTTGACGAGCACGGACAGCACCGAGGAGATCATGGGCACGCGGGTGTTCTGGCGCGCGAAGAAGGCACGCATCAGGTAATCCATGTAGGCGAAGGTCAAAATGCCTGGCGTGAAGCCCAGCAGGGCCGACGAGGCCCGCATGGTGTCCTCGGGGTTGAACGCGCCGTGCTGGAAGATCACGCGCATGATGGCATAGTGGAACGCGAAGGCGCCGACCGTGATGGGCAGGGCCACCAGGCTCAGCAGGCGCAGCCCGCGCACGGCCACCGACTTGAACTCCTCCAGGGAGCCGCTGCCGGCGTGCCTGGACAGCTGCGGGAAGAGCACCGTCGCGATGGCCAGGCCGACGACGGCGTAGGTGAACTGCTGCAACCGCGTGGCGTAGTAGATGGCGGCGATGGCCCCGACCGGCAGGCTCGAGGCCAGGACCCGGTCGATGGTAACGCCGAGCTGGGAGAACACGGAGGCGACCACCACCGGACCGGCCAGGGCCACCGTCCGCAGGAGCAGCGGGTCGTGCAGGTTGATCGACAGGCGGAAGCGGAAGCCGATCCGCCGCAACGCCGGCAGCTGGATCAGGAACGTGAAGGCCGTGCCCACCATCGAGCCCCAGGCCACGAACACGATGCCGTTGGGGAAGCGCGAGCCAACGAAAATGGCCGCAATGATGATCAGGTTTTGGGGGACGCCCATGGCCGCGGGCGCCAGGAAGTGGCCGTGCACGTTGAGGATCCCCTGCATCACGGCGGACCAGAGGTAGAAGACGATGATCGGCAGCATGATGCGGACAAGCGACCCGGCGAGCTGGGCCTCGTCCGGGGCCTGGGCACGGATCCCCGGCGCCACGACGTCCACCACCAGGGGCGCCAGCAGCCACATGGCGACCATGAGGACAAGCGCGACAGACGTAAGGGTCGTGTTGATGTTGTTGGCGAGCTCGGCTGCCCGCTCGCGGCCCTCGGCCTGCAGCACACGCGTGTATTGCGGGATGAAGACCGTGGGCAGGGCCTGGCCGACCACGCCGAAGATCAGCAGGGGGATCGTCGAGGCGATGACGTAGGCGTCGGCCAGATGGCCGGCGCCGAAGCGGTCGCTGAGCGAGGTGTCGCGCAAAAAGCCGAGGAGCCGGCTGGCCAGCACGGCCGCCGAGACGATGGACGTCGTGCGGGCCAGGGTGCCCGCAACGCGCGAAGGCGGCCTGCCTGGGCCTCCCGGAGCGGCCGGCCCTACGCCCGCCGCCGGGACCGGCGGCAAGGTCAAACTGGGGGCGACCGGTGCGGCTGCCTCCGCCCCATCGCGATCGCCGTCGCTTGGGCCTGCGCCTTCGCGCCGATCATCGCTCATAAAGCCAAAGGCGGGAAGGGCCTGAGGGCCTGCCCTTCCTTCTGGACGCCACCTGGGCGCGACAGCGCGCCGGCCACCGCGGCACGGCTGGTTACGCCGCCCGACCTCCCCGCCTGCCTATCATCGCCTCCCGGACAGGCGACGGCAAATGGCCGTCAGCGCGAAGCTCTGGCTGGCACGGGGCGACCGCCCGCCCGCCAGAGGAGCTGGGCCAGGACATGGCAGAGGATGGTGAAGTTGATCTCGGACCAGACCGAGATCAGGACGCCGGAGACAAAGACGGCGTTGTTCAGCACGTGGACGGCGGCAAAGAGGAGGATCAGGTGCAGCAGGTGCCTGGCCCAGGCACCCACCGGGGCGGGGAGCTTGGAGGCCGTGCGGAGGATCCGCGGGACAAGCTCCAGCCCGAGGAGCCAGTACCAGATCGCCGCCCCGAGGACAAAGAGCAGGAAGTCCCGCCAAGACACGACGTCGAAGTTGAAGATCGGCAGCACGTTCATGACTTCGGCGATGACAAGAAGCAGGGCGAAGAGCACGGCCAGGCTGGCCACCCGCGTGATGACGGCCAGCGCATAAAGCGGCCCCGCGTCCACATCCCGCCTTGGCAAGCCGCCCACCTGCCTACCTGCCCGCACGGACAGCCTCCTGATACACGTCGCGCACGCCTTCTGCCACTCGCTCCCAACTGTAGTTGGCACGGGCATACGCCGTGCAGGCGTCGGCACCCGGCAGGCGGAGGCGGCCGCACAGGGCCTTCGACATGCCAGCGGCAAGCTCCGCCGGCGAGGTCCCTTCCAGAACCAGGCCTGGGTCCAGGGGCCGCAGGATTTCCGGGATGCCGCCCACGGGCGTACCCAGCACCGGCGTGCCCGCAGCCAGGGACTCCACCACAATCAGGCCGAACCCCTCCAGGGCCACCGTCGGCACGACGCTGACGTCGGCCGCCTGATACACCAGGGGCAGGTCCTCATCGGGCACCCGCCCGGCAAACCGGACGGCCCCG
>DATLTP010000166.1:0-2907 GCA_035533535.1 Bacillota bacterium | reverse complement strand
GGTGCCGTCGTCCTGCCAATCGCGGAAGTAGGCGTACACCGTCGGCCAGGGCGGCAGGTCATGGGGCAACGCCCGCCACTTCACCCCTTCGCGCAAGACGTACAACATGCCGTTCAGCAAATCCCGATACGCGTGGATGCGCGGCTGCCCCCGCGCCCGCTTCACCGGCAACAGCGGCTCCAAGAGCAGCCACTCCGCCTCCGTCAGATCGCTCGGGTAGGCCTGGCGCACCCGCTTCGGCCCCTTCTTCGGACGAATATAGAGGATCCATCCCCCTCTTCACCCTGCTTCGCCTCTCATGCTACCCGCTCCAGCCTCCTTAGACATGGTTCAAGGTGATGTGACAGTGTTGGTGATCAGGCGACCTCCGATTGTACGTCGGAGGGATGCGCCGTGACCGAGGTTGGGCAGGCATGGTGAGCGGATTGATAGCCCAAGGCGACCAGCCAATCGGTCGGAGCCTCATTGAGGCCACTGCGTTGGAAGGGACTGAGGCCAGCATGGGCGCCTCGGGAGGCGACCTGGTGATTGTGGTAAACGGCCAGCAAGGCGAGCAAGCCCGGCGACAAGGTGCGATGCACGGCGAGATGGGGACGCAGGAGGCTGTGCCAGTTCTCGACCAGGCTGCTGGCGCGGACCGTGGCATCCCAGGTGTTCAGGAGGACGCGGGCGGCGGGGCGCCAGTCTTCGGGGAAGCCTGCCAGCAACTGCTCGGTGGAGGGTCCCAACACGGCGCGACGTTGCCAAGCCCAGGCGACCAGGGCGAGGTGAGCGGACCCGAGCGTCTGTCCCCACTGCTCGTGCGCCAGCACCCGCACGCGGGTACCCGGGGCGGGCGTGAAGGTGAGCAGGCCCGGCAGGGCGCCGGTGAGGTGCTTGTGCAGGCGGGTCAGTTCCGCCTGCGGCAGGGCCGGCGCTTGGTGGCGCAGGTCTGCCAGCAACAGGAGCAGCGTCTCGAGTTCGGTGCGACGGGTCGCGCTGTCCATGAGTCCGCCCGGCGTCAGCACCACCACGCCCAGCAGCCGACGCAGTTCGCCAGTCAGGTAGGCGAGGGCGGCGGCGATGGCTTGGGCGTGCGCCACGAAGGAGGCGTGCTCCGCCATATCCGTGCGGGGTTGCTTCCCACGCGCCCGTCCGCCGGCCGCGACTCGGGCCGCCTGACGAGCGACCGTGGCCGTCTGCGCTTCCAGCGACCGCACCCAACGATCGAGGCGCCCTTGGACCTGGGCGCAGACGTGCAGCACGTGCCAAATATCCCGCTGGTGGCGGCCCTCGGGGTCGACGACGGCACACGCTTGCTGCATCGCCAGCCCACCGTCACTCACCGTGCCGGCCCAGCGCAGGCCGCGCGCCTGCACCTCCCAGAGCAGCAGCGTCCAACTCTCGCCATCAACTGCCACCGGCCCGGCCGTCGCCCACACCGCCCCGCTCAGCGCATCCACCACGCTCAGGGTGGCGCCGTGCCGGTTGTTCCCATAGATCTCATCCAAGGCGAGGACGCGCGGTCCCACCGCCGCGGGCGCTGCCATCACCCGCAGCGCCCGCTGCTCTGCTGCCTGGACCACCCCGGCCACCGTCCCCAGGCTCACCGCCCGTCCTTCAGCCGCCAAGCAGTCCTGAATACCCCGGTCGCTCGCGTGTCCAGCCACCAGCGTCGTCAGGATGCGCCGCGTCAGGTCTGGTGTCGCCACCGGCGCTGGCGCGACCGGGGCGAACGCCGCCTCGACTGCTGCACGCCCCCGCTCCCGCCACCGGTACAACGTCTGCCGCGCCACCCCGATGGTGCGGCTCAGTCCCGTGACCACCCCGTACTCTCCCGCCTGCCCGAGCAACTGCCCAACTACCCGTACTCGGTCCGTCCCTGTGTTACCATCCCCACCGTCCATGGATCCTCCCCGGCGAGTGGAGACCCTTACACTACTCCACTTCGCCGGAGAGATATTATCCAGAACCCACCCACCCCAACACTGTCACACGCAGTCACGCCCGGCGTGAACCATGTCTTACGTCACGCAAGGGTAGCCGGTAGGCAACAACAAGGGGACATGGCCGACCGGCCCTGCGGGCGAGCGTTCGCGTGGATGACACTATAGGAACGGATATGGCATCTGTCAAGAACCTGGCAGCCTTGTGGCTCTCGCTTGCCCGAGTGCGCCGCAGAGTGGCGCCTTACTGCCTGCTCGGCGCCGGCTCCGCGACGGGGCCGAGGGGTAAACCCCACGGCTTAAGCGAGCCAAGCCCGCTGAAGCGGGCTGCCGGCGATTCGGCCGTCTCCGCCAACCCAGCCGGCTTCCAGCCGGCTTTGCTCGCTTAAGCCGTGCGCTTCAGCGCTCGGCCGCCGATCGCAGGGTAGGAGACGGCACCGCACGAAGCTGCGGTACACCCACGTCACCACTTCGCCTTGACAAGCGAGCATTCACCGGCTAGAACGTTGGCCGATGCCAACTGGATGAAGACACACCGATCACGGACGACGGACAGCGCAAGAGGAAAGTAGAGACCATGCAAGCCGGTATCGCCGCGCCGGCCAGTGCCTTTCGCCCCCCCGCCGTCCCGCTCATCACCCACAATCCCTACTTCAGCGTCTGGTCGATGGCGGACCGGCTGACCGATGAGCCGACGAAGCACTGGACCGGCAGCGCGCAGCCGCTCTGCGGGCTGGTGCGGATCGACGGGCGAACCTACCGCTGCTGTGGCAACGAACCGGCGAATGTCCCGGCGCTGGACCAGCCCGCGCTGGAGGTCCGGCCCACCCAGACGATCTATCGCTTCCAGGCGGAAGGCGTCGGCCTCACTCTCACCTTCACCTCGCCGCTGCTCCCCGACGATCTGGACGTGCTGGCCCGGCCGGTGACCTACCTCACCTGGGAGGTACGGGCGCTGGATGGTCGCGGCCGCCGCGTGGCG
>DATLTP010000165.1:0-11122 GCA_035533535.1 Bacillota bacterium | reverse complement strand
CTGCGCCCTGGCCGCCATGTTGCCATGCAAGATAGCACCGCGCGCAGGCCTGCCAACTGCGCCCGCTCGCACCGGCGCACGACACCCTGGATCCGGCGCGCGGGCATGCGCGACACGTTGCGCCCATCCATGGGGCCCGGTCGGCGGCGGCGGCGGGGGCGGCAGTCCGCCCCCTTCAACTGCGGTCAGCGCCGCCTGGCAAATGCCCGCGGATTCGGCGATACCGGTACTGGAACGCGCGGGTGTGCCGGCGGGTGGCGCGTGATCTGGACCGCGGCCCATTGCGCGCCGCCGCTCGTCCGCCGTTGCATTCCACGGTTTGGGAACGCTACCCTGGATCCCGCGAGGTGATCGCTTGGTTTTCGCCGCGACACCGGCATTTCTCGACGAGCGAGGGGGGCTGCTGGCAGAAGCCGGCGCCCCGGACCCGGACCTTGGGCTCCGCCTGCACCGCCAGATGCTGCTGGCGCGCCGGCTGGACGTGCGGTGCGTCAACCTGCAGCGGCAGGGCCGGATCGGCACGTACGCGCCCATGGCGGGCCAGGAGGCATCCGAGATCGGGTCGGCCATGGCCCTGCGGCCCGAAGACTGGCTGTTCCCGACCTACCGCGACCTCGCTGCGGCGGCGGCCCACGGGCTGCCCCTGGTCGCTTACGTCCAGTATTGGATGGGCCACCCTGTGGGCGGGATCGCGCCGGAGGGCGTGAACGTCTTCCCGGCCTCGGTGCCCGTTGGCAGCCACATCCCCCACGCCGCGGGCATGGCCTGGGCGGCGCGCCTGCGGGGCGATGCGGCCTGCGCGCTCTGCCTGTTTGGCGACGGGGCCACCTCCGAGGGCGACTTCCATGAGGGCCTGAACTTCGCCGGGGTGGCCAGGGCCCCGGCGGTCTTCCTCTGCCAGAACAACGGCTATGCCATCAGCGTCCCGCTGCGCATGCAGACGGCCTCAACCAGCATCGCCGTCAAGGGCGAGGCCTACGGTATCCCGGGCCTGCAGGTCGACGGCAACGACGTCTTCGCTGTGCACGCGGCCGTCAGTGAGGCCCTGGAACGGGCCCGAGCCGGCGATGGCCCGACCCTGATCGAGGCCATCACCTACCGGCTCGGGCCGCACACGACCTCGGATGACCCGAGCCGCTACCGCAGCGGGGACGAGGAGGCCGCGGCCCGGGCGCGGGAGCCGCTCGGCCGAATCCAGGCCTACCTCCGCAGCACGGGGCTGCTGAGCGAGCAGGCCCTGGAGCGCCTCACCGCCGAGGTGGACGCGGAGGTGGACGCCGCAATCGCCGCGGCCCTGGCGACGCCGCCGCCGGATGCCGGCGACGTCACGGCCTTCACGCGGGCCCCGGAGCAGGCCGATGCCTGAGCTCACCCTGATCGGCGCCATCCGCGACGGGCTCGCCTGCGCCCTGGCCGCCGACCCCCGCGTGCTGGTCATGGGCGAGGACGTCGGCAAGGTCGGCGGCGTCTTCCGCGCCACGGAGGGCCTGCAGGAACAATTCGGCGCCGACCGCGTCGTCGACACGCCGCTCGCCGAGAGCGGCATCGCCGGCACGGCCATCGGCATGGCGGCCTACGGCATGCGGCCCGTGGCCGAGATGCAGTTCATGGGGTTCATCCTGCCGGCCGTCGACCAGATCGCCTCGCACGCGGCGAGGCTGCGGGCGCGCACACGTGGCCGCTTCTCGGCGCCGCTGGTCATCCGCGCGCCGTATGGCGGCCTCATCCGGGCCCCTGAGCTGCACTCGGAGAGCCTGGAAGCGATCTTCGTCCACCTGCCCGGCGTGAAGGTGGCCGTGCCCAGCACGCCGCGCGACGCCAAGGGCATGCTGCTCGCGGCCATCGCCGACCCAGACCCCGTTATTTTCATGGAGCCCATGCGGCTGTACCGCGCCGTGCGCGAGGATGTCCCGGCTGAGCCCTACATGGTGCCGCTTGGCCAGGTGCGAGTGGCCCGCCCGGGCCGGGACGTCACGGTGATCGCTTGGGGCGCCATGGTGCCGGCGGCCCTGCGGGCGGCCACGGAGGTGGCCGGGGAGGGCATCGAGGCCGAGGTGATCGACCTGCGCACCCTCTCCCCGCTCGATGAGACGGCGCTGGCCCAGTCGGTCCGGCGGACGGGCCGCGCCGTCGTGGTGCACGAAGCGGTGCGCACCGGCGGCTTTGGGGCCGAGGTGGCCGCCCGCATCGCCGAGGCCGCGTTCCTATATCTGCAGGCGCCCGTGGCCCGGGTGACCGCGCCGGATGCGCCCTACCCGCCCTTTCTCCTGGAGGAGCGCTTCGTCCCGCAGGCGGCGGACATCGCCGCCGCCATCCGGTCCACCGTGGCGTTTTAGCGATCGAAGGGGGCGTCCCCTTGGAGTACCGCCTGCCCGACCTGGGCGAAGGTATCGACGAGGCCGAGATCGTACGCTGGCTGGTGCAGCCCGGCGACAGGGTCGCGCGCGACCAGCCGGTCGCCCAGGTCCAGACGGACAAGGCGCTGGTCGACCTGCCCGCGCCGGCGGCCGGCGTGATCGGCGCCCTCGGCGGGCGGGAGGGCGACCGCCTCAAGGTCGGCGGACTGGTGGTCTCCATCGTGGGCGACGGCGAGGCCGTCGCCCAGTCGGGGCCCGCCGGCGCGGCCGGGAGTCAGCCCATCGCGGGTTCCGGGTCCGAGGCCGGCTCTGCCGCTGCCCCGGAGGTCGTCCAGGGCATCGTGGGCACCATCCCAGGCGAAGAGCCGATCGGGGCGCCCTCGGCCCCCCTCCGGCCCGCAGGCGCCCAGCCAGCGGGCAATGGCTCCCCTCCCCCCGCACTCGGTCCGGCGGCAACCCCAGCCACGCGGCGCCTGGCCCGCGAGTTGGCAGTGGATCTGGCCAGCGTCCGCGGGACCGGCCCCGGCGGCCGGATCACCGACGCCGACGTTCGTGCTGCTCGCGCGATCCCGGCCAACGCCCCGGCACAGGCCGCGGCCGGCGTCATCCCCATCCGCGGCCTGCGCCGGCGCATCGCCGAGCGGATGGAGCAGGCGGCCCGCATCCCGCGCGTGACGATGATGGACGAGGCCGACGCCTCGGCCCTGGTGGCCCTGCGGCTCACCCTCGGCCCGGCCGCGGAGGCAGCGGGCGTCCGCCTGGGCTACCTGCCCATCATCTCCAAGCTGGTGATGGCCGCCCTCGCCCTGCACCCGAGCCTCAATGCGCACTACGACGAGGTCGCCGGCGAGATCCGCTCGTTTGCGTCCGTCGACCTTGGCATCGCCACGGCCACGGGCGACGGACTGGTCGTGCCCGTGGTGCGGGGAGCCGACCGCATGGGCCTGCTGGAGCTCGCAAGCACGATGCAGGCGCGCGCCGACGGCGCGCGACAGAGGCGGCTCGGCGTCGAGGACCTGCGGGGCAGCACGTTCACCGTGACCAGTCCCGGCCCGGGGGGCGGACTGTTCGCCACTCCGCTCCTGAACCCGCCAGAGGTCGCGATCCTGGCCATCGGCCGCATCGAGGAGCGCGCGGCCGTCCGCGACGGGCAGGTGCTCGCGCGGGCCACACTCCCCTTCTCGCTCACCTTCGACCACCGCGCCATCGACGGGGCGGACGCGACCGCCTTCGCGGCCACGTTCACGGCCCTGGTGGCCACGCCGGCGCGCCTGCTGCTCTGACCGGCATGGACATCGACATCCGCCTGGCAAGGCCGGACGAGCTGCGCTGGATCGACGGCTGGTCGGACTACGAGGTCACCGTGCCCGCCACCCGCGATCTGGGGCTGGCGGAGCGGCACCTGCGCACCTGGCGGCGGTCGGCGCCGGCGCGGGGCACACCGCCGGGGATGCGGCGCCTGGACATCGTGGCCGCGGAGGGGTCTTCCCTGCTGGGGTTTACCACCCTGCTGCTCGGGGGGCGCGACGCCCTGACCGGCGAGGCCCTCGGCTACATCGCCGATGTGCAGGTCGACCCGGGCTCGCGCCGCCAGGGGATCGGCCGCCGCCTGGTCGAGGGCGCCATCGCCCTGGCGCGCCGGGAGGGCATGGCCCTGGTCACCCTCGACGTGGCCGAGGGCAACCGCAAGGCCCGGCGCCTCTACGCCTCCCTCGGGTTTCAGCCGGAGTCGCGGCGTCTGGGCCTGCGCCTGGACGGCCGCCCGGGCGGCGGCGGGACGGTTCGGCTGTAGCGGCCAGGCGCCGCTTGATGCGCAGCCCCCCTGCCATCGTGTACAACTAGGGTCGGCCCCCACCAAGCTTCAGATCTCCAAAAGGAGTGCGCTTGCCCTGACCACGGATGCCACCAAGGACGCGAGGGCCCCGCTGGGCGGGGCCTTCGCCGCGCCCGGCGCAGCCCCGGAACCGGCGCCCGACGGGGCACCGCCCGCCGCCTCCCCGCGCGGACGGGCGGGACGCGCAGGCGCCGCGGGCATCAGCACCGCCGCCGCCATCGGCTCGCCCTGGCGCGCCCTGTTCGCCTTCCTTTTGCCGCTGATGGCCGGCAACGCCCTGCAGTCGCTCGGCGCCACAGGCTCGAGCATCCTCATGGGGCGACTGATCGGCGTGGACGCCCTGGCCGCCATCTCGGCCTTCTTCCCAGCGCTGTTCTTCCTGGTCTCGCTGATCATCGGCGTGGGCAGCGCCAGCGCTGTGCTGATCGGCCAGGCCTACGGCGCCGACGACCCCGCCCAGCTCAAGGCCGTGGCCGGCACCAGCCTGACCTTCACGTTCCTCCTGGGTGCGGTGTTTGGCGTGACGGGCAGCATCTTCGCCCCCGCGATCCTGCGCATCCTGGGCACGCCGGCCGTCATCCTGCCGCAGACGATCGCCTTTGCGCGCGTGCTGCTGGACACCCTGCCGGTGCTGTTCCTGTTCGACTCCTTCTCCACGTTCTTCCGCGGCACAGGCGACTCCAAAACCCCGACCTACTTCCTGGCCGTGAGCGTGGTCGTCAACATCCTGGTCACCGCCGCCCTGACCGTGGGCTGGCTCGGCCTGCCCCGCCTGGGCGTCGCGGCGGCCGCCTGGGGCATGGTGATCGGCGCGGCTGTCACCTTTGCCGCCTTCCTGATCTTCCTGCACCGGCGCCGCCACCCCCTGCGCTTCGACCGCGCCCTGGCGAAGAGCCTTGGCCTCAACCGCCGCATCCTCGGGCTGCTGGTGAAGATCGGCCTGCCCACTGGCGTGCAGATGGTGCTGATCTCGCTCTCCGAGATCGCCGTGATCACGTTTGTGAACCGGTTCGGCGCCTCGGCCACGGCGGCGTACGGCGCCGTGAACCAGATCGCCAGCTACGTGCAGCTGCCGGCCATCAGCCTCGGCATCGCCGTCTCGATCTTCGGCGCCCAGGCCATCGGCGCCGGCCGGAGCGAGGGCTTGCGCCGCATCGTCCGCGCCGGCATCGGGCTCAACTTCGCCGTCGGCGGCACGCTGGTGCTGGCCGCGTACCTGGGCAGCGGCCCGCTGCTGCACGTGTTCATCACCGACGCCCCCACGGCGGCGGTGGCCCACGGTCTGCTGATGATCACGCTGTGGAGCTACCTGGTGTTCGGCACGACCGTCGTGCTGAGCGGCATGATGCGCAGCAGCGGCGACGTTCTGTGGCCGACGGTGCTCTCCATCGCAACGATCTGGGGCATCGAGGTGCCGGTGGCGTACGTGATGTCACACCGCATCGGCCTGACGGGCGTGTGGCTCGGCTACCCAGCGGCGTTCGTGATTGGCCTCGGCCTGCAGTCCCTCTACTACCTGCGAGTCTGGCGCCGCAAGAGCTTCACGCGGCTGCTGGCGAGCTGAGCGCGGGGCGGCCTGCGCCGCCCCGCCCCATCCCCTGCCTCAGCTGGCGAAACCGGTGCCCCACGCGGCAACCTCCATGGGATCCAGCCGCTTAATCCCCGGCACCCGGTCGAAGTCCCGGTCGGCCGAGATGACCTCGGCGCATCCCAAGCGCCCCATCACCGCAGCGTGCACCAGATCCCGCGCGCTGACGCCCGGGGACCGGGCCGCGAGCTTGGCAGCCGCCGCAACGTCCTCCGCCCGCACGGGCTCGATCCGACCGGCCATGAGGGTGGTGAACGCGGCCAGGACAGGTGCCCCGGCCTCCCAACGTTCGGGGGTCAGGTAGCGATGCAGCAGCTCCTTCAGGACTTCGGCGTCGGTCACGAACCTGGCGGGAGCCTCCGCGACAAGCGCCAGGATTGCGGCGCACGGCGCCTGGAGGGCGTGGGTCCGGCCCGCCGCGTAGATGGGAACATTGGCATCAACGAAGGCCGCTGGGCTCATGGGCCTTCTCCAGTTCCGGCCCGAGGGCGTCGGGCTCGGGCACATCCTCCACGGCGGCTTCCACAATCCGGCGCACGGCCCGCATGCGCTCTTCGCGAGCCAGCTCCTCGTACGTGCGGTCGATGACTTCCTTCACCCACGCGCTCACTGGCTTGCCCCGGCGGGAGACGATCTCGGAGAGCTTGCGACTGTGGTCCTCGTCGAGGCGCACTTCGAGACGCCGGCCACCCAAGGACGCCACCTCCATGCCGTACATTATTGTACGGCATGGAGGTGGCGGCTTCACGGATTGGCCTCCGTTTCCGCGATGACCTCCTTCAGCGTGGCCACGTCCACCAGGCCGGGGATGCCGTAGCGGCCGATCCAGAAGGTCGGCACGGCCGTGACGCCCACGTCGGCCGCAAGCCGCAGGCCCTCCTCGACCTCGGCCTTCAGCGTGCGCTGCTCCAGGGCCGACCGCAGGCCGGCCTCGTCCACCCCCGCGGCCTTGCCGATGGCCACCAGCGTGTCGATCTCGCCCAGGTCCTCGCCCGCGACGAAATGGGCGTGGAACAGGCCAGCCGACATGGCTTCGGCCTTCCCGGCGGCACGGGCGAAGGCGAACGCCTCATGGGCCAGGCGGGTATGGGGGCGGGCCTTGGGCGGGTGGATCTCCACCCCCAGGCGCTCGGCCAGCGGCGTCACCGACTTCGCCCAGTAAGCCAGGGTGCGCGCCTCATCAGGGGCCGGCAGCTCAGCCGGCTCCGGACGCAGCTCGAAGGGAAGCCACTCCAGATCGATCTCCATTTCCTGGCGCAACTGCGCCAGCGGCGTCTCCGCCAGGTAGCAGTACGGTCAGACCCAGTCGGAGAAGACCCGGATGCGCACGGCCATCAGTCATTCCCTCCCGCCAGGCGGGCCTCGATCTCCGCGGCCAGGGTCGCCGGATCCTGGTCAGAATCAACCTCCACCACCACGCGGCGGTAGCGCTCGTGGTCGAGTTGAAGCGTCAGGCAGCGCTGGCCATCGTGGAAGTCATAGAAGATGGCCCCGTCGGCCGTCAGGAACGTTCCCGCCACCTTCACGCCCGGGATGTTGGTCCCGATCTTGATCCCACGGAAGGCCACTGCATCCACCGGGTCCGCCGATGCCGACAGGATGTGCGAATACGGCACCCTCATGGAGCCGTGCAGCGCAAGCACTTCATCCCATGGGGACAGATGCAGCGTTACGTCGCTGTCTCCAAGTTCAATTCGGGCCATCAAACGGCCTCCACGAGCATGGCCAGGCCCTGACCGACACCGATGCAGAGGGTGGCCAGGCCGCGGCGGGCGCCGCGCCGCTTCATCTCGTGCACCAGCGTCGTCAGGATGCGGGCACCGCTGCATCCAAGCGGGTGGCCGATGGCGATGGCGCCGCCGTTGACGTTGACCCGCGCCGGATCCAGGCCAAGTTCGCCGATGCAGGCCAGGGACTGGGCCGCAAAGGCCTCGTTGAGCTCGACCAGGTCCAGGTCGGAGGCGCTCCAACCCGCACGCCGCAGGGCCTTGCGCGTGGCCGGCACGGGGCCCATGCCCATGTACGAGGGCTCGACCCCCGCCGCGCCGGTCGCCACGATGCGCGCCAGCGGTGTGAGTCCCCAGGTCCGGGCCCGGTCCTCGGAGACGATGAGCAGGGCTGCCGCTCCGTCGTTGATGCCCGAGGAGTTGCCCGCCGTGACCGTGCCCCCCGCTTTAAAGGCCGGCCGGAGGCGCGTCAGCGCCTCCAAGGTGGCGTCGGGACGGGGATGCTCATCAGTGACCACCTTAGTCACCTCTCCCCGCCGGCCGGACGTAACCTCCACCGGCACCACCTCGTCGGCCCACCGTCCGGCCGCCGCCGCCGCCGCCCAGCGCCGCTGGCTCTCGAGGGCAAAGCCATCCTGCGCTTGCCGGCCGATGCCGTAGCGGGCGGCCACGTTCTCGGCCGTCTCCCCCATGGCCTCCGTCGGATAGGGGAAGGCGGGGTTGCTCATGCGCCAGCCCAGGGTGGTGTCCCAGACCGTCCGGTTGCCGCGGGGGTAAGCTTCGTCGGGCTTTTCCAGCACCAGTGGCGCCCGCGACATGCTCTCGACGCCGCCGGCGATGAAGGCGTCCCCCTCCCCTGCCCGAATGGCGTGAAAGGCTCGCATCACGGCGTCCAGGCCCGAGGCGCAGAGCCGGTTGACCGTCGCCCCCGGCACTTCGACCGGCAGGCCCGCCAGCAGGGCCGCCATACGGGCCACGTTGCGGTTGTCCTCACCGGCCTGGTTGGCACAGCCGAGGATCACATCATCCAGCTCGCCTGCGGGGACTCCTGTACGCGTAACCACCGCACGGATGACGCCCGCAGCGAGGTCGTCCGGGCGGATGCCGGCCAGGGCGCCGCGCTGGCGGCCGACCGGTGTGCGCAGGGCTGCGGAAATCAGGGCCTCGGGCATAGGGGATTCACCATCCTCGCGATCGATTCATGAACGTGTGAATTTCGGCGGCCGCTTCTCGGTGAATGCGGCACGCGCCTCGCGGTGGTCGGCGCTCCGGCCGGCGAGGTCCTGCAGGTAGGCCTCCTGCTCCAACGCCGCATCCAGGTCGACGGCGGCCCCGTGGAGCATGGCGCGCTTAATGAGCGCGAGGCCATAGGGGCCGGCGGCCAGCTCGGTGGCCAGGGCCAGGGTGGCGGACTGCAGCTCCTCGGCGGGGACCACGCGCGTCACCATCCCCAGGCGCAGCGCCTCTTCCGCGTCGAGCCGGCCGCCGAGCAGGGCCAGCTCCATCGCCTTGCCGAAGCCGACGAGCCGCGGCAGGAAAAAGCTCGCGCCCGAATCCGGAACCAACCCGATCTTGGCGAAGGCCAGCACGAAGGAGGCCTGGGCGGAAGCGATCCGCAGGTCGCAGGCCAGGGCGAAGGCGCAGCCTGCCCCGGCGGCCACCCCGTTCACCGCGGCGATCACGGGCTGCGGGCAGGCCCGGATGGCCCGCACGATGGGGTTGTAGCGGTTGCGGATGGCGTCGCCAAGGCTGCTCTGGGGCTCCTTGAGGTCCTGGCCGGCGCAGAAGCCGCGGCCGGCCCCCGTCAGGACCACCGCCCGCGCCCCCCGGTCCCCCGCCGTGCGCCGCAGGGCCGCAATCAGGGCTCGCCCCGTGGGCTCGTCCAGGGAGTTCAGCACCTCCGGCCGGTTCAGGGTGATGGTGGCAACGCCATCCGCCACTTCGTACAGCACGGGATCGGCCACGGTCATCGCCTCGCTTTTGGGGGGCCTACGCGTGAAACTTCGGCGGCCGCTTCTCCAGGAAGGCGGCCATGCCTTCGCGGGCGTCGGGGCTGTCAAAGAGCAGGGCGAACGCCTGCCGCTCAAACCGCAGGCCCGCGTCGAGGTCCGTTTCGAAGGCGGCCTGCACGGTGGCCTTGCCGGCCCGGACGGCATCCGTGGGCAGGGCGGCGATCTTGGCGGCCAGGGCCACGGCCTCTTCCCGCACCAGCTCCGGCGGGACCAGCCGGTTGCACAGCCCCAGGGCGAACACGTCGCGGGCGCTCATCGGCTCGCCCGTCAGCACGGCCTCCATGGCCCGCGCCTTACCCACGTACCGCGGCCAGCGCTGGGTGCCGCCAAAGCCGGGGATCAGCCCCAGCTTGATCTCGGGCTGGCCGAAGCGCGCATCCTCGGCCGCCACAATCATGTCGCAGGCCAGGGCCAGCTCGCAGCCGCCGCCGAGGGCCAGGCCGTGGACGGCGGCGATCACCGGCTTTTCCAGGTGGCGGACGCGCTCCCAGTCCGAGAAGTAGGACCCGGTGGCCACGCCGAGCGGGCGGCCCTCGGCCAGCTCCCGCACGTCGGCGCCCGCCGCGAAGGCGCGACCCTCCCCGGCGATGACGATGGCGCCGACCGCGGGGTCAGCGTCAGCCCGGGACAGGGCGGCGGCCAATTCGCGCGTGAGATCGCGCGACAGGGCGTTCAGGGCCTCGGGGCGGTTGAGCAGGACCAGGGCCACCCGGCCCCGCCGCTCCTCCAGAACAAGCGCCATGCTCGGTTCCTCCTGTCCAAGTCGCGCCGCGCGGGCGGAACCCGCGCTCCTACTGCAGGGACTTCCTGAGGTCGGCCGCGGGCAACAGCAGCTGGTGGACCACGCCCCACCCGCAGCGTTTCCCGCCGGCGACCGCCTCCACCCGGCAGACCACCAGGGGGCCGCGCACCCGGATGCAGGTGGCCGTGACCGTCACCGTCGACCCGACCTTGGCCGGGCTGCCGTGGCGCAGGCGGAGGCCCGCCCCGACGCCCTCCTCGCCGTCCTCCAGGTAGGGCAGGATCACCAGGCGCGCGGCCCACTCACAGTCCCGGGCCATGCGATAGGTCGAGTAGACCGGGTGCGGTGCGAACTCGGGCGTCATGTCAGGCAGAACCCACACCTGATGGCTGGCGGAAGCGCCGGGCCGCAGTCCGGCCTTCACGCCGGCGCCCGGCGGTCCAGCACGCGGACGGCCTTGCCCTCGCTGCGCGGCAGGCTGCCCGGCGCGTGGATGGTCACGTCCGCGTGCAGGCCCAGCCGCTCGAACAAGCGGTGGGTGAGCTCGGCGCGGGCCGGCCCCGCATCGGACGGCGGCGGGCCGCCCCACTCGACCTGCAACTCGAGGTGGTCCAGCGAGTCGGTCCGGGTGAGCACCACCTGGTAGTGCGGGGCCAAACCGGGCGACTCCAGGACGACGGCCTCGATCTCCGACGGGAAGACGTTCACCCCGCGCACGATCAGCATATCGTCCACGCGGCCCTTCACGCGGCTCATGCGGGCCGTCGTGCGGCCGCAGCGGCAAACCTCGTGGCTGAGGCTGCAGAGGTCGCCCGTGCGGTAGCGGAGCAGCGGCATGGCTTCCTTCCGCAGCGTGGTCAGG
>DATLTP010000164.1:0-8579 GCA_035533535.1 Bacillota bacterium | reverse complement strand
ATTTTACGCTACCTGGCGACCCGGGGGACATCCACGCAGGCTGCCAACTGAGCGCAGGGTCTGCGACGGCTGGCGCGCGACGCGCGCCAGCCACCAACCCGATTCCGGGGCGGGCTGGCCGGGGTCGGGCTGGGCCGGGCGGGGACCCCCGGCCACACGCTCCCCGCGGAGGTCCGCTGGGTCCGGGGCCTGGAGGCCTTCCGGACCTGCCGCCGCAGCTGGGGCAGGTCTACCCTGGTGGCGTCGGAGGGAGGCTTTCGGATGCGCACCATTGATCTCAACGGACAGACGGCGCTGGTGACCGGCGGGAGCAGCGGGATCGGCCGGGCGGTTGCCCTCGCGTTGGCCGAGGCCGGCTGTGACGTGGCGATCCACTACAACACGGGCGCCGGCGGCGCGGACGAGGTGGCCGCCGCCATCCGCGCGATGGGGCGGCGGGCGGCGACGCTGCAGGGCGATTTCACGGCCTCCGCGGATGTCCAGCGCGTGGTCCAGGGGGCGGCTCAGGCCCTGGGCGGGCTCGACATTCTGGTCAACAATGCTGGGTCGCTGGTCCGGCGCGTGCCCCTGGCCGAGGCCTCGGACAGCCACTGGGACGCGGTGCTGGCGCTCAACCTGTCCAGCGTGTTCTGGGCCTGCCGGGCGGCGCTGCCGCACCTGCGCCGCGGGGCACGCATCGTCTGTCCCCGCGCGCGCGGGAGGAACTCGCGCTTACCATAACGTGACGTCCATCGCTGCCCACACGGGCGGCGCCCACCACAGCTACGCGTATGCCGCGGCCAAGGGCGGCGTCATCTCCCTGACGCGGGGCCTGGCGAACGAGCTTGCGCCCCGCGGCATCCGCGTCAACGCGATCTCCCCGGGCGTGATCGACACGCCGTTTCAGACGCGGTTCGGCTCGCGGGAGGGGCTGGAGGCCGCACGCCGGTCCATCCCCCTGCAGCGGCTCGGGACAGCTGCCGACTGCGCCGATGCGGTGCTGTACCTTGCGTCCGACCTGTCGGCCTTCGTGACGGGCGAGGTCGTTGAGGTGAACGGCGGGCAGCTGTTCGCCTAGCTAGCCGGTCTTGACCTGGACGCCCTCGCGGATGGGCACGTTCAGGCGGATCTGCACGCCTCGCCCGGGCGCCGAGCGGACCCGCAGCTGGCCGCCGATCAGTTGGGCGCGCTCCCGCATCCCGACGAGGCCGAGGTGGTCGCCGGTGGGCCGCATGCGGCCGCTTGGGTCGTCCATGCCCACGCCGTCGTCGGCCACGGCCAGGGTCACACCATCGGCAGCGATGCGCAGCCGCACGGAGACGCGCGTGGCGCGGGCGTGTTGCTCTGCGTTGTGAAGGGCCTCCTGGGCGACGCGGAACAGGCTGAGCTCGACCTCCGGCGGGAGCCGCTGGGGCTCGCCCGTCACTTGGAAATGGGCGTCGAGGCCGGTCCGGTCGCGGACGTCGTCCACGATCTGCCGGATCGACGCCACGAGTCCCAGGTCGTCCAGGACCGGCGGGCGCAGAGCCCGGGTCAGCCGGCGCAGCCCCCGGATGGTGGCCTCGGCATCGCGCCGCACCTCGCCCAGGCCTGCGGCCACCTCCGGCAGGGCCGGCGTGGCCGCCTTCGCCAGGCTGTCCATCCGGCGGCAGAGCAGAACGATGGCCTGGATCGTGTCATCGTGGATCTCCTGCGCCAGCCGCCGCCGCTCCTCTTCCTGGGCGTTCAGGACCGCGTGGGCGTACGCGCGCAGCGACTCCTGGCGCGTGATGTCCTCAACCTGGACCTGGACCTCGTCGTCGATCACGGTCGGCAGGGGCGTGAACCACTGGCCATCCAGAGCGAAGGGGCTGTCGCCTGCGGCCAGGGCCTGTTCCAGGACGGGCGCGGCTTCGTGCAGCTCATGGTCAATGGCCGCTTGCCGCGGCAGGCCGAACAACCGCTCCGCGGCCGGGTTCAGATCGCGGACCACCTGCCCCGGCCCCAAAAGAAGTACGGGCTGGGGGCTCGATTCGAACAGGCTCCGGTATTTGTGCTCGGACAGGCGCAGGGCCGCCTGGGCCGCCTCGGCGCGGGCGCGGGCCGCCTCCTCGCGGTCAATCCGGGAGGCCACGAACACGGCGACCGCGTCGATGGCCCCCAGCTGGAGCAACTCCTCAATGCGGGTGGACCCTTCGTGGTGCCAGAAGATGATGGGCGCATCGGCAAGGATGCACCAGGCCGCGGTCACCAGCGCCCCGGCAAAGCCGAAGTTCAGGGCGGCGTAGGTGACGGGCACCACGAACAGGATCACGGTGATGAGCGACACGATGTGCGTCTGTGGCCACAGATCGTCGCCCACGAAGTCCGTGGCGGCAATCAGGATCACGAGCGCCTGGACGACCCAGAAGCGCGGCTCTCGCAGCCGCGGCCGCAGGTCGGCCAGGGAGCGCAGCGTCACGTGGGCAGGCGGGCCGCGTCCGCCGCCTGGACCTCGTCGCCAAAGAGGTGGTGGGAGCTCGCGTAGGCGACCGCCTGCGTGCGGCTGGTCACGCCCAGCTTCTCGTAGACGTTTTTCAGGTGCACCTCGACCGTCCGCGGGCTCAGGCCCAGCTCCTGTCCGATCTCCTTGTTCCGCAGGCCGCGGGTCACGAGCTCCAGGACCTCCAGTTCGCGCGGCGTCAGGGGCCCCCGCGGGGCAGCCGGGGCCCGGCCCCACAGTCGTGCCAGCTTTTGCGCGATCACCGGCGCCACGACCGGCCGGCCAGCGGCCACCTCGGCAACCGCCTCCGCCAGCTCGCGCTCCGTGGCCGTCTTCAGCACGTAACCCAAGGCGCCGGCCTGGACGGCCGCGGCAACATAGTCCTCATCGTCGTACGCACTCAGGATCAGGACGCGGACATCCGGCTGCTCCGCGGTGACCTCGCGCGTCACCTCGATGCCGCTTTTGCCGGGTAGACGCATGTCCAGAACGGCGACGTCCGGCTGGGTCTGGCGGATGACCGCCACGGCCCCGGGACCGTCCGCCGCCTCGCCCACGACCTCCAGACCGGGTTGCTGCTCCAGGATCTGGCGCGTGCCCTCACGCACAACCGCGTGGTCGTCCGCGATCACGACCCGGATGGACACGGTCCCACCCCCCGTACGTGATTGAGCGTAGCACGCGCGCCGGGCCGCCACATTGGCCGAACGGACTGGTCGTTTACGGCAAACCACTTATCCCTCATGGGGATCCCCAATTCAGATCCATCGGCCGTGGGGAGATCCCCCTACGCGGTTCGACAATAGCCGCGGGAGGGTTACCCACTATGAGTCAGGACGGAGGCAACGGCCCCACAAGCCCCGATGGCGCGGGCCGTTCGCCGACCATTCGGCGGCGCGACCTCCTGCGCGGCGCCAGCGTCCTCGGGGCCGCGCTCGGCGTCTTCGGGCTGAGCGAGATGGTCCACTTCCGCGATGAGGTCCTGGCTGCGCCCATGCCGACGGCCGAAGCGGCGACCGGCGCGCCCGTGGCCATGTCCAGCGCGGCGGCCAAAGCGACCCACCAGTGGGCCATGGTCATCGACCTGCGCCGGTGCGACGGGTGCGCGCAGTGCACCACGGCCTGCCAGAAGGAGCACTTCCTGCCCAAGGAGCAGACCTGGATCAAGGTCTACAAGATGACCGACTCCGCGGGCCAGACCTACCACATGCCGCGGCCCTGCATGCAGTGTGAGGAGCCGCCCTGCCTGCGCGTGTGCCCGGCGGGGGCCACCTTCCGGACCGATGAGGGCATCGTGCTGGTGGACCAAAGCGTCTGCATCGGCTGCCGGGCCTGCATGGCCGCCTGCCCTTACGAAGCCCGCTACTTCAACTGGGAGAAGCCGGCGGCGGTGCCCCGCCAGCCCACCCCGCCCTCGCCGGCATGGCCGACGCCCCAGGTTCAAGGCACCGTGGGCAAGTGCGTCTTCTGCGCCGCCCACGCCGACCTGGGCATGCTGCCCGCCTGCGTTACGGGCTGTCCCATGCAGGCCATCTACTTCGGCGACCTGACCGCCGACGTGGCCACCGACGGTCAGGGCAGCACCGTCGTCCTCTCGCAGCTGCTCCGCGACAACGACGCCGTCCGCTACAAGGAGGAGCTCGGGACGCGGCCGCGCGTCTACTACATCCTCGGGCACGCCCAGGACCTTAGCTACTAGGGGGTGGGCCGCATGCGCAAGCGCACGTCCCGCACCGAGTTGGATGAAACGGCCCTCCGGCCGGTCACATCCAGTGGCCGCGGGTTCTGGCTCGTGATGCTACCGCTTGGCCTGTTGGTGCTTGCAGCCCTGTTCGCCTGGGGCTGGCAGATTTGGCAGGGTCTCGGCTCCGCCGGCTACAACGATCAGGCCTTCTGGTCGATCTACGAGTCCAACCTGGTCACGTTCATCGGTGTGGCGTACGGGGGCGCCGTGGTCTCGGCGATCCTGCGCCTGACCCGTACGGCCTGGCGGGCTCCGATCACCCGCCTCGCCGAGGCGACGGCCCTGTTCTCGCTGTTGGTCGGCATGATGTTCGCCCTGGTCCACCTGGGCCGCCCGGAACGCATCTGGGAGCTGGTGACGCGGCCCCGCCTCAGCTCGCCAATTTTCTGGGACTTCGTGGCTGTCACCACCTACCTCGTGGCCACGGTGATCTTCCTGTACCTGCCCCTGATTCCGGACCTGGCGGCGCTGGCGGGACGGCTGCCCGCCGGCTCGCGCCTCGTTGCCTGGTACCGGCGGCTGTCCCTGGACTGGCGCGCCCTGCCGGCGCAGCGCCGGCTGCTGGATGGCGCCATGGCCGTCATGGCGGTGGCCATCATCCCGATGGCGGTGTCCGTGCACTCCGTGTTGGCTTGGGCGTTCGCCCTGAGCGGCCGTCCCGGATGGGACAGCTCGATCTTCGCGCCCTACTTCGTGGTCGCGGCCCTTTACTCCGGCGTGGCGCTCGTCATCCTGGTCGTGGCTGGCTTCCGCCAAGGCTACCGCCTGCACGCGTACATCGGCGAGGACCACCTGATTCACCTTGCCTACCTGATGGTGGTCCTGGACGCCACCTACCTGTACTTCACATTCGCCGACCTGCTCGGCGAGGGGTTCTCGATGAACAACAGCGTGGTGCCGGTCATGGGCCAGCTGCTGACGGGCCAGTACGCGCCGTCCTTCTGGATCTGGGCGGTGGGCGGCGGCCTCCTGCCGCTGCTGCTGGTTGCGTTGCCGTGGACTCGCCGGACCTGGGGCATCGTGACCGCCGCGGCCCTGGTCGTCGCGGGCATGTGGCTCAAGCGCATCGTCATCGTGCTCCCCGCGGCGGCCCAGCCCATGATCGCGGGCGGGTGGGGGAGCTTTCACTTCACCTGGGTCTCGATCACCATCACCGTCGGCGCGGCCGCGGCCATCCCGCTGCTCATGATGGGCTTCTTCCGCATGTTCCCGGTGCTCTCCGTCACCGAGATCGAGGAGCTGGCCGAGGAGCCGGTCGTGCGGCCCCGGGCGCACGCCGCCTTCGGTTTGCCCCAGGAGGGGGATGAGGAGTGATGCGCGACCTGCTGTTCGCGGCCGTTCTTGGCGCCCTGCTCGCCCTGTCCAGCCCCGCCCTGGCGGCCCCCGCGGCCGGCAAGCTCACGCTGCAGAGCGTGGCCGCCCTTGGCCAGAGCCAGCCAGCGGTCCAGCTGACGGCGCGGCTGCTCGGTCCGGACGGCAAGCCGGTCGGCAGCCAGAGCATCGAGTTCTTCGTCAAGAGCGACGACTTCGGCGGCGTCCAGGTCTCCCTGGGGACCGTGCCGACCGACACGGGCGGTCAGGCCAAGCTGCTGTACATGCCCCGCTGGACCGGGACCCTGGCGTTCACGGCGCACCTGATCGGCGACGGCACCCTGGCCGCCCCGCCCGCCACGTCCAGCTACCTCGCGGCGGCGGCGGTCCCGGCCTACCACATGGCGCCCGCGCCGCTGTCCGCCCTGCGGTTTGGTGTGGCCTGGGCAGTCGAGGCCCTGGCGGTGGCCGTGTGGGTCATGCTGGCCGCCGTCCTGATCCGGGTGGTCCGCGGGCTGCCGCGCCTGGCGCGGGAGACCGAAGCTTCCAGTCACATCGAGGGGGTGTCGGGATGAATGGTTCCAAGTGGCTCGTGGTCGCGGTCGCGGCGGGTGGCCTGATGCTGGCGGCGTGTGGGGGCTCGTCCACGGCGGCGACGGCGCAGGCGGCTGCGGCGCCGGCGGCTCAGACGGCGGCAACGGCCTCCACCAAGGTGCCCCTCATTCTGCAGTCCGACACGGTGCTGGGCGGCACGAACCTCACCAAGGCCGAGTCCGCGACCCTGAGTTGCGTCCGCAACAGCCGCTATGCGCACAACGAGGAGATCGTGTGGCGGACGCGCGTGTTCGATCCGGCCACCGGCCAGCAGATGGACGACAGCATGCTCGCCTCCGTCGTCGTGCAGCTGGCCGACGGAACCAAGCTGAACGCGAAGTTCAGCGGCCATCCCGGCAGCCAGGCCACCGACCACTTCTGGGCCGTCAGCTGGACCGTCCCTGCGGATTACCCGACCGGCGAGCTCGATTATCAGGTCTCGGCGACGGGCAAGGACGGCCGCACCGGGTCGTTCATCCCGTTCAACGTGAGCCCGTCGCTGCTCCAGATCACAGCGGACGTGCACCCGACGGCCTCCGGCAGCTGATTTCACGGCGGGGCCGGGCTTGCCCGGCCCCGCCACATGCGGGAAGAAGGCGCAATGGACATGCGGAGCGGACGCGGGTTGCTTGTGGCAGGCCTCCTGACGCTGGCCGTGGCAACCGGCTGCTCGACTGAGACCCGGCTTGCGGCGGCGCCGCCGGCGGCGACCGCCACAGCCCCCGCCGTCCACTATGTCGGCTCTCTGACGCTGTCCCCCGACCACGGGACGGCCGGGACCACCGTGATCGTGCAGGCACAGGGCCTGCCCGCGAGCACGCCCCTGTCCGTGGTCTGGAAGACCGCCAACGGCAGCTGGGTGCTGACGGGCGCCCAGCATGAGATCTTCTCGGGCCGCAGCTTCGCCACGGTGACGAAGCCAATGGGCACCGCCACCAGCGACGCCGCAGGCAATTTCAGCCTCAGCTTCCAGGCGCCCCAGGACTTCGGCTTCGCGCACGACGTGATCGTGCAGACGCAGGCTGGCGATGTGGTCAACAAGGGCTCGTTCACCCTGTTGCCGCAGTTCAGCATCTCCCCCACGAGCGGGCCCGCCGGGACACCGATCACCGTCACGCTCGACGGCGTGGGGTACCAGTACCTCTACAACTCGTGGTTCCTGGAGTACGACAACAAGTTCACGGGCTGGCTCTCGTCGGTGACGACCCACGGACTGGCGGTGGCGGTGGTTCCGGCGACCGGCGCGCCCGGGCCGCACTCGCTGACGTCGATCGAAGGCGCCTTCACGTACCCGTACATCAACACGCAACAGTCCCCGGCGCCGAAGCCAACCTTCGCCGCCACTTTCACCGTGACGGGCGGGACCCCGGTCCTACCGCCGCCCGGACCCAGCCAGGGCTTTGCGCCCCAGCCCGGGGTCGCGCCCGGCGGCACCGCACCCGCGGTCTGGTCCGATCCCCAGTCGGCCCCGGTCGGCCAGAGCGCCGTCCTCCACGGTCGCGGATTCCCGGCGGGCGCTCCGGTCCAGGTGACATGGGGCCGCGTGGTCGGCAACCGCGTGGGCGGATCCGGGTGGGATGAGGCGACCGCGCCGCTCGGCACGGCCACGGCGGCGGCGGACGGCACGTGGAGCCTGCCCTACACGGTGCCGGACGACCTCGGCGGAACGCACGCCCTGACGGCGACGGCGAGCGGCACGCAGCCGGTGACCGGCTCGTTCACCCTGACGACCTCGGCATTCGCCATCACCCCGGCCTCGGGCCCGGTTGGCACAGCGATCCACATCCACCTCAAGGGCGGCGGCTGGACGGCGACAGCCAACATCTACATGGTCGTGTATGACAACGCCACGGTCGGCTACGTGTGTGCCTTCAACAGCCAGGGCGACGTCCAGTTGAACATGGTCGCGGCCGGCGAGCCGGGTTACCACTACATCGACCTGTACCCGGCCATTTACAACGGCACCGATGTTCAGGGCGTTGACGACTTCCGGCTGCCGCAGCTGACCTTTGCCCAGGACCATCCGGGCGAGCACCTGCCCGCCTTTCACTTTGCGTTCCAGGTGACCCAGTAGGCGTGCAGGGGCCCGCGGCCGCATGGGCTGCGGGCCCTTGCACGTCCATTCGGCCGCTGGCGACGGTCCGTACGGACCTTCTGCTCGGACCCTGGGCAGTGTACTTTCGCGGTATGGAGTGAGCGCCATCATTGGCCGGAGTCTCGCGTGGGCCGGGGTCGCCGTGTTTGCCATGATCGGCGCCGGGTGCGGGCAGAGCGCCGCAAACGCGGTCAATGCGGCGCAGCTGGCCACGGCCACGGCCCCGGCCCCGGCGGCTCCAGCAGCCCGCGACGGCCTGCCGCTCAACAGCTTCTCCCCGACAAACCCGCCGCCGGCCTGGCCCGGCCCCCTGCCCTATCCGATTCTCATCGCCGATGAGCAGAACGACCGCATGATCGAGGTCACCCCCGACAAGCGGATCATCTGGCAGTACC
>DATLTP010000163.1:0-17740 GCA_035533535.1 Bacillota bacterium | reverse complement strand
GGAGTCCGCGGAAGATCCGGCGCTGGGCCTGCAGCAGCCCGGGGATGGTCCCCACGTCCTGCCACCAGCCGTAATGGCGGTAGGCCACGACCCGACCCACCTGGCAGAGGGCGGCGATGGCGTCGGTGATCTCGAGCTCGCCGCGGGCCGACGGGGTCAGGGCGGCCACGATCTCAAAAATGCGGGGCGACAGGGCATAGACGCCCGACAGCACCCAGGGGCCGGGCGGGATGGCCGGCTTTTCCACCACGGAGCGCACCCACGAGCCGTCCAGCACGGCGACGCCGAAGTCCTGGCCGCGGGTGCGGCGGCAGAGGGCGATGGCGGCATCGGCACCGGCGCGGCGCCGGCGGCGGGCGACGGAGGCGAGGTCGGTATCGCTGAGCGAGTCCCCCAGGCAGGCCAGGACCTCATCGCCGGCCGAGAAGGCCTCGGCCCGGGCCAGGGCATCGGCGATGCCGAGCGGCTGCGGTTGGGGGATGTAGCGAACGGCGAGGCCCCAGGCGCGGCCGTGGCCTGCCGCGCGCTCGAACGGGCCGGGGTCGCGGCCCGTGACGATTGCCACATCGCGGACCCCGGCCTGGGCGATGCGTTCCAGGATGTGGTGCAGGGCGGGGCGGCCGGCCAGCGGCAACAGGGCCTTGGGGCGCTCACGGGTCAGGGGCCAGAGCCGGGTGCCGAGTCCGCCACAGAGGACGATCGCCTTCAACACCTGTCCCCCCCAAGCGGAGACAGGCTATGCCGGCTGGGGGTGGGGGGTGTGCCCGGTGAACTGGCCGGCGCGCCCGGACGTGATGCTGAACGTTAACACCTCCGCAGCCCGCCATACCCCCGAGCCGCGCGGAAGCATCAAGATGCACTGCTACGCTGAGCCCGTCCGCTGCCTGATCATCTGCGGAAGGGGCTGATCGATACGGGTGACCTGAATCGCCGGAGCTTCCTGCGGTCTGCCGCCGCCGTCACCACGGCGGCCCTGGGTGCGGCCGTGCTGCCCGCGTCGCTTGAGAAGGTGTTGGCTGCGCCGGCGCCGCCGGCGCTGACATCCCTCAGGCAAATCGAGCACGTGATCTTTCATATCCAGGAAAATCGTTCGTTCGACCACTACTTCGGCACCCTGCGGGGCGTGCGCGGCTTCGACGATCCCACTGCGATCAAGCTCTCAACCGGCCGCTCGGTGCTCTATCAGCCTGACCCGGTCAACCCAGACGCCTATGAGCTGCCCTTTCACCTCGACACCCAGACCACCAGCGCCGCCGCGGTCGCAGACATCAGCCACGCGTGGACCGTCCAGCACGCCGCGTGGAACGCGGGCAAGATGGACGGCTGGCTCCCCGCGCACCGACAGGCGGACGGCAACGTGAACGGGCCGCGCACCATGGGGTACTACACCCGGGCCGACCTCCCCCTGCACTACGCCCTGGCCGACGCGTTCACCATCTGCGACGCATACGGCTGCTCCGTGCTTGGTCCGACGCACCCGAACCGGCTCTACGCCTACACCGGCACCATCGATCCGGATGGCCTGAACGGCGGACCGGTCCTCACCAACGCGGTGCCCCAGCCCTTCACGTGGACGACCACGGCCGAGCGGCTCCAGCAAGCGGGGATTCGGTGGAAGGTCTATCAGCAGGCGGACAGCGCAGGGAACGCGCTGCAGTGGTTCAAGCAGTTCGTGGACGCCCCGCAGTCGTCGCCGCTCTACCAGAACGGCATGCAGGTGCAGTCCGACGTCCTACAGGCCTTCCGCGATGATGTGGCAGCCGACCGCCTGCCGCAGGTGTCGTGGATTGCCCAGCCGGGCGCTGTCCGCGAGCATCCGCCGAACCTGCCGGCGTCGGGGGCGTACTTCACGCACCAACTGCTGGATGCGCTGGCTTCCAACCCAGCGGTGTGGGCCAAGAGCGTCGTGTTCCTCACCTATGACGAGAACGGCGGGTTCTTCGACCACGTACCCCCGCAGGTCGCCCCCAGCGGGACTGCCGGCGAGTATGTGACCGTAAGCCCGCTGCCCTCTGCTAGCGGGGGGGTCGCGGGTCCCATCGGCCTGGGTTTCCGTGTGCCGATGCTCGTCATCTCCCCCTGGAGTCAGGGCGGGTACGTCAACCACGACGTGTTCGACCACACGTCCATGCTGCGCTTCCTCGAAACCCGCTTTGGGATCCTGGAGACCAACATCAGCGCGTGGCGCCGGCAGACCTGTGGCGATCTGACGTCGACACTGAGCCTGAGGCGGCCCGCGCCCACCATCTGGTCCGTGGCAAGGCTGCCGAGCCCAGGCGATTCGCTGCAGGCGCAGTACATCTCATCTCAAGACCTACCCGCGCCGAGCGTGCCCGTGCCGCAAAGCGTCCCCCATCAGGAGCCCGGGACGCGGCCGGCGGATTAGGCCGAACGGGGCGCCTGGTGGATCCACCAGACGCCCCGTTTTCAGCTACCGGAACTCCGCCGCCGCCTCCCGGTCCGCGACGAGGGTCGCATCCCCGTGCAGTTGCAGGGCAGAGGCAGGGCACGCGGGATCCGGGCTCCCCTGCACCGCGGCCGCCACGGCGCTGGCCTTGGCGGGGCCGAAGGCGGCTACCACGATTCGGCGCGCCGCCAAAATCGTCGCGATCCCCATGGTCACGGCCATCCGGGGGACGTCATCGCCCTGGCCGTCAAGCTGCTTGGCTTCGTGGGCGCGGGAGGAGGGCTCCATGGCGATGACCCGCGTCCGCGAGCGCAAGGACGAACCGGGCTCGTTGAAGGCGATGTGCCCATTCGTCCCCAACCCAAGGAGCAGCAGGTCCAAGCCGCCGGCGCGCGCGATCTCCTCGTCGTAGGCCTCACAGGGCAGGCCGGGCTGCGCCTTGGCCCCGGGGGGCACCTCCGGAAAGCAGCCCCTGGGGATCCCCAGCGGGCCGAAAAGGTGCTCAACCATGAACTGCCGGTACGCGGGCGACCCTACGAGGTCGTCGGCGTTGAAGGGGCGCACGCGCGACCAGTCGACGGCACGGCGGCGGCTCTCAGCCACCACCTGGCGGTAGATGCCAACCATGGTCTCGCCAGTGGCAAGACCGAGGACGCTCTGCGGGTGGGTCGACACCTGGGCGACCACGATCTCGGCCACCTGGACCCGGGCATCCTCAGTGTTTCGACACGCAACGACGTGAAACGGCATCGAGCGACCTCCTGTTGTAGGGCCAAGCGCCGCCACTGGCGAAGCCTCCCATTCGGGGAGGCGCCGCGGATCACCTCGACCTCGCCGGCCCGATCAACACTGACTGCGCTGCTGGCGCACGGGCTGCAGCAGCCCCTGCCGCAGGCAGGAGACGCACGCGCCCGCTTGGAAAGTGCGCTCTCCGAGCGCTACCATAGCCGGCACGTTCAGCAGGCGGAAATCCGGGACGCCTACGCCCAGCGGCCCGACCCTGGATGCGTGCCCTTCGCGGGCGTGCTAGCAGGCCGTGTGAGTAATGGGTGGACCAGGGATGGAGGCCGGGGGTGCTGAATTCGTCAGCATGAAGCACTTCCGGCCATATGAGCCTGAGCAGATGCTGCCGTTGCCGCCCTCGCTGCGCGACTGGGTCAGGTCGGGTTTGGCCTGCGGCTGCTTCAGGCGCGGATGGGCGCCGTGGCGGCGGCCGGCTCCGGTGAGCGTCCCGCGCGGCGTGGGTCAGGCAGCTTCCACATCCTGCGCTGGTGGTAGGTTGGAGAAATTGACCCTGTGGTTTGGTATGGTTGCATTTCACGGGGCCTTTGCCCCGACCTGGGCCTGATGCCCGGAAGGAGTCTCGCATGGATGCCCCTGCCTGCTTCCCCGGATTTGGTCTAGCCGCGTCCCTTTCCGCTCCGGTCGGCATCCTCGGCACCGGCTACTACGTCCCCGAGGATCGCCTGACCAACGCCGAACTTGCCCCGCTGCTCGGCCAGAGCGAGGACTGGATCCTAGAGCGCTCGGGCATCCGCGAGCGCCGGGTGGCCAGATCCGACCAGGCCTCAAGCGATCTCGGCCTGGTCGCCGCCCAGCGGGCGCTAGAGCGCGCAGCCCTGAGGCCCGAGGACATCGACGCCGTGCTGGTCACAACCTTCTCGCCGGATCATCTCTCCCCCTCGACCGCCTGCATCCTCCAAAACGCCCTCGGTGTGCCGCACGCGGCCGCCATGGACCTGAACGCGGCCTGCAGCGGCTTCGTCTACGGGTTCGCGACGGCCATCTCGCTGATCCGCTCGGGCATGGCCGGCCATGTGCTGCTGGTCGGGGCCGAGACCCTCAGCCGCTTCACCAACCGTGCCGACGCGAGTTTTGGCGTGCTGCTCGGGGACGGGGCCGGGGCCATGGTGCTCGGTCCGGTGGCTCGTGGCGCGGGCGCGCTGTCGCTGGTGTTCGGCTCCAATGGTGCCGGCGCCCACTCTGCGGAACTGCCGGCGGGCGGCAGCCGCCTGCCCGCGTCCAGCGAGACTCTGGCCACCGGCCTTCATGCCTACCGCCAGGACGGAAAGGCCGTCTACCGCTTTGCGACGCGGGTGTTCCAGGACGCCACCATGGAAGCCCTGGGACGGGCTGAGGCCCGGCTGGAGGACATCTCCTGGCTGTTCCCGCACCAGGCCAATGGGCGCATCATCGAGTCCGGCGCCAAGCGGCTCGGGATCGCGCCAGAACGGGTTTGGGTCAACGCGGACCGCTTCGGCAACACCTCCTCGGCCAGCATCCCGATCGCCATCGCCGAGGCCGACGAGCAGGGCAGGCTGCACCCTGGCGCGGTCATCGCCGCGGTCGGCTTCGGGGCCGGACTGGTCTGGGGGGCGACCGTGATCCGGTGGGTCTGACCCCCCGTGCTTCGCGTACGGCCAGGGTGGCTTGTCCAGGCGGTCGAGGCGGCGCAAGCCGCCCCAGATTCGCCGTTCCTGTTGCGGATCGACGAGATCAACCGCGGCGACCTGGCCAAGGTGCTGGGCGAGGCCATCTACCTCTTCGAGCCCGGTGAGCAGCGGGCCGTCGACCTGGCGCACCCGCTTGTGGGCGGGGGGCCCCTGCGCCTGCCCAATAACCTCTTTGTGCTTGGCACCATGAACACCGCCGACGGCAGCATCGCCAGCCTCGACCTGGCCATCCGGCGGCGGTTCGCCTTCGTCACCCTGCACCCCGACCGGGCGGTCGTGGCGGCGCAGCCGAGGCTCGAACTCGCGACCCAGGCGTTCGACCGGCTGGCCAAGGCGTTCGTGGAGTATGCGCCTGACGATGCCTTCGCGCTGCTGGATGTGGCGCCGAGGCGGCCGGGGCCCCGAGCCCACCTGCCGGTCGAGGACGCCATACTGCGCGCCGGCCAGGAGGCGCTGGGATGGGTAGCTGACGACCGCGGGCTGGGCAGCGTGGCCGAGCCCGACTTCGGGGAGGACGAGCGGGAGGCGCACCGCGCCGACATCCCCCAGGCCCTGGCCTACGCCTCGCTGTTTGATGCGGAGTCGGTCACGACGGCTCAGGTCGATCCCTTGCGTCCGCAGACTTGGCGCCACCTGGCCGCAGCGGGTCGCACGGTGCTTGGGGGGGACGTGGCGACAGGCGGACGGGGCGTGCGGCTGGCGCTCGTCGGCATGCCATTCGGCTGGGAGGCGGGCGATCCGCGCTGGCGGGGGTGGGAGTCGCTGCTGGCGAGCTGAGCCCTTGCCTAATCCGAGTGGTCACGCAGGAACGTATTCAGGATGACGGTGCAGAGGCTGTGCTCAGATGCGGGCATGGTGCAGGTCTCCTTCGCTGCGAAGGCCGGCGCCGTCACGATGGCGCCGTTGGCCGGGTCTGCGCCCCCAGACGGAAGCCCCTGACCTGCCACGTCGGGCGGATCCTCGAAGGCCAGGCTGGTTGGACCAAGCCGCACAACCTGTTCGCCGGCCGGCGGGGAGCCGCCGGCCACGCATGCGACGCAACCCGGCGCGAAAAGCAGCGTGACGGTACCCTCTGGCGTCGTCACCCAGATTGTTGTGGACTGCGCCGAGATCTGGCCGCGGCAGCTGCCATCCGCAGGCGCCATCACATGCTCACTGCCGTATGCGTAATAGTCCAGGCCCCCACTCGCCGGGTACACGGAGCAGGCCGGCTGCGCAGCTATGGCTGCGGATGCAGCGGGCGGCGAGGCGGGCCCTGGCGCATAGGTCGACCCGAGGATGAGTGCACCGCCGATGGCGGCCAAGCCGATTTGATAGAGCAGCGGCCGCCCTGCCGGCAGCCAGGGGCTGCGGTGGGACTGCACCTGGACCGACTGCATCAGCGACACATACTCGTCGCCATCAACCAACTGCACGTGCACGCTCTGCGCCAGTTCCCAGGCCGCCGCGGTGAACCGCGAGGTGCAGACGACAGTCGCGCTCGTGCAGTTGTAATGGGTCTTGCCGGCGTGAACCTGTTGCACCGCGTCGTTGCCGACTGCGTCCGCCCACCGCTTGCACTGGATGGCCATGCGCTCGCCGCGGCGCGTGGCGATCACATCAACACCCTGGTCCCTGCTGCCGCGCGTGACGTCAGTATGGTAGCCGAGCCGCTCATACGTCTCGGCCACGTGGTGCTCGAACTCCACGCCGGTCAACCGTTGCAGGCCCTGCGCATCCGACCAGCGGCGGCGGGCGGAGCCTTGGGCTGAGGCCGCCATGCGTCCATAGAGGACGGCGGTGGCCAGAACCGTCAGCCCAAGTATTCGACCGGCCCCGGAGCGGATGAGCATCAGCACAAGCAGGAGCGCGGCTGCCCCGATCCACCAAGATAGCGGGACGGTGAATGGGCGCCTGCGGCGCCGGGATCGGCGCGTCGCCGTAAATCCACCCCCGTATTCACGATCGGCCCGTGGGCTGGAATCCTGCAGCGGAATCCCGGATGATCGAACGCGTGCTGCATTCCGGCGCCGGTTTGGGGTGCGTCCTTCATAGATTGGTGATTGGGGAGAAGCGGGCCGGCCGAAAAGCTGCTAGCGTACTCCTGTGGGGGGTTATCCATCATGATCGACGGCATCGGCCAGATCGCCATCCGCGTGCGGGACGCTCAGCGCGCCAAGACCTTCTATCAGGACGTCCTTGGAATGAAGTTCCTCTTCCAGGCCGGGCCCTCCGCCTTCTTTGACTGCGGGGGAATTCGCCTCATGCTGGGGCCATCCGAGACGCCGGAGTTCGACCACGCGGCCTCCATCATCTACTACAGGGTCGCCGACATCGACGCGTCCTACGCTGGCATGAAGGAGCGGGGTGCCAGCTTCCGCGATGCCCCGCACAGGGTCTATAAGCTGGGCGACGTCGAGGGCTGGATGGCGTTCCTCGACGATACGGAGGGCAACACCCTGGCGCTGATGAGCGAGAAGCAAGCGTAGGATGGACCGACTCGGGCGCAGCGGCGCCGGGTGAGCCTGACCGGGGATCCCCGGGCGCGCCCAATGTCGTTCACTGGCCACCAGAGCCGCGAATCCACCCGTCTGTGCCGCGGCGCGGCACCACGGGCAACGTGTCCAGACGGGCCATGAACCGCACGGCGTCAGCGCCCTTCCGCTCGCGCAGTCCCAGAGAAGCCGCAGCAGGCTGGTCTCGCAGACCTGAGAAGGCGCTGGCGGCGGCTCTTGCCTCGGGCGAGCCCGGCAGGCCAGACGCCACGATCACGGCCCCGCGCCGAGTTCGCCCTCGAGGCAGGGTCGCAGCGTCTGCGTTTCCTCCCAGCGCTCGCCGCAGGCCACGACCGTCACAGGAGGACCCGCCGCGGCGGCCGCCATGCCCACAGCCGAAGCGTTGACCAGGCCGGCGACCATCGCCTCGCCCGCGCCTGCCGCCAGCAGCGTGCGCAGTTGACATAGCCGCGCGCCTGCCGCGACCCCGCCCACCGAAAGCGACGAGTGGCTCGGAGCCCTCAGGGGTGGGCCGCCGCCGAAAGAGGCAGCACCACGGCGCCCACCGACGCCGCCAGCCGCTCGGCCTCCGCCACGCTCCCCGCCGGCATGACCTCAGCACCTCGGGCCGCGCACACCGCCACGGGGCTCGAGAACGAAAATACATCCCCGATGACCACGACGTGGCCCAGGCCCCTGGCTCGGGATGCCCCCTCCGGGCCCCACACCAGGTCGACCGCTGTTGACGCCCCCCTGTCCCGCGGATAAGGTTATCCCGAGAATCTTCATCGGTTATAGGGGTGATCCTGCTTGGCCATACGCGTCGAGCCCCGGTCCGCGGAGGCGAGCCTTGCCTCGACCCGCCGCCCCATCGCCGTCTACTACGAGCATCCGCGCTGGTTTGCGCCCCTCTTCGCGGAGATGGACCGCCGGGGAACCCCCTACGTCAAAATGGACGCAGCGAACCACCAATTCGACATCCTGCCAGACGAGCACCGCCAGTACGGGCTGGTCTTCAACCGCATGAGCCCGTCGGCCTGGACCCGCGGCAACGCCCACGGCATCTTCTATACCTTGAGCTACGTGGCCCACCTCGAGCGCCTGGGCGTCCGGGTGATCAACGGCAGCGAAGCCTTCCGTATGGAAACGTCCAAGGCCCTTCAGCTGTCGCTGCTGCAGGACCTCGGCCTGCCCTACCCCCGCACCCGGGTGATCAACCACCCGAGCCAGGCTGCGCTGGCGTCCCGGGGCATGCGCTTCCCGGTCGTCGTTAAGCCGAACATCGGCGGCAGCGGCGCTGGCATCGTCCGCTTCGACAGCCCGGAGCAGTTGGCCACGGCCGCCGCCGAAGACCGCATCAACCTCGGCCTGGACTCCGTCGGCCTCGTCCAGGAGTACATCCCGGCACGCGATGGCCACATCACGCGCGTCGAGACCCTTGGCCACAAGTACCTGTACGGGATCAACGTGTTCACCGAGGGTCAGACCTTCGACCTCTGCCCGGCGGACATCTGCCGCACGACCGACGGTGCTGAGCTGGCCGTTTCGTGCGTCGTGGAGGGGGCCAAGGCCGGCCTGCGGGTTGAGGGCTACGAGCCGCCCACTGAGATCCGCGACAATGTGGAGCGCATCTTCGCGGCCGCCCAGATCGAGGTCGGCGGTCTTGAGTACGTGATCGACGACCGGGACGGCCAGATCTACTACTACGACGTCAACGCGCTGTCCAACTTCGTCTCCGACGGCCCGCGAGTGGTGGGCTTTGACCCCTTCGCCCGCCTGGTCGACTACCTCGAGCAGGAGGCCCGCTGAGCCCATGCGCTACGGGTACTGGATGCCGGTCTTCGGCGGCTGGCTGCGCAATGTCGAGGACGAGGGCATGCCCCCCACCTGGGAGTACGTGTCGCGCCTCGCCCGCCGCAGCGAGCGCATCGGCTACGATCTGTCGCTGATCGCCGAGCTCAACCTGAACGACATCAAGGGCGTGGACGCGCCTTCGCTGGATGCCTGGTCCACAGCGGCGGCCCTGGCCGCCGTCACCGACCGCCTGGAGCTGATGGTCGCGGTGCGCCCCACGTTCCACACCCCGGCGCTGCTCGCCAAGCAGGCCGCCAACATCGACCACATCAGCGGCGGGCGCCTCTCGCTCAACGTGGTGTCGTCCTGGTGGGCCGAGGAAGCCAAGAAGTACGGCGTGACCTTCGAGCAGCACGATGACCGCTATGCCCGCACGGCCGAGTGGCTCACCGTGCTCGACCGCGCTTGGCGCGAGGACCACTTCACCTTCGAGGGACGGTATTACAAGGTCGAAGACCTCGTGCTCCAGCCGAAGCCAAGCAAGCGCCCAACCCTGTACGCCGGCGGCGAGTCCGAAGCCGCCAAGGACATGATCACGAGCCAGTGCGACGCCTACGTCATGCACGGCGACCCGCCCGACCGCATCCGGGACAAGATCAAGGACATGTCCGAGCGCCGCGCCCGCAAGGGCCTGCCCCCCATGCAGTACGGCGTGGCCGCCTACGCCATCGTCCGCGACTCCGAGCGAGAGGCCCAGGAAGAGCTCAGGCGCATCACCGACGTGAAGCAGAACGCCGCGGGCTATGCCAACTACCAGCAGTGGCTTGCCAATACGAAGCTTGACCAGCACGTCTCGCTGGAGGACTACTCGGTCAGTAACCGCGGGCTGCGCTCTGGCCTGGTCGGCACCCCCGAGCAGGTGTCCGAGCGCGTCGCGGAGTTTGAGGCGGCGGGCGTCGACCTTCTCCTGCTTCAGTTCTCGCCGCAGAGCGAAGAGATGGAGCGGTTCGCGGAGCAGGTGATCCGTCCCCGCCAAACCCTGTCACAGGTCTCGTAAGAGCCCGCGACGAAACAACCTCCTGTGGATGCGGTCAGGTCGTTTCGTCGCTCCGGCGTCTGCCAGGCTCGCGGTCATTGGGGCTGCCGCCCCTCCTTACAGCATCCTGGCCCTCGGCTCGGCCCCAGCCTGAGCTACGCAGCCCTGAGGTAGGTGCTCAGGCAACACCTTGGGCACGCGATCCGCTCTGCCCGTTGCCGGTGCCCCGGTCCTGCCGGGGCGCCGCGGATTGACTTGGTCCCCACGCCGCGCGCAGATGCGGTTCGGCATCCAGCCAGGCGGCAGCCGCCCGGCCCGCGTGGAGAAGATCCCCTTCGACAATGCTGGCCAAGTACGCGGCCAGGAGGTCTCGGTCCATCACCGGGCCACAGCTCGGGCAGCGGTTGACACGTTCGGACAGCATCTTGCGGCGGACCGCGCCACAGACGCAGGTTTGCGACAGTCGGCTGCTCCGTGTGGGGAAGGTGCGCAACCACCCGCCAGCACTTTCAGCCATGCACAAACGGCCCCCACCTATCCCTTGGTGTCCTGGCCCCGAAACCAGTCGACCATCCGCACACCAACCGCCACCAGGTGCTCCACGATCCGGCGGCCCGCCTCCGCCGAACCCAGGCGCGGGTCGCCCAGGACCCCGTTTGGCGTGATCTCCTCGTAGTTCAGGTACATGTGCACCGGCTGGCCATCCACGAAGACGGTGGACGTGCCCTGCACCCGTTCCCCCCGCCACTTCGGCGCGTTGCCGGGCTCGATCAGGTCGCTGCGCACGTCCTCGGGGAACAGGTACATTCCCAGCGACTGCATGGGCTCGCTGCCGTGCCCGGTGTTGGGGTGCTCGCTGCCGTACACCTCAGCCCGCAGCTGGGGCGTGATCCAGGCGAGCGGCGAGACTGTGGCCACGCGCACCCCCCGCCGGCGGCGGATGTCGCGGCCAACTTCCTCAAGCGGTGGCATGTTGCCGGCGTGGCCGCAGACGAACATCAGGTGGTCGCAGCCATGGTCGAAGACGCACTCGGCCAGGTCTGCGACGACGGCGCGCAGGGTATCCGGCCGGATGCTGAGGGTGCCGGGGAAGCTCTTGAAGTACTCGGAGTTGCCCCAGGGGATGGCGGGCAGGGAGAGGGCGTTGCCGCGGCTGCCCTCGGCGATCCGGCGGGCCAACTCATCGGCGTACCGGTAATCCCCCATCGGCGCCGTCGGCCCGTGCTGCTCGAACGAGCCCATGGGCAGCAGGATGACGGGGTTGCCGCGCAGGGCGACCTCGGTTTCCTTCCAGGTCATGCGGGAGAGTTCCACTTTGCTCATGCCGCGCCCATTCGGGGCGCCGAGCGATCCCCCTGCTCAGCCCGTTCCGGCGTCCCCGGCCGTGGCCCAGAGGCCCGCGCGGTCGGCCACGGGCAGCGTGATCGTGATACGGGCGCCGCCCTCCGGGCCGTTCTCCAGCGACACGATGCCGCCATGGGCCTCGATGGTCGAGGTCACGATCACCAGTCCCAAATGCTCCAGGCCCTCGGCGGACGGCGCCAGCCAGCGGCCAGCGAGGACGCTGGGCGGGAAGCCGGGACCGTCATCCGTCACCGTGCAGACCAGGCCTTCGCGGTGGACAGCATAGCGGATATCGATCTGGGCGTCCGGGCGCGCCTGGGCGGCGTTGCGGAAGAGGTTGGCGAAGGCCCGCCCCATCGCGCCCGCGTGCACGTTGACCATGGGCTCGCAGGACAGCGGCTCGTGGCGGAAGCGCAATAAACGCGTCGACAGGCGGATCAGCGAGCGCTCGATCTCGGCTTGGACGACGTCGGAGAGGTGGCGGCGCATCATCGATCCCGGCGAGGGCGGCTGCATCTGCTCGGCCAGGAACTCGCCGATCAGCTGCACCTGCTGCTCGATGAGACCGAGGGCGCGATAGGCGGCCGGCGGGCTGTTGGGCCGGAGCACGTCCACGGCGGCCTGGATCGTCTGCAGGGGGTTTCGGAGCTCATGCTGCATCAGGGCCGCCAGGCGGTGCCCGAAGGCCGCGGTGGCCTGGAGCCTGGCCTCCTCGGCCTCGGTCTGGTCATCGACGGACCAGATCAGGCCGCACGGAACGCCGCGGTATAGCCAGTCCGTGGTTCGCACGTGCAGGGCAGCCCGGGATCCGCCGGGCAGGCGGGCGATGAACGTATCCGTCAGGATGCCGCCGCCCATGGCCACATCGCTCACGACCTGGGCGTCGCCCGGCCGCTCGGCGATGGCCGCGGCAATCCGCTGCACGGGCACACCGACGATGTCGGCAGCCTTGGCCCCCAGCAGGGTCTCCAGGGCCCGGTTGGCATAGACGACCACGCCACCCTCATCCGAGGTGGCGATGCCGGTCGACACCTGGTCCAAAAAGCCCAGGCTCCACTGGGCCGGCTCAAAACTGATTTCGCAACCCCCGTGGCCCTGCAGTGCGTCGAAGTGGATGAGGAAGGCCCGGGCGCCGCCGCCGGCCCCCCGCAGCAGGCGGCAGCGGCTGGCCGGCACGTCGCCTGGTAGGGAGGGATCCTGCGGGCCGGCGCGGATGCGGCGGAGCACCTCCACCGCGTCGCTGCCGATCAGGTCATCGCGACCCAGGAGCGCGGCAGCGCTTGAGTTGGCGCTGGTGATGCGCCGCGCCGCGTCGCAGACAAGGTGCCCCACCGGCATCGCCGCCAACCGGGCGCTCTCCACCGCCGCCACCTCAAAACGTGCTTCGCTCCTAAGCTACCAACTCCTGGTACGCTCGGTCCAGGGCCCGCACTGGCTCGGAGGCCAGCCGGGCGCTGCGCATGGACCGGATGACGGCCGGCCAGCTGAGCCCGGTCGCGCACAGGCGCTCGTACGCGGCCAGCACGTCGAGGGCCGCCCGCGCCGCCTCATCCTCGCCCGTCAGGACGCGCACTGCCGCCCGCCCCTCGGGGTTGCGGGCCGCGAACAGCCGGGCCACCGGCTCAAAGGGCCGCAGCATGGCCGCATGCTCCGTGGCGACGGGCTCAGCGCCGGGGGCGATGGCCGGCAATAGATGGTGGACGGCAAGGGCGACCTGGAAGTCGCCGTCGGTGCTTTCATCCCGGCGGGCGGCGGCGAACAGCCGGCCCAGGTAGAGCAGGTCGGGGTCGATGGCGGGTTGGGCTGAGTCTGGCCCAAAGCGGAGCTCGGCCACCCCGCGCCGCAGGCGCTCGGCGTCCTGGTCGTGGCCGCGGCGCGAAAACCAATGCGCCGCAGACGTCCAGAGGGCGGCGGCGGCATCCAGCAGGCCGCGATGGGCGTAGTAGGCGCCGAGGACCTCGAAGAGGTAGCCCAGGCCGACGGGCGAGAGCCGGCTGGGGGCCTCCAGGTAGCCGTTGAGCAGGCGGCGTAAGCGGGCGCCGGCCAGGCTGAGGTCTCCGAAGGCCAGGGCCGTGCGCACGCCGTCGCCAAGGACGTCCACCAAGTCCTGATCCGGAAGGCCGCTCTCCAGGACGCTTCGGACCCGGGCCTCGGCGTCGGCGAAGGCGCCGGCGCGGACGGACAGGTAGCAGAGGTTCTGGCGGCTGACGGCTTCCATCCGCGCGTTCTGGCTCTGCTGCGCCAGCTCCAGCGCGTGGCCCGTGTGCGCGCGGGCGGCCTGCAGGTCTGTATCCGCGGCGGCCGCGAGCCCCTGCGACAGGCGGAAGTGGATTTCCGTCGCCGTCGACACGGTTTCGTGGTCGACCACCGTTCGGGCAGCGTCAACGTACGCCATGAGGTCGCGGTCCAAGCCCATTTCCCAGGCTGCCTTGGCCAGGTGGACGAACAGGCGGGCCCGCGCCTCGGGGCCGGCCGGGCGGGTGCCCAGCGCCAGCGGCAGGGCCTGGACGCCCCAGCGCAGGGCCTGCTGCGGCCGGTCGCAGTCCAGGGCGATCGACGCGCGCCGGGTGCACGCATCAACAATATCCTCGGTACTTCCCACCCGCTCCGCCGCCGCAAGATCCAGCGCGGCCGCCGTGTCGGCAGCAAGCAGGAAACCCGCATGCTGTAACGTTTTCGCGTTTCGCCCGAAGAACTTCATGCTACAACCATGAGCCAATTTCTCAAAGCGGTGAAGAACACTTCAACGACAAATTGTGCTATGCTTAGAGTCGAAAATTGCCGAACGGGAGGGAACAGTGTTGAAGCGTGGAGTTCTTTGGGGGTCGCTGCTCATCCTCGTCGTGACCGTCATCGCGTTCGCGGCTCCCGCATTCGCCTGTGGCCTGGGCAGCGGCGGCGGTTTCTGCTAGGACGCGTCCACTCGGAACTTGGTTGGCCGGGCCGGCGGTGAATGCCGCCGGCCTTTTGCTTCGTCTACACTTGGTCCAGGGGGTGCTGCGCAATGCCCTTCACCCGGCCCGAGCCACGGTTTGATGCCAGCAAGTTCCCCAAGGTGCCCGTGGCCGACGCCGAGGGCGCCTTCATCGACCTCTACTGCCTGCTGCCGGGCCAGGCGCAGCCCGTGCACACGCACGCCGACGCCGAGAAGTGTTACTACGTCCTGCAGGGACGGGGCCGCTTCACGCTGGGTGGCGAAGTTCGTGAGCTTGGCCCCGGTGAGGCGGCCTTTGCGCCCCACGGCGTGGCGCACGGCGTCGAGAACGTGTCGAATGACCCACTTGTCACCCTGACCGTTCTGACCCCGAAACCACAACACTGACCTATAATCGAAATTGCGTACATCACGACTTGGGGGAACGGCATGATGCGGAGCGATCCCTTCGGCGTTCGCGGCACCCTGGACACTGGCGGCGGCAAGGCCGCGATTTACCGCCTCGAGGCGCTCGAGCGCCAGGGGCTCGGCCATCCCGACCGCCTTCCCTATTCGATCCGCGTCCTGCTGGAGAATGTGCTGCGCTTTTGCGGCGACCGCACGACCGAGGCCGAGGTCAGGGCCCTGGCCGGCTGGCAGCCCAAGCCCCCCGTGCAGGATCTGGCCTTCATGCCCTCGCGCGTGCTGCTGCAGGACTTCACCGGCGTGCCGGCCCTCGTCGACCTGGCCGCCATGCGCGACGCCATGGCCGCGATGGGCGGCGACCCGCAGAAGATCAACCCCCTGGTCCCAAGCGACCTCGTCATCGACCACTCCGTGCAGGTCGACGCCTTTGGCACCCCGCTCGCCTTCCAGACGAACGTCGAGATGGAGTACGAGCGCAACCGCGAGCGGTACGCCCTGCTCCGCTGGGCGCAGCAGGCCTTCGCCAACTCGACCGTGGTTCCGCCCGGCACCGGCATCTGCCACCAGGTCAACCTCGAGTACCTCGCCAAGGTCGTCCACCTGCGCAAGTCGGAGGACGGTTTGGAGGCCTACCCGGACACCGTCGTCGGCACCGACTCCCACACGACGATGGTGAACGGCCTCGGCGTCCTGGGCTGGGGCGTGGGCGGCATCGAGGCCGAAGCCGTGATGCTGGGCGAGCCCTACGCGATGACCGTGCCCGAGGTCGTCGGCTTCCGCTTGATCGGCCGCCTCCCGGAGGGCAGCACGGCGACCGACCTTGTGCTCACCGTCACCGAGATGCTGCGCAAGCGCGGGGTCGTGGGGAAGTTCGTCGAGTTCTTCGGCCCCGGCCTGAAGCACCTGGCGCTGCCCGACCGCGCCACGATCGGCAACATGTCGCCCGAGTACGGTGCGACCTGCGGCTTCTTCCCCGTCGACGACCAGACCCTGGCCTACCTGCGCGGCACCGGCCGCCCGGATGAACTGGTGCAGCTCGTCGAGCGGTACTGTAAGGAACAGGGCCTGTTCCGCGGCGAGCACTCGCCAGAGCCGACCTATTCCGACCAGCTCGAGCTGGACATGGCCAATGTGCAGCCGAGCCTGGCCGGGCCGAAGCTCCCGGAGGCGCGCCTGTCGCTCTCGGACGTGCGCGGCAGCTTCGAGAAGGCGTTCAAGGACAAGATCAATAGGCCCCTGCCCAACGCCGGCGGCGGCACGAGCGGCGGCGCTGGACCGGCCGGGCGTGGCGAGCCCGCGGCGGGCGGCGGCGTGGCCGTGGCGACCCCGCCCCTTGAGCACGGCGTCGTGGGCATCGCCGCCATCACGTCCTGCACGAACACCAGCAATCCGTCGGTCATGGTCGCGGCGGGTCTTGTGGCCAAACACGCCGTGGAGAAGGGCCTCACAGTCAAGCCACACGTGAAGACCAGCATGGCCCCGGGCTCCCGGGTCGTCCACGACTACCTCGACAAGTCCGGCCTCCTGCCCTACCTCGAGGCACTCCGCTTCAACATCGTCGGGTACGGCTGCACGACCTGCATCGGCAACAGCGGGCTGCTGCTGCCCGAGGTGGGCGAGGAGGTCGACCAGGACGGCCTGGTCGTCGCCGCCGTGCTGAGCGGCAACCGCAACTTCGAGGGCCGCATCAACGCCCAGGTCCAGGCCAACTACCTGGCCTCCCCGCCGCTCGTCGTGGCCTACGCCCTTGCCGGCTCGGTGAACGTCGACCTCTCCCGCGACCCGCTGGGCACGGGCAAGAACGGCGAGCCGGTTTACCTGCGCGACATCTGGCCGAGCCAGGACGAGATCCAGCAGACGGTCGCCTCGTCCCTGGATCCGGGCATGTTCCGCAAGCAGTACGGCAAGGTCTTTGAGGGCGACGAAGCCTGGCGCAGCCTGCCCGTGCCCGAGGGCCGCATGTTCGCCTGGGACCCGGACTCCACCTACATCCGGCGGCCGCCCTACTTCGACGGCATGCCGGCCGAAGCCGCGGCCCTGCCCAGTTCGATCCGGGGCGCCCGCGTGCTGGCCGTGCTTGGGGACTCGATCACCACCGACCACATCTCCCCCGCCGGCTCCATCGGCAAGAGCAGCCCCGCGGGGCGCTACCTGCAGGAGCATGGCGTTCCGCCCTTGGAGTTCAATACCTACGGCGCCCGGCGCGGCAACCACGAGGTGCTGATGCGCGGCACATTCGCCAACACGCGCCTGCGCAACCGCATGGTGCCGGACACCGAGGGCGGCTATACCGTCCACATCGGCAGCGGTGAGAAGATGTCGATCTACGATGCGGCCGTGCGCTACCAACAGGAGGGCACGCCCCTCGTGATCCTGGCCGGCCGGAACTACGGGGCCGGCTCCTCGCGCGACTGGGCAGCCAAGGGCCCCTATCTCCAGGGCGTCAAGGCCGTGATCGCTCAGGCCTTCGAGCGCATCCACCGCAGCAACCTGATTGGCATGGGCGTGCTGCCGCTGCAGTTCAAGGACGGCGAGTCGACCGAGTCGCTTGGCCTGACGGGGTTTGAGACCTTCGAGCTGGACGGCGTGGATGTCAGTGCCCCGGCCGCCCAGGTCAAGGTGCGGGCCAAGCGGGACGACGGCTCGGAGGTCGCGTTCACGGCCCTGTCCCGGATCGATACGCCCACCGAGGTGGAGTACTTCCAAAACGGCGGCATCCTGCAGTATGTGCTGAGGAAGCTGCTGAAGGGCTGAGGCGGGCAAGCCCGCCTCAACCCATGCGCAACGTGGCGGCGTCTCCAGCCGGATGTGGGAACCGGTGATCCAGCAGCTGCCCGAGTTCCACGAATACGGATTCAGACGCAGCGGCCGCTTCCGCGGCCGCTGCGTCCT
>DATLTP010000162.1:0-4329 GCA_035533535.1 Bacillota bacterium | reverse complement strand
TGGGCGCGGGCCCGCTCTGGTGGGGAGTCGTCGTCCTTGGGCTGGGGCTCATCTCCGCGGTGCTCGGCGTGCTCTATGCCCTGATGGAGCACGACCTTAAACGCCTGCTCGCCTACCACAGCGTCGAGAACATCGGCATCATCGCCATCGGCCTCGGGGTGGCGCTGATCGGCCAGAGCCTGCACCTGCCGCTGTTGGCCGCGGCCGCCCTGGCGGCGGCGCTTGCGCACACCGTGAACCACGCGCTCTTCAAGACCGCCCTGTTCCTGGACGCTGGCGCCATCCAGCACGCCGGGGCGGGCCGCAACCTCGATCACCTGGGCGGGCTCCTCCACCGCATGCCATGGACCGGGATCTCCCTGCTGGTGGCCGCGGCCGCCATCGCGGGGCTGCCGCCCCTCAACGGCTTCGTCAGCGAGTGGCTCACCTACCAGTCCCTGGTCCACCTGGCGGCGGTGGGGACGCCGTCGCTGGCGCTGGCCGGCTTTGCCGGCATCCTGGGGCTGGCCCTGACGGGCGGGCTCGCCGCGGCCTGCTTCGCCAAGGTGAGCGGGACGGCGCTCCTCGGGCGGGCCAAGAGTCCGGATGCCGCCCAGGCGCGCGAGGTGCCCGCCGCGATGTTCGTCCCGCCACTGGCGCTTGCCGGCCTCTGCCTCGGCATCGGCCTGCTGCCCGGGGTCCTGGCGCGGCCGCTTGCCGCCATCGCGGCCTCGGCCCTGCCGGTGGGCGGAGCCGGCGCCGGCTCGGCCCAGGTGTCGGCGCAGGCACAGGCAGCGGCACAGGCGGCCAGCGCAGGGTCCGCGGCCGTGCTCGCCCTGCCCTGGGGCGGCGCGCAGGTCGGCCCCCTGGCCCTGGCGGGCGCGGCATTGGTGATCGGGCTGGCGGTGACGCTGATTCTGCGCATGGGGAGGCGCAGCCGGCCGCAGCCTGTGGTGGCCCCGGCCTGGGCCTGCGGCGGCAGCCTCGGCACCCAGAGCCAGTACTCGGCCACGGGCTATGCCAAGTCCTTCCGCCTGGTCTTCAGCCTGCTCTACCGGCCGGTGCGCTCGCTGGCCGTCGAGACGGCGGTTCATCCCGCCTTCCGGACGCGCGTGGCCTACACGGGAGAGGTCACGCCCATCTTCGACCGCTACCTCTTCCGCCCGGGCCTGCGCGCGCTCCTCGCCATCGCGGGCAGGGCCCGCCGCCTGCAGTCGGGATCGCTGCGCGTCTACCTCGGCTACATGCTCGTCACGCTCGTCCTGCTCCTCGTGTTCGTCCATTGACGGAGGCGGTGGCATGTTGAGCGGGTGGGCGACTGGGATCGCGCAGCTGCTGGTGATCCTGGCCCTGGCGCCGGGGCTGCAGGGACTGATCCAGCGCGTCAAGGCCATGATGCAGGGGCGGCACGGGCCCGGGGTGCTGCAGCCCTACTTCACCCTGGCCAAGCAGTTGCGGCGCCAGGACGTGCGCCCGCCGGCCGCCACGTTCATCTTCCGGGCGGTCCCGCGCCTGGCGCTGGCCGCCGTCCTGGCCGGGTCCCTGGCCGTCCCGCTGCTGTGGAGCCCGGCGCCCCTTGGCTGGGGCGGCGACCTGATCGCCGTCATCGGCTTCCTGGCCCTGGAGCGGTACATCACCGCCCTGGCGGGGTTGGACCAGGGGACGCCGTTCGGCGGCCTCGGCAGCAGCCGTCAGGTCACCATCGGCGCCCTGGTCGAGCCTGCGCTCTTCGCCCTGGCGCTGCCCTGGCTACCGGTTGCCGGCAGCACCGCGTGGCCCGCGCTGATCGCCGCGTCGGCCGCCGCGCCGGCGACCAACGCCGTCCGCTTCTTCGCGCTGGCAGCCGGCCTGATCGTGGTGCTCGCGGAAACCGGGCGCCTGCCGGTCGATAATCCCGACACGCATCTGGAGCTGACCATGATCCATGAGGCCATCGCCCTGGAGTACGCCGGACCGCAGCTGGCCCTTTTGAGCCTGGCGCAGATGCTCAAGCAACTCCTGGTCATCGCCGTGGTGCTCGACCTCCTTTTGCCCTGGGGCGCGGCCGGCCCGCTGGGCCCGGCCGTGACCCTGCTGAAGTGGGGCGCCGCGGGCGTCGGCCTCGGTGTCGCGGAATCGCTCTCGGCCAAGCTGCGGTTCTTCCGCTTGCCGGCGTACCTGGGCGCCTCGGCCGCCCTGTCCTCGGCTGCAGCCGTGATCCAGGTCTGGGGCAGCCGATGACCGGCACAGCGCCCGAGGTGCTGGGGGCCCTGGCCGACCTCGTCGTGGTCTCCGCCCTGGGCCTGCTGGTGGTTCGCCCGGTTCGCTGGGCTGTGGGCCTCTTGGTGGCGCAGGCGGTGCTGATCGCCCTGATGGCGGTGGTCGCGGCACCCGGGCTCGAGGGCTGGCTGGCCGGCGGCCTCATCGTGGCGACCAGGGCGGTGGCAATCCCGTGGGTGCTGCGGTGGGCGGCCCGCCGCACCGGCTCCGCGGATGCCCTCGATCTGCCCGCCCCTTGGGCCTGGGCCATCGGGGCCACCCTCGTGCTGGTCGGGCAGCTGGCCCTGCCGGCCTTCGCCACCGGCCTCAGCCCCGCGCACGGCGCCCTGCTCAGCGCGGCGATCGTCGTGTTGCTGCTGGGCCTGGCCGGCATGGTCAGCGGCCGCCTGTTGATGGCCCAGGTCGTGCACCTCGTGGTCGTCGAGAACGGCCTCTACTGCGCGGGGCTCGCCCTGACCGGTGGCCTGCCGGCGGCCATGGAGGTCGGAGCGGCCCTGGACCTGCTGCTGGTGATCTTCGTGCTGGCGTGGCTGTCCCACCACGTCCACCGCCTGGACCTGCCGCAGAACGTCGACGAGCTCAGCCGGCTGCGAGGGTAGGAGCGAGCTATGACAGACGCGCTTGCCCTGATCTGCGTGGTACCGTTCCTGGTCGGCGCCGCCGGGCTGACCTGCCGCCGGGGGGCGAGGTTGAAGGCCCTGCTGGCGGTCGGCACCGGGCTCGACCTGCTTCTGGCCGTCGCGGCCGAGCTGCACAGCGGCGGACTTCCGGTTGGGGGCCTTTTGCGGCTCGACCCCCTGGCCGCGGTGCTTCTCGCGGTTGTGGCCGGCGTGGGGGCGCTGGCCACGGCGGATTCCTGCCTGCTCTGGCGGGCTGAGCTCGGACCCGCCCGCCCCACCGGCCTGCCCGTGCGGATGTACTTCTTCTGGCAGCAGGCGTTCGTCGGCAGCCTGCTGCTGGCCGCGCTCAGCGCCAACCTCGGGGTCTCGTGGCTGGCCATCGAGCTCACCACCGTCACGTCGGCCGTTCTGGTCGGCTTTGACGGCCGCGCCCGGGCGGTGGAGGCCGCCTGGAAGTATGTCATCCTGTGCAGCGTCGGCCTGGCCCTCGCGCTTTTGACCGTCGTCGTCCTGTACGCCCTGTCCGGCGGCGGCGGGCTGCACGCCCTCGGCTGGACGGCCCTGACCCGCGCCGCGGCCGGCTTCCCGGCCGGCCCGGCCAAGCTGGCCTTCCTGTTCGCCCTGGTCGGCTTCGGAACGAAGGCAGGGCTGGCCCCCCTGCACCCCTGGCTGCCCGACGCCCACAGCGAGGCGCCGGCCCCCGTGAGCGCGCTTCTCTCCGGGGTCCTGCTCGCCGTCGTCCTGTGCACCCTGGTGCGCATCGCCAACGTCACGGCCCTCGCGACGGGCAGCGCATTCCCCGACCGTCTGCTGCTCGGCGCCGGCCTTCTCTCTGTTGCGGTGGCCACGCCGTTCATGGTCGTCCAGGAGGACCTCAAGCGCCTGCTCGCCTACTCCAGCATCGAGCAGGTCGGCCTGATGGCGGTGGGCTTCGGGCTGCACGTGCCGCTGGCGGTCGACGCGGCCATCCTCCAGGTCGTCGTCCACGCCCTGACGAAGTCGGGACTCTTCTTCGCCGCGGGCCACATGATCCATGAGGTGGGCAGCCAGCGCCTGGCGCGGCTCAAGGGGCTGGGGCGGCGCGCCCCGCTGCTCGGCGCGGCCCTGTTCGTCGGCGTCCTCACCCTCGGCGGGCTGCCGCCCTTCGGCATGTTCTTCACGGAGTTGGCGATCGTGCAGGGCACGCTGGCCGCGAACATCGCCCTGGGCCTTGTGCTGCTGGCCCTGCTGGTGGGCATCTTCGGCGGCCTGGCCTACTACGCCGGCAATGCCGTCTTCGGCAGGTCCAGCGGCGGGGTGGCGGCCAGGCCCGGGGCCACGGTTGCCGCCGTGCTCGGCGTGCCGGCCGTGCTGTCCGTCGTCGTCGGCTTCTGGACGCCCAGCGCCCTGGCGCGCGGGATTTCGGCGGCGGCCGCCCTGCTGTTGGGGGGGCACGCGCTGTGAGGAGGGACTCCAGCGGCCCCGCTGCTGG
>DATLTP010000161.1:0-3603 GCA_035533535.1 Bacillota bacterium | reverse complement strand
CGCGAGTTGGATCAGGGTGTCGCGCGCCGGTGTTCGTAGGCACCGGTGGCAGCCCTGCGCGCCATGTTGGCTGGGCTGGCAACATGGCGCGCAGGGCACAGCAGGGGGCCCGGGGGGCGCTCAGCCACCCCGGGGCGCGCGACGGCCACGATGGCCGGCCGCGGCCCCACCTGACTCCAACCTGGGCATCCTCCCGCATTTGGCAGGTGAGGACCCGCGGACGCCGAATCCAATCGCCCCATGGCGCAGCGACGGGCATGGCGGTTGGCGGTAGCGGGACTGCTGGTGGCGATCGGTGTGGCGGCGGCGCCCATCGTGTCGCTGCCGATCGGCCCCTCGCGGGTCTATCCGCTCCAGGCGACCATCGACGTCCTCGCCGGGGTGATCCTGGGGCCGTGGCCAGCCGTGGGCATCGCCATCGTGGTCAGCGCCCTGCGCCTGGGCTTCGGCACGGGCACGCCGCTGGCGTTCCCCGGCAGCATCTTCGGCGCCCTGCTGGCCGGCTACCTGTACCTGGCCACCCGCCGCGACGCCCTCGCCAGCGTGGGCGAGATCATCGGCACCGGCCTGATCGGCGCCATCGTCTCCTTCCCCATTGCGCACTACGTGATGGGCCGCTCGACGGCAGCCTTCTTTTTCGTGATCCCGTTCGCGCTCGCCAGCGGCACGGGCGCCGTGCTTGGGTACATCGTTCTCAAGGCCCTGCGCGGCGCGCGCCTGCTCTCGTGAGCCCGGGCGCCGCCCTGGCGTCGCTGCGGCAAAGACGCCCCCTGATCCACGTGATCACAGCGCCCGTCACGGCCGCGGCCACAGCCGCCGCCGTCGCCGCCCTGGGTGCCCGCCCCATCCTGGCCGAGGACCCGGATGACGCCGCCGCCATGGCCGCCGTGGCCGATGCCCTCGTCTGCAACCTGGGGATGCCGCGGCCGTACCGCCTGGAGGCCATGCGCCGGGCCGCAGCCGCGCTGCCCGACGGGGCACCCCGGCTGCTGGACCCGGTCGGCGCGGGCGGCACTGCCGCCCGCTCGCAAAACGCCCGCAGTTTGCTGTCCGGGGGCCGTTTCACCCTCCTCCGGGCCAACGGGGCCGAGGTGGGTTCCCTGGCGGGGGCGGGGGGCCAGGTCCGCGGCACCGATGCCACCTCCGACCCCCTGGACGTTGCCGCAGCCTGCCGCACCCTGGCCGCTCGCGAGCGCCTGGTCGTCGCCGCCACCGGCGCCCTCGACCACATCGCCGCCCCCGACGGCCGCCTGGCGCGGGTCCGCCGCGGACACCCCCTGGCGGCGGCGGCTGTCGGCACCGGCTGCATGGCCTCCGCCGTCATCGGCGCCTTCGCGGCGGTGTGGGCCGACCCATGGGAGGCAGCGGTCATGGCACTTGCCCTCTACCGGATCGCCGCGGAACGGGCCGCGGCCGCCGCCGGCGGGCCGGGAACGTTCCTGCCCCTGCTGGTCGATGCCCTGGCTGCGCTTTCGCCCGGTGAGGTCGACCATACTGCCGCCATCGAGGTGATCCCCTGATGCAAGCCATGGCCGTCTATGCCTTTGACGGCTTCCCCGACGTGAAGCGTGGGGACGCCATCCCGCAGTTGGTGCTCGCCTGCCTGCGCCGGGCCGGCTTCCCGCCGGCCGACGGAGACGTCCTGGTCATCGCCCACAAGGTCGTGAGCAAGGCCGAGGGCGCACTCCATGACCTGGCGACCATCACGCCCGGCCCGGAGGCCGAGCGGCTGGCGGCCGAGACGGACAAGGACCCCCGCCTCTGCCAGCTCATCCTCGATCAGAGCCGCCGCATCGTGCGCCAGCGGCGCGGCCTGATCATCGCCGAGCAGCGGCTGGGGCTGGTCTGTGCCAATGCGGGGATCGACCACAGCAACGCAGGCGGCGGCGACTGGGTGGTCACCCTGCCGGACGACCCGGATCGGAGCGCGCGGGAGGTCCGCGACGCCGTTCTCCAGGGCTTTTCTGCCTCGGTCGGCGTCATCATCAACGACAGCCACGGCCGCGCCTGGCGCGAGGGTGCCATCGGCTGCTGCATCGGCTGCGCCGGGTTTGAGCCCGTCCACTCCCACATCGGGCAGACCGACCGCAGCGGCTACGTCCTGCGCACCTCCACGGAGGCGGTGGCCGACGAGCTGGCGGCCGCGGCGACGCTGCTGCAGGGCCAGAGCGCCGAGGGCCGGCCCCTGGCCCTGATCCGGGGGGCGCCGGTGCAGCCGGGGGAGGCGGGCGCCGACGCGCTGGTGCGGCGCCCGGAGAAGGACCTGTTCCGCTGATCGCGCCCGGTCTGCCAGACGCCGCCAGAGGTCGCGGAGTCTTCATCAGGTCTTCACCAGGGCTTGTCCGAACTGCCAAGCGCCCCCCTGATAGGGTCGTTCTGAGAGCGAATCCTATCAGGAGGTGTGGCGGACGTGAGGTTGCCCAAGTTCCTCTTTGCCGTTCCGCTGGTGCTCGCGCTTGGTCTGAGCGCGGCCGGCGCGCGACCTCGCTCATCACGCCCAGCGACCCGGCGCAGCTGCTCTCGCTGGGCGTGCAGCCCTATGACATGTGCGTCCTGAAGGGCTTCCCGACGGTGCTCAACAGTTCGAACAGCGCGCCGCTCTACCCGTTTGGCCTGTGGTTCGCCAACTCGACCACCCTCTACATCGCCGATGAGGGCAGCGGTGACAACACATACGCCGGCGGCACGTACACCAGCGCCGCGGCGCAGACCACCGCCGGCCTGCAGAAGTGGGTCCTGTCCGGCGGCGCCTGGCACCTCGCGTACACCCTGACCAATGGCCTCGACCTCGGCAAGCCGTACACGGTCCCCGGCTACCCGACCGGCATCAACTCCGTGAGCGGGCTGCCGTGGGCCCCGGCCACCGACGGCCTGCGCCAGCTGACGGGCCGCGTCCTACCCGATGGCACGGCCGTCATCTACGCCACGACCTCGACGGTCAGCGGCAGCGGCGACCAGGGCGCCGACCCGAACAAGGTTGTGGCCATCGCCGACCCGCTCCGGGCGAGCACGGCGCCGGCGTGGGAGCGCTTCGTCACCCTGCGCACGGCCCAGACCGGCGACCTGTTCCGCGGCATCGCCTGGACGCCCACCGGCGACGGGCACGAGGCCCCGATCCCGCACCTACCCCCGTTCTTCTCGCACCCGTAGCCCGTCGCGTGGGACTGCCCCGCCATGTGGCGGGGCCTACCCCACCTAGCGGCTGGGCGCGGGGGGCAGCCTTGGCCCGGGAGGCGCATCAGAGCGATGGCGCAACAGATGGAGCAGGCCCGGCAGGCCCACCGCGCCGCTCACGAGGCGTGCGAGGCGGCCCAGCGGGCCACGTCGCAAGCGATCAACGCCGCCGAAGAGGCCAAGCGGGCGGGCGACCAGGTCCCCTTCGAGGCGGTCCAGCAGCTGCAGGCGGCCGTCGAGCATGCCAAGAACGCCGTCCGGGCCTGCCAGCAGGCCGGCACCCACCTCGGCTAACGGCCGGCCCGCTCCCGGGTGGTCAGCGCCAGGACGCGGGGCGGACGCTCCTCGGCCAGGTAGAGCACCCGCCAGTCCGCACCCAGGGCCCTGAACCCATAGCGCCCATCACCCGGAGCCCCGGCGATCGCGGCC
>DATLTP010000160.1:0-2152 GCA_035533535.1 Bacillota bacterium | reverse complement strand
TGGCGGCGGCCAGGCGGTCTGGGACGTCGAACCCGCTGTCGGCGGGAACACCGGGGGAGGCGCCGCTGATGCGCTCTCACCCTGACTCCGGCAGCATCCAGGTCACGGTCGCAATCGCTGCGGCGCTGGTGCTGCTGGCCGCGGCGTTCCTCGGCGCCGGAGCCGGGATACTCGGCCAGGCCGCCAGCGCCTGCCAGACCCAGCCGCCCGCCAGCACCGCGGCAGCCACCATCCCCGCCGCCTACCTCGCCGACTACCAGGAAGCCGGAGCGCAGTACGGCATCCCGTGGACTGTGCTTGCGGGCATCGGCGAAGTCGAATCCGGTCAGGGCCGCTCCGACGCGCCCGGGGTGCATTCCGGTGAGAACTCTGCCGGGGCGGCCGGGCCGATGCAGTTCGGCATCGGCGGCCGGGCCGGGAACACCTGGGGCGGCCCCCCGGTCCACCCCGCATCCGAGCACACCGGCGGGTACGGCATCGACGGCGACCACGACGGGATCGTGAACGTGTACGACCCCGGCGATGCCATCCCCTCCGCCGCTTTCTTCCTCAAGGCCAACGGCGCCCCCGCCAATATCCAGGCGGCACTCTTCGCCTATAACCACTCCGACGGGTACGTCACCGACGTCCTGGACTGGGCTACGCGCTACGCCGCCGACGGCACCCGGGTGCTTGCTGCGGAACAGAGCCCGGCCTGCCAGCAGGCCGACCTCGGGCCGCCGCCCGCCGGAACCGCCGGGAAAGTCATCGCCTACGCCGAGGCCCAGATCGGCAAGCCCTACCTGTGGGGCGCCACCGGCCCGGACGCGTTCGACTGCTCCGGGCTGGCCATGACGGCCTACCGCGCCGCCGGGATCACCATCCCCCGCACCAGCCAGCAGCAGTGGGCTTACGGCCGTCAGGTGCCCGCCTCGCAGGTCCAGCCTGGCGACCTCGTGTTCTTCGCCGGATCGGACGGCACTATGGCCGCCCCCGGCCACGTCGGCATTGTCACCGGCCACGACACGATGATCGACGCACCATTCACAGGCGAGGTGGTACGCGAGGAAAGCTTCAGCGGCAGCACAGATCTAGTGGGTTTCACCCGCCCCTAGGGATCCTCGGTCCCGGAGAGGATCCTCGGTCCCGGAGACTTTGACACTTGTCCTGAGTTTTGGGGCGGCGTAGTGTCGGGGGCACCCGCTCCACAACTCTGCAGGCAGTGTCCTGACCAGCCACTTTGGGGTGGCACAGCCGGTCGCATGGCGGGCCGGACTTCGGCGCAGCGGGCGGCGGCGGTCGGGCGAGCATGACCGCAGGTCCCTGCGTGAGCACGCCCAGATGTAGGCCGGTCAGGGGAAAGTCCAGGTCAGCGGCGACCTCGGCGGTCTGAGGCGGAGCCTGTCTGGATGATCAATTCCACTGTAGGTTCTCATCGTAAATGGCGCTTTCTCAAATAGCCTGACGCCTACATGGCGCTTGCGTCATATCGATAAGAACGCCGCTGGTGTGGCGCCGCCCCTGGACACCGTTGGCGGCGTTGGTATCACCGTGTGCCTCTCGGTCGTGAGAACCGGCCACTCGTGTCAGCGTAAGGTATCGCCTACGGTCGGTGGCGACCCGCTCATGACCTACGCGGCGAGATCCTGGGCGTGGACTCGTGGCATTGCACTGTCAGATAGGGTCTCGGCACGGCCGACGTCGTGGCCCGGCCGCAGTGTGCGCGCCGAGCGGCAGGTACTCCTTCGACCACAATGCACGCGCTGCGGCAATGTGCGGTCCTCTGGGTCAAGCGGAGGGGGCGACGATAAGCCAGCCCACTAGTAGCACTCCCGCCAAAACAGCGCAGGGAAGGGCGCGCATTAGGCCCGTGTATTTGGCACGAACGATTTTTGACAGTGTCTGCGCCTGGATCCAGGCTTCTCGGCGGATCTTCTCGTGATCTCCAGCTATCAGGTCAGCCAGATCGGCGTCGGCGACCCACGGAAATGCAAAGCGGCTCGGGTGGTAGCTGTCGAGGCGGGGCTGAAGAGCCCGGAGCAGGTAAAGGATCGAGGTCATGAGCGCGGCGACGCCAAGGGCGAGAAGGACTAGCGCGATGGCGTCGCGGCGGTCCGCGTGGTCGAGCACCGTCCTGGCACGGTCGTGCTGGGCGACGAACGCTCCGATCAGA
>DATLTP010000159.1:0-2640 GCA_035533535.1 Bacillota bacterium | reverse complement strand
TTACGCAGTTGCGCCATCGTCTACTAGCCTGCCCCGCCCCATGCGAAACGCAAGCGGGGGGGCGATGGCGCCCCCCGCTTGCGCTCCGCGCCGGACCGTCAGATGCCGGTGACCACGGCCGCGATCGACGTGCCATTGGTCGGGAAGGCCTTGGCGTTGGTCACGCCGGCCGCCTGCTCCGCCGCGCCGGTCTGCTGCAGCGCCGACGCCTGCAGCTGCAGCTGCGCAAGCCCCTGCTGCGGCGAAACCTTGTTGGCCTCGACCTGGCCCATCCAGTTGTCGATCACGTTGTCGGCCTGGACGGCCTGGTACTGGAAGAAAAGGTTCGGCCAAGCGTAGCCGCCGGTGGCCGCGTCCTTGAACCAGCTGATGGCCTTGCTCTTCAGCAGCGGCGCGGTGCTGACGACGATGGACTCCCACTCGTCCCAGAGGCTGAGCAGGCATGGCTGCACGAGCGTAGCCTGCATCTGGAAACGCTGGTAGTCCGGCTCGGCACAGACGTACTTCAGCAGATTCCAGGCCGCATCCAGGTTCTTGCTGGCCGCGTTCAGGACGTAGAAGTCGATGTTGTTGAACGTGGAGCGGCCGGCGGGCCACTGCGGGACCGGGAGGATGTCCCACTTGTACTTGACCCCAAGGCTCAGCGCCGCGGGCAGCAGCTCCCAGCCCCCGGACTGCTTGAAGGCGGCCGTGTCGCCGGTGAGCACGCTCACGTCCGAGCGCGGGGTGATGATGTTGGCGGCGGCGTTGGTCTGCACATAGGTCGCCATGTCCATCGCCTGCTGGCTGCCGAAGGTGGCCACGGTGCGGTCCGAGCTCATCTCGGTCGCGCCCCAGCCATGGAGCCACCAGTTGATCTGCTCGTACCAGCTGCCGTCGAAGACGGAGCAGCCGCCCCGCGTCCGGCCGGCGGCGTTCTTGCCGACGCAGGACGCCCAGAGGGTCGTAGCGGTCTTGTAGTCCCACGACGCGTCGGGGTAGGACAGGCCGAGGTTGTCGAGCGTGTCCTGGCGGTAGAAGATCACGCACGGCCCGTCGTAGGCGGGGAGCGCCAGCAGGTGGCCGTTGAAGGTCAGGACCTGGATGTGGCCGGCGGGCCAGAGGCTGGTGTCGATGTTGTCCTGCCGCAGGTAGCTGTCCAGCGGCTGCAGGAGGCCGGCCTGCTGGAGCACCGGCAGGTCGCCGCAGCAGTCCTGGAAGACGTCGAGAAAGCCGGCCCCTGCGATCGAGGCCGCGATCTGCGTGCTGGCCCCGCCCTGGACGCTGCCGTTGTTCACCACAACGCGGACGCCCGGATTCTGCGGCGAGTAGTTGCTGTCGAAGAACTGCTGGTTGAGCGTGAGCGCCGTCTTATTCCAGGACGCGCCCTGCCAGTTGGGCGCAAAGTGCAGGATGGTCGTCGGGTTGGCGACCGTGGGAGTAGCCGTCGTCTTGGCACCCGCGGACGTGGAGCAGGCTGACAGCAGCGGCGCCAGGGCCACCCCGGCCGCACCCGCGGCGGCACCCCGCAGCACGGCCCTTCGACTCTGCGACGGGACCCTCGGAATCCACACCGAAAGCCCTCCCCACGGCGGACAGCAAAGGAGTCGGGAGCAGCACCCAACGCCGGCTTGCATTTCGCGGGCCGATGTGCTCTTCCTGCACGGCCTGTGCGCGCGAGTCGATGGCGGGGGCGCTCCCGGTTGCGACGGCCGCGATCACGACAGCGGCCACGGGGTGGTAGGATGCTGCCGGTGGAGGGATGCCGGGGTGTTCTGGAAGTGGCCAGAGGCGCCTGACCTCGGGGCAGAGGGCTGGGCGCGGGTGCGGATGGTCGAGGTGGCGGCCGGGCGCGAGCTGCCGATCCACCCGGCGCCCGCCGACGTGCTCGTGGTCTGCGTGGCCGGGACGATCCGGTTCCTGGCCGACGGCGAGGAGCGCGACCTCGGCCCCGGTGACGGAGTCGCGCTGCGGGCTGGAGCGCCGCACGCGATCCGCGCCGGCGACGGGGGCCGGGTGCTGCTGATCCTGAGGCAGGAGGAGCCGTGAATCCGGGCGCGGCGGCCGGGTGCCGGCCGCCGCGCCCGCCGCCCTATTCCTTGAAGAAGGCCGCGTTCTTGGCGACGTAGGCCTGCCACACGGTCGGCACCTCGTCCTCGTCGAAGATCGCGTTCACCGGGCAGACGGTGACACAGGCGCTGCACCCGATGCACTCGTCCGGGTCGATGTAGAACTGGTCCTCGCCCTCGTGGATGCAGTTCACCGGGCAGACCTCGACGCACGAGGCGTCCTTGACGCCGATGCAGGGCTCGGTGATCACGAAGATCACGGCGCATCATCCCTTCCGGCCCCCGCCCCCGGGAGACCAGGACACAGCATAGCGGGCCCGGCGCGTCCTGGGCAGTGACGATCATCACGCCCCACCTCCGCCGCGCTGCCAGCCCTCGAGCCGGGCCGGATCGAGGATGAGCAGGCCGTCCTCCGTCCAGCGCACCGCGGAGGCCTGCCGCAACTCGCGCAGGGCGCGCGTCACCGTCTCCCGCGAGACGCCCACCAGCTCCCCGATCTCGCGGTGCGTCAGCGGGATGTCCACCGTGAGGCAGCCGTCTGGACCGGCCCGCCCCAGTTGCAGCATGGCGGCGGCGACCCGGCCGCCAGCGC
>DATLTP010000158.1:0-6981 GCA_035533535.1 Bacillota bacterium | reverse complement strand
CCTCGCGCCGGGCCAGTTGGAAGACCCCCGAGCACAGCGCCACCAGGGCCGTCAGGCCGGGGCCGTACTGCGAGTGCGCCACCCCGGCGGGCAGCGGACCCAGGGTGGCCCGGCCGCAGTGCGCACAGGCGACGCGGTGCTGCTCGTACTGCGTCACCACCCGCTCGATGCGCACGTCCTGGACCTGGTAGGGCACGGGTGGACCCTGCTCCGGGACTTCCTCAGCATCAGCCCCCGGCAGAGGGTGGTGGCAGTGCGCGCACTCCTCTGGCCAGCAGTCCACGAAGTGGTCCACCTGTTCGCGCGGCACCGGCGCGCAGCGCTGCCCCGGGTGCCCCGGCTGGCCGCCGGGCCGCCGCCCGCTGCGGCGGGGCGGGCGCGGCGGCACGGACGGCAGGTCGGACGACGGCGGGCGGGAGGAGTTGCGTGAGTTCTGCTTGACGCGGGCCTCCAGCTCCCGGATGCGCTCCTGCAGTTGCGCGATCGTGGCCCGCAGGGCGCGGACCTCTTCGCGCAGCGCCGCGTTCTCTGTGCACAGCGCGGCGATCCGCTCATCCGGGTCGGGGCTCGGGCCTGCCGGCTCCCCGGCGCGTGCAGGACCTTCCATGGACTGGAACCATATCACCGGGGGCGCCCGTTGGCCAGCCCCCGCCCGTCGCGCCCCGCCGCCGCGGCGTCACCGCCCCTCCCGACCCTTCAAACGCCCCCCCCTTGAACGCGTACTGCTGGGCGCCCTCCTCTGGTCCCCGTGCCCCAGGTCAAGGCCCCGGAGAAGCCGGCGGATCAGGCGGTGGGGGGTGCCGCGGGCGGGCCCGGGGCGCAGCGGGGGCACTCCGACTCCATGGGCGCGACCAGAGCCGGGGGAGAGCGGCCGACGCTGCCGCCGCCCATCCCCGCTACCCGGCCGGCGGGGCGATGAAGCCGTGCTGGCGGCCCATCCAGTAGGGGAGCAGGTAGTGGACGCCGTCGCCCTCGACACGCGGGTCGCCGGCCTCGGCCTGGTAGGGGTTGCCGTTCCAGCGCACGACGGCCAGCTCGTCGTAGGGCAGCACCCGGGTCAACTGGCGGCGCCCATGGCGGTCCGGTATGGGGTCGAGCGTCACGTCCGCCCGCTGGGCGTTGCGCACCGGCCAGGCCACAGTATCTGCGGGCAGCTCGCGCAGGGTCTGCACGGCCTCCGCCAGTCCCGCCGGGTCCCCGGTGTGAACGGCGTGGATGAAGTTCCAGAGCGGATTGCGCTCGGGGCGCTCCAGGGCCCAAAGCCGCTCCAGGCCCTCCAGGTAGATGGCGCGCAGTTGCGGGTCATCCTCGTAGCGCAGCAGCGGGTCGTAGGCCAGAAAGGCCAGCTCGTCGTCGGAGTGGTTGACGTGGCCCACCAGGTCGAGCTTGGCTCGCAGCGTGTTGCGCGCGTAACCGTGCATCCCGACCAACCGGTCGTGGACCTCGCGGTGGGGGCCGTCGCCCAGCACGTGGCGGGCCACCCGCAGGTGCGAGAGGATCTCCAGGGAGTTCAGGCCGCGGTCGCCCCACAGGCCCTCCGCGCCGTTGACCGCCTCCGGGTTCCAGTATCCCCAGCGCGTGCGCTGCCCGAACTCGATGATCTGCAGGTCGTGCTCCAGGATGTGGCCGATGATGCGGCCGACCAGGGCCGCGACCTGGGCACGCTGCTCCGTCCCCGCGACGAGGTCGTGATATAGCGCGTACGCATACATGTGCCCGACGATCTCGTCGCTGCTGCAGTTGCCCTTCCACAGCCAGCGGCCGTCCGCGCTCGGGTACCAGGGTGTGCCGTCGTCGGGCGGCGGACCGGCGGCCGCCTCCACGATCGCCTTGGTGGGGTAGCCCGGGATGGTCGTCACCGCTTCGAGCCGCTCCAGCGCCGCGAAGGCCGCATGGGCGTTGGCCGCCGCGTCGGGCTGCCCCGTGGCCGCGAAGCGGTAGGCCTCCGCCGCCAGGTACATCCCGGTCCAGAGGCCGTCGTTGTCCGAGGGGACCGGGCGGGGGCCAGTGCCCTCGCCCGGCGCGGGCAGCACCGCCTCCGCGACGTAGGCGCCGAGGCGCAGGTGGCGCTGGCGCAGGCGGCCCTCCAGGACCGCGGCCTTGGCCGCCAGGGTGGTGGGCCGCGGCGCCAGCCGCACCAGGCCCCCCGCCGTGGCCGCATAGAGTCCGGTCCCCGTCCGGGCCAGCGCCCGGACCCCATCCTCGGGCAGCCAGCGAGGGCCCTGGTGATCGTGCCAGCGCTCGCCATCGTGCCGCAGCAGGCCCTGGGCGCTGCCCGCCCAGAGCTGTGCGGGCAGGGGCCCTCCGGGCTCGCCGGCCGGCGCGAGCTGCAGCAGGTCGCGTACGGGCAGGCCGCCGTCCTGGGGGGCTCGCGCGCAGTCCCCCCCCGCGCCGACCGCCAGGAGCCCGTCGGCCGTGGCCACGAGCAGCGTCCCCCGCTGGGGCGCGAGGGCGCGGCACGGCAGGTCCGACAGGCGCTCCGGCCGCTGCCCGCGCCCGGCCAGGCGGAAGAGCCCGGCATCCGTGGCGGCCAGCCGCACCCCGGCGGGCAGGGCGGCGAGGCCGCGCACCGGACCCGGGAGCTCGGCCTCCAGCCTGAACTCGCCGCCGGGCTGCAGCCGGCCGACGCCCCCGCCGGAGAGGCCGACCCACGGCGCCAAGCCGTCGGCGGCCAGGGTGAGCGGGCCGCCGAGACCGGCCGCGACGAAGTCGAATACCTGGTGCCACCCGGCGCCGTCGCGGAGTCCCACGCCTCCCGCCAGCGCCGCCCATAGGACGGGCCCGGAGGGCAGCAGGGCTGCGACCCCATGCCGCAGCAGCGGCCAACCCGCGTCGAGCGGCTCCCAGGCCCCATCCCCCCGCAGCAGGGCGCAGCGGCCGGCGCCGGCCACCAGCAGGCCCTCGCCGGCGGCGGCCAGCGCGGTGGCCCGGGGCGGTGCCCCGTCCACGGGCAGCGAAATCCACTCCGCGTACGGGGCGTCCGTCGCCGGCACAGTGGACCCTCCTGGCGTGCGGCCGTGCTCGGGGCCCCGCCCGCTGGCGGCACCCCCGCTCGGCGGGAGCATTCCGGGCCGCCCGCCCAGCCCCTCGTGGCCGGTGGCGCGGGGCCGCATCGGCCGTGGCGGCGGCAGGGCGCGGCCGGCGCCGGGGGAATCTGCAGCGGGCGGAGGCGGTGACGTGGCTCTGCGCGCGGTCCTGTTCGACCTCGGCGACACGATCATGCGGGAGGAGACCGAGCAGAAGGACGAGACCCACACCACGCAGCGCGCCGACCTCTTCCCGGGGATGGCGCATCTGCTGCGCACCCTGCACGCGCGTGGCTACCCTCTTGGCCTCGTCGCCGACACGCGTCCCGGCACCTACCGCAACGTGCTGGGCCAGCATGGGCTGCTGGACCTCTTTGCGGCCTTCGCCATCTCGGAGGAGCTCGGCACGAGCAAGCCCGACGCCCGGATGTTCCGGCACGCGCTGGCCGCGCTGGGCGTGCCCGAGGCGGAGGCGGGCCGGGTGGCGATGGTCGGTAACAACCTGGCGCGCGACATCCGTGGGGCGAACGCCCTGGGGCTGGTCTCGGTCTGGGTGCGCTGGAACGAGCGCTACCCCATGGAGCCGGCCGGTCCGCAGGAGGCCCCGCGCTTCACCGCTCGTTCGGCCGAGGATCTGCTCGCCGTGCTGACGTCCTTCGAGGAGGGTCCGCGCGATGCTTGAGGTGCTGGCCGCACGCCGCGACGGCTATCCGCTGATCTCGGGGCACCGCGGCACGGGGGCCCATGCCCCGGAGAACACGCTGGCGGCCTTCCGCCGGGGCTGGGAGCTCGGGGCGGACCTCCTGGAGTTCGACGTCCAGCGCACCCGCGACGGGCAGGTCGCCGTGATCCACGACGCCAGCCTGGAGCGGACGACCGACGGGCAGGGGCGCGTCAGCGACCACACCCTGGCGGAGCTCCAGGCCCTGGACGCCGGCTCCCGGTTTGGGCCCGCCTTCGCCGGCGAGCGCATCCCGAGCCTGCAGCAGGTCGTGGCCTGGGCCCGGGGGCGCATCCGGCTCAACATCGAGCTCAAGGCCGCGCCCGGTACCCTGGGCGACCTGCCCGAACAGGTCGCCGACATCTGCACCGGGCACGGGATCGCCGGCCAGACCCTGGTGATCTCCTCCGACCACGGCGCCATCCGGCGGATCAAGGAGCGGCAACCCGAGCTGGCGGCCGCGATCTGCTTCGGCCAGCTGGCCGACCCGGTCGCCGCGGCGCGGGAGGCCAGGGCCGACGTGCTCAACACCGGCGCGGACCGCATCACGCCTGAGTTCTGCGCCCTGGCGCACGGGGCCGGACTCGGCGTGCAGTGCTACATGGACGACCCCGGCCGCGCGCGGCAACTGGCGCGCGGCGGCGTGGACTTCCTGGATTCGGACTGGCCCGAGGTCGTGCGCGCGGCCGTGCGGGGCGCATAGGGCGCCCCCGGGGCGGCCCGGGATATATACGCCAAGCGGGCGTGGAAAGGTGGCGCACGGCCGTCTGCGGGGCAGGGGAGACCGGTGCCCGCCCCCCGCTGGACGCGCAGGCGAACGGCAGGCCCGGCCGGGGCGTTCTGGGCCGGATGCGGCGGCGGTGCGGACCTGGATGCCTCGCCGGCGGCTCGGGGCAGGGCGCGAACCCGGCGCCGCACGCGAGACCGCTGACGCAGCACGCCCTTTCCTGCCTGGTGGTCTGGCGGGCTCGACCCCGGCCGCGCGCGGCCGTGCGGGGCGCAGCGGGCGCCTCCAGGGAAGCGGGGCCCGCCCAAGACCCGGCGGCCGCGGACCGCTGTGCATCACGGCGACGCGCGGGGCCTGGGGCGCGGTGGTGGCCCGTGCCTCCGTGCGCAGGGGAAGTCCTCAGGTTGGAGCCACGAACCTTCACACCCGATTCCCAAGGCTCGTGTTCGGATTCCTCATGGTCCGGCCCAAGGACCCGGACCCCTACCTTGAGAGCAGCGGGGCCACGTCCGGGTTTCGCATCGTGGAGCACCTGAGGCGCGCGACCTCCCAGCGCAGGGCGATCACCGATCCGCCCGGTTCCTCTGAGGCGGCGGCCGTGGCCCTGATCGACCACGATCAGAATCCCCCGGCGGTGGTCCCGGATGCGCCCGCGCCGAACTCGCCCCTGCGCATCGAACGCTTCTTACGACACGCGGATCGGCTACCACACCGAGCGCAACCGTGGTCTGCGCACGTAGGCTCTGCATCGCGCCCGCTCCGCGTGCTGGCTCTCGTCACACCGGCCGCCCGGTTGAGCCTCCCCGGCGCTCCGCGCCCCGCGTCCTGACCGGGGCGCGCCTCCGCCAGCGGCAGCGTTGCCAGCGTTTGGCGGCGCCCCCTTTACGGCGCCTTCATCGCTGACGGGCAGGCTCTCCTGCGCCGGCCCGCCCCAGGGGCCGAGGCAAGGGGGAGTCGAGGCATGCGCATGGCACGCTGGGCCCTGGCCGCGGCGGCCGCCAGCGCGCTGCTGCTGGTTGGCGCCGGCGCCTTCGCCGCCGCGTCCGGCACCGGCAGCGGCCCCACCGCGTCCGCGGGCGCGTTCCTCAGCGACGTGGCGAGCCATCTCGGCGTGCAGCCGAGCGCGCTCCAGAGTGCGATCCAGCAGGCTGACATCGACCGCATCCAGGCGCTGCAGTCCGGCGGCAAGATCAGCGCGGCGCAGGCGCAGAAGGCGATCGCCAGCATCCAGGCGGGCCACTGGCGGTGGATGGGGCAGGGCGGGCCCCCCGGCCGGGGCCTGCTGGGACGGCCGCTGATCGTCGCGGCGGCGGCCGGCTACCTGGGCATGCCAGCGGATCAGGTGCGCAGCGGTCTGAAGGGCGGGCGGAGCCTGACCGCTCTGGCCAACGGCGTGCCGGGCAAGACGCCCGCGGGCCTGCAGGCCGCAATCCTCTCTGCGGTGCAGTCCCGGCTCGCCCAGGCGGTGAGCGCCGGCCAGCTGACCGCCGCCCGCCAGCAGGAGACGCTGCGGGGCGTGCAGCAACGCCTGCCCCAGCTCATGACGCGGACCTGGAATCACGCCGGTGCATCCCCGGCGGCCCAGGGGGCGTCGAGCACCCAGGGCTGAGGGGCCCGGCCGGTGCGGTGCGGGCCGCCGCCACTGCGCGGCGGCTCGCCCTCGCCTGCGGCCGGTGGCGTCCGCTCCCGCCGGACGGGAGCGGCTCAGTCCGCCGCCTTGCTGCCCACGGGCCTGATCTCCTCCGGCGGGGGCAGGTGGCGGAAGGCGAAGTAGTAGCTGATGCAGTTGGCGCCGGTGAAGAGGGCGGCGCCGAACAGGGGCGTGTCCAGGACCGCCTGCATCAGCAGGCCGCCGATGGCCGGGCTCAGGGACGCGGTGACCTGGGAGGGCAGCATGCCCAGCGCGGCGACGGAGCCGCGGCGGCGCTCGTCCGCCACGCCCATCACGTAGGACTGGCGGGAGGGCATGCCGAGCGAATTGACCGCCATGCGCAGGGCGAAGAAGATCCCGGCAAGCGTGAAGGTGGGCATGCGGGTCATGGCCAGCAGGAGGAGCACGGTCACCGCGCGGGTGACGACGACGGCGCGCACGACGCCCAGCCGGGCGGCGAGCCGCGCGGCCCCCAGGTAGGGGAGGGCTGTCACCAGGTTGACTAGCGTGTAGAGGAGGCCCAGCGCGCCGGGCCCGACCCCGAAGCGCACGTGAAACCAGTAGGTGAGCAGGGGGCCGAGGAAACCGATGCCCAGGCCGTTGAGGCCGTTGGTCACGCTGAGGCGGCCGATGAGTTGGGCCGTGGACAGCACCGGCCGGGGCGCCTCGGGTGCGGCAGCGGCGGGGGCGGCCGAGGGCACCGTCTCGCGCAGGGGCAGGCTCACCAGCACCATGACCACGCAGAGGAGCGCCCCCAGCCAGAACACCACGCGGTACGCCGGCACCCAGCCCCACCCGGAGGCGTGGAGGCCGTCCGGCAGGTAGGCCACCAGCGAACCGGCGGCACCGGCGATCA
>DATLTP010000157.1:0-10980 GCA_035533535.1 Bacillota bacterium | reverse complement strand
CACGCGCCCGCAGGCGCCGGGGCCGTTTGCTCCCCTGGCGCGATGCGAGGTGTGCCCGCACGGGTCGCGCGGGTCGCGCGGGTCGCGCGGGTCGCGCGGGTCGCTGCACGCTGGCTGAAACCATGCCCGGGGAGTTCGGGCGCGGCGCCCACAGACCCTGCTGGCGTTGAGGAAAGCCGCGGACCTGGCAACCCGAGAAGCGGGCCGGCTCGGGCGGCTACGGCGTCGCCGTCCCGCCCTGCGCCCAGAACCTGTGGGCGGCCTCCACCAGCACGTGGCTGAGCGTCACCACGGACTCCAGGTGCACCCACTCAACCGCTTCATGCGCGCCCACCCCGGCCGCCCCATAGATGACAGCGGGGATCCCCGCGCCGGCGAACACGGCGGCATCGGTCCAGTACCCGACCCCGGCAGTCTCCGGCTCCGCGCCCGCCACCTGGACCGCCGCCGCGCGCACCGCCCGCGCCACCGGGGTCTCCCCTTCCCCCACCAGCGGCAGCCGGTCAAAGTAGGGGCGCACCTCGGCCTCGGGGCACGCCGCCAGGACGACCTGCCGGATTTCCGCCGCGGCCGCGGCGGCCGCCTCGCCAGGCAGCAGCCGGCGCTCGACCTGGATCCGGCACTCCTCCGCGTAGGTCGACACGCCGGTGCCACCCTGGATGACGGCGCAGTGCATGGAGGCCGGCCCGACCAAAGGCGCCGTGCGCCCCCGCAGCACCTCACGGTCGAAACGGTCCAGCGCCGTCACCACCGGCCCCATGCGGCCGATCGCGCTCACCCCGAGATCCCAACGGCTGCCGTGGGCCGCCCGCCCGCGCGTCAGCACCTCAAGCCAAAGAAAGCCCTTGTGCGCCACGACCAGGTTGCCGCCGGTCGGCTCCGTCACGATGCAGGCGTCCGGATGGTGCCGCGCCACGTAGGCGTCGGCGCCGATGCTCATGTACTCTTCGTCGGCCAGCAGGGCCAGGCTCACCCGCCCCCGGGCCGGCCGGCGGGCCGGTTCGGGTCGGCTGCCCGCCCCCGCCGCCACCAGCGCCGCCGCCGCCACCATGGCCGCGGCGAGCCCGCTCTTCATGTCGCAGGCACCACGCCCAAAGAGCCGCCCGTCCTCCACACGTGCGGAGACGGGATCGCCGGGCATGCCCGCGAACGACACCGTGTCCAGGTGGCCGCACAGGCAAAGATCGGGCCCCGAGGTGCCGCCGGACGCATGCACGTTCACGCGCCCAGGCGCCACCTCTTCGACCTCCGCGTGCAGGCCTCGCGCGCGCAGCCACTCCGCCGCGAAGGCGGCGATGGCCCCCTCCCCCTGCCCGGCAGCCGGGTCCAGGGACGGGTTGACCGATGGAGTGGCGACCAGCTCGGCCAGAAGGCGCTCGACTTCGCCGCCGTCCATCAGAGCAGGCTGGCCCGGAGCCGGGCAAGCAGCTGGCCTTCCGGCACCGCTCCCTCGATGTGTAGCTTGCCGATGACCGTGCGCGGGACGCCCCGCACCTGGTAGAGATCGGCCAGCCGCGGGAACTCCACGGCGTCCACCGCTTCCGCCACAACCTTGTTGGATGCCATCGCCATCTGGTGAGCCAGGCGAACCGCCCGGGGGCAGTGGGGTCAGGTGGGGGTGGTGAACACCTTGATGGCGATGCTCTGATCCAGATCCGCCAAGAAGCTCAGCGTGTCTGGCGATAGCTCGACGCGGCCATGCGCCGCGTCGGCCAAGTCCTGCACGAAGATGCCAAACTCGTAGCCGCCAGGGTAACCGGAGAACCGAACCCCGCTGGGCTCGCCCGCCTCGTCCAGGAGCACGACGGCCGGCGCCCGCTCGCTGATGGCGGTGTCCGCCGCCTCGTCCCACGGCCGCTGCGTAACGCGCAGGAGCGGCACCAACTCACCCAGCTCGGCCAGCACGTCGCGGAACTGCTCCGGCATCTCGCCCTGGGTGAGGACGAGCACCCCGACCTCCCGCTCGCCGCCAGCGAACATGTCCTCGACGGCCTTCCTGTCTTCGGGTCTCAGCACAGCGATGGCTCATCACCTGCTTTCGACATGATACCCTACCGGGTATAGTATTAACCGAAGTAAACAGGCAAAGGGAGTGGAGCGCGTGTTCGGGTTCGCCCGCCGCCCAGCGGCGCCGACGCAATGGGATTCCGCCCAGCTCGGCGCGGCCCTGCGCGAATCCCCCGCACCGCTGGTCCTGGACGTGCGCAGCGCCATGGAGTTCCGGGCCCGGCACATCCCGGGCGCCCAGCACATCCCCCTGGGCCAGGTGCCTGGCCGGGCGGCGGCCCTGCCGGCTGGCCGCACGATCGTATGCGTCTGTTTGTCTGGGCATCGCAGCCTGCAGGCCGCCGCCATGATCCGCCGCGCCGGCCGCGAAGCCGTGTCGCTGCGGGGCGGGATGATCCGCTGGCGCGGCCCGGTGCAGTCCGCATGAGCGGCGACACTGAGGACCTGCTGCGGCGGATGCGCAAAATCGAGGGCCAGGCCCGCGGCGTCCAGCGCATGCTGACCGAGGGCCGCGGCTGCGAGGAGATCACGCATCAGCTCGCCGCCATGCGCTCCGCCCTGGCCCGGGTCGCCGCGGCCATCATCGCTGCCCACTTGGACGAGTGCCTGAGCTCCGGGCAGCGTGAGGACATTCTGGCCCAGGTGGCCGACATGCTCGCGCGGGTCTAGTCAGCGCGTCCGCCCGGCAGCGCCTACCCCTCGGCCAGGATTTCCGCCAGCAGGCTCGGGTCGATGTTCCCGCCGGAGACCACGCAGACGATCTTGCCCTCACCCGCGTCGCCAGCCATCGCGATGGCCACGGGGCACGCCCCCGCGCCCTCGGCCACCACCCGCGCCCGCGTCGCCAGGAACCGGATGGCCGCCCGGATGGCCGGCTCGCCGGCCTGCCGGGTCCCGTCCAGCAATCGCTCCGCGTGCGGGTAGATGCTTTCCAGCACGCTGTTGCCGCCGATCCCGTCGGCGATGCTCGGCACCCGCTCGATGCTGGTCGCCCGGCCCGCTCGCAGCGACGCCTGCAGCGGGGCGTTGACCGACTCGGCCGCAAGCACCTGGCATTGCGGGCGCAGCGCCTTCACCGCCGTGGCCACCCCGATGGCGAGCCCGCCGCCGCCAAAGGGCACCACGATGGTGTCCACGTCCGGCAGGTCCTCCACGATCTCCAGCCCGCAGGTGCCGTTGCCGGCCCAGAACGCTGGGTCGTCGAAGGGGTGGACGAAGGTCGCCTCCTCCAGGCCAGGGAACTTCCGGCTCTGGATGCAGGCCCAGACCTCATCCCAGGGAACCTGGATGATTTTGGCCCCCAGCCGGCGGACGGCGTCCAGCTTGATCTGCGGAGCCGGGTCGGGCATCACCACCGTGCAGGGCACCCCGGCCCGGGCCGCGGCCAGCGCCACGCCCTGGGCCGCGTTCCCGGCGCTGGCGGTATAGACCCCGGCGCGCAGGCGCTCCGGCGGCAATTGCGCGATGACATTATAGGCGCCGCGGATCTTGAAGGACCCGATGGGCTGCAGGCAGTCGAGCTTGAGGTAGATGCGCCGGCTCTCCGGCAGCTCCGGGGCGAAGAGCGGGATGAGCGGCGTGCGCAGCGCCACTTCGTAGACGCGCGCGCGGGCCCGCTGGATGTCTGCCAGGCTGACACTGGCGGCAGGATCGTTGATCAAGCGGCGGCCTCCCTCAGCCCGATGGGTTCGAGCCCAGGCGGGGATGCCCTGCCAGGGGTTGGAGCGGAAGCACGGGTGTGTCCCAGGCGTCGCGGGTTCAAAGCGGAGGTGGATGATCGTGCGGCCTCCCGCCAGCGCGGGCGGAAAGCTGCTGCCGGCCCTGCTGGCCCTGGTTGCCCTGGTCGCCATCGGCACGCTGGGCTTCCACCTGCTCTTTCACAGTCCGGCTGCCCTCGGCGTCTATCAGACCCTGGTGACGATCTCCACGCTCGGCGACGCGCACATCCAGCCGGCCACGACGCCGCAGTACGCGTTCATGGCGGCGATCAGCGTGCTCGGGTACGCCGCCTGGGGTCTCAGCATCGCCGTGGTGACAGGGCTCCTCGTCACGATGGACATCCGCAGCCGCTGGGGGGGACCGACGGTGATCGAGCGCATCCGGATGCTTCACGGCCACATCATCGTGGTCGGCGGCGGCCGCGTCGGCCACAACGTCGCGGAGGAGCTGCACCGCCGCGGGCGTGACGTGGTCGTCCTCGAGAAGAACCCCGACCAGGGGCGCCGGCTCACGGAGGCTGGCCTGCTGGTGCTGGTGCGGGACGCCCTGGAGGAAGGCGCCCTGGGCGAGGCGGGCCTTGAGCGGGCCGGCGGCGTGGTGCTGGCTCTGCCGGACGACGCCCAGAACCTGTACGCCCTGCTGGCGATCCGCGACATCGCCCCAGATGTGCACGTGGTCGCCCGCGCGGAGACCGGTCGCGCCGAACGCCACCTGCGCGCGCTGGGCGTGCAGCGGGTGGTCATGCCGACCACCATCGGTGGCAAGCGCCTGGCCCGCCTGCTACTCCGGCCCCTTTACGCCGACTTCCTGGACACGGTGATTGACGAGGCCGGCCTGGAGATCCGCGAGCATCCCGTCGCCCTCGGCGACCCTCTGGTGGATGTCCCGGTCCGCGACCTCCGGCCGCAGCTCGGCCAGGCAGCCACCCTGCTGGCCATTCACCGCGACGGGCGCTTCATGCCGCTGCCGCCGGCCGAGACCCTGATCCGGGCCGGCGACAACCTGCTGCTGGTGTTCATCGAGGAGGGCGAGCCGGCGCCGGACGACAAGGAAGCCTGATCCCGGGCTACGATACCCGCAGGCGGGCGAAGCGGCGCGGCCCGACCTGCAGCACGGAGCCGTCGGGCACGGTGACCGCCGCCAGGGGATCGGTGACCCGCTGCCCGCCGAGGCTGACGCCCCCCTGCTGCACCAGCCGGCGGGCCTCGCCCCGGCTGGCGGCCATCCCGCAGGCCACCAGCAGGTCGAGCGCCGTGGTGGCCGCCCCCGGCAGCAACACCTCCGGCATGTCGGCCGGGAGCTCGCGGCGCGAGAAGACCCGCTCGAATTCGTCCGCGGCGGCCTGCGCCGCCGCCTCGCCATGGAAATCGGCGACGATGGCCCTTGCCAAGGCGGCCTTGGCGTCCCGCGGGTTTCCGGCCAGCAGCTCGTGCACCCGCGCCATGGCCACCCGCGTGCAGATGTCGAAGTAGCGCGCGATCAGGGCATCGGGGATGGACATGACCTTGCCGAACATGTCCCCCGGCGGCTCGTCGACGCCGATGTAGTTGCCCAGGGACTTGCTCATCTTCTGGACGCCGTCGGTCCCCTCCAGCAGGGGCATGATGACGGCGACCTCGGGCTCCTGGCCGTAATCGCGCTGGATCTCCCGGGCCATCATCAGGTTGAAGGTCTGGTCCGTGCCGCCGAGCTCGATATCCGCCTGCAGGGCCACCGAGTCGTAGCCCTGCATGAGGGCGTAAAAGAACTCGTGGAGGTGGATGGGCCGGCTTTCGCGGAAGCGGGTCGCGAAGTCGTCCCGCTCCAGCATGCGCGCGACGGTGACCTTGGCCGCCAGCTCGCAGACCTGGGCGAAATTCATCGGCGCCAGCCAGGTGGAGTTGAAATCCACGCGGGTCCGCTGCGGGTCGAGGATCTTGAAAATCTGTTGCTCGTAGGTGCGGGCGTTCGCCCGCACCTGATCCTCCGTCAGCTGCCGCCTGGTCTCCGACTTGCCGGACGGATCTCCGATGCGGCCGGTGAAGTCCCCGACCAGGGCCACGACCTCATGGCCAAGGTCCTGGAACTCGCGCAGCTTGCGCAGCACCACGGCGTGGCCAAGGTGGATGTCCGGGGCGGATGGATCAAGGCCCAGCTTGACCCGCAGCGGCCGGCCGAGGCTGAGCTTTTTCCGCAGCTCCTCGCCGGTTGTGATCGCGGCGGTCCCGCGTTGCAAAATGGTCAGCTGCTCGTCGACCGTGATCGCGGACACCCCCCTTGGTCTTTGGGGAGTGTAGCATAGGCCCCGGAGGTGCCTCAATGCACGGCAGGCGAGCCCTGGTGACCGGGGGCGGGCGCGGCATCGGGCGGGCCATCGCCCAGCGCCTGACCGCGGCTGGCGCCAGCGTGGCCATCGGCTACCGGGCCGATGCCGGGGCCGCGTCCGCAGCGGGTGCCTTCGCCGTCCAGGGGGACACCTCCGACCCCGCGTCCGCGCGCGCCATGGTCGCCGAGGCGGCCGAGCGGCTTGGCGGCCTCGACATCCTGGTGAACAACGCCGGCATCCTCGTCCGCCGCCCCCTGCTGGAGACGTCCGCAGACGACTGGCAGCGCACGCTGGCCGTGAACGTGGGCGGGTACTTCCACGTCGCCCAGGCGGCCGCCGCCCGCATGGCCGAGGGCGGCTGCATCGTCAACATCTCCTCCGCCAACGCCCACCGCCCCTCCGCGGGCGCAGGGGCCTACGCCGTCAGCAAGGCCGCCGTCACCATGCTCACCCGTCAGCTCGCCCTGGAGCTGGCCCCGCGCGGCATCCGGGTGAACGAGGTCTGTCCAGGCCTGATCGAGACCGACCTCAACCGGGCCGACCTCGCCCGGGCGGATTACCGGGCTGCCCGCCTGCAGCGCATTCCCCTCAACCGCATTGGCACCCCGGACGAGATCGCCGGCGCCGTCCTCTTCCTGTGCTCCGACGATGCCCGCCTGATGACCGGGGCGAGCATGGCGGTCGACGGCGGAGTCAGCATCGGCTGATCCCCCGCCCCGGGAACCGCAGCGCCTCCTTGCGCGTCACACCGGCGGATGCAGGGGCCGGGAGGAGGGTCCCCGCGGCCGGTCGAACGCCGTCAGAGGCCTGTCCGGGCTCGCGTGGTATAATGGCGCGGTTTTCCGGGCATCAAAGGCCGTTCCGAAGGGGGCCGTGGATTGACGCACGGCGCAGAGGGCGCGCCTGCCGGGGCCGGCTCGAAGAGGCACACCGGATCTGGCAGCCGGCGCCGAGTCCGGTGGGGCCGCGTGTTCTTCCTGGCGAGCGTGGTTTTGGTGCTGCTTGCCGCCGGCTACGGGGCGGCCTACGTCGTGTCGGCCCTGCACGGCCTGCCGTCCCTGGGCGCCGCGGACGCCTCCGCCGCTCAGACCTCCTTCATCTACGACCTGCAGGGCAAGATGATCGAGCCGGTTCCGGGCGCCACCAACCGCGTGCCCATCGGCTCGATTGCGGAGGTCCCCCTGGACGTCCAGCACGCCTTTATCGCCAAAGAGGACTCCCGCTTCTACCAGAATCCCTACGGGATCGACATCCGGGCCATCCTGCGCGCCGCGGTGACCGACCTGGTTCAGCACCGCCCGGCCCAGGGCGCCAGCACCATCCCGCAGCAGGTGGCTCGTGGCCGCTTTCCCATCGGCACGGCGGACACCCTCAAGCGCAAGCTGCAGGAGGCCGTCCTCGCCTTTGAGCTGACACGCCACTACACCAAGGACGAGATCCTGACCATGTACCTGAACGAGGACTACTTCGGCCAGGGGGCCTGGGGCATCCAGGCGGCGTCCCAGACCTACTTCGGGGTGCCCGTCGGCAAGCTGACGCTGGGACAGGGGGCCATGCTTGCCGGCCTCGTGCGGGCCCCTTCGGTCTACGACCCGTACGCCCATCCCCAATTGGCCCTGCAGCAGCGCAACATCGTGCTCGACCTCATGCTGCAGCAGGGGTACATCACGGCCGCCCAAAACACGGCAGCCAAGGCGCAGACGCTGCAGCAGATGAACCTGCAGAGCTCCCGCCCGGCCCAGGACTACCTCTATCCGTTCTACGTGGACGCCGTGGTCGCCCAACTCCAGCAGCACTTCACCGACCAGCAGATCTACACGGGCGGCCTCCACATCTATACGGCGCTCAACACCACGGTGCAGCAGGCGGCCGAGAACGCGATGCACACGGTCCTGGACAAGGCGTTCCCGCTGAGCGCCACCCCCCACATGGAGTCGGCCGCCGTGGTGATGGACCAGAACAACGGCGACGTCGAGGCCATCGTGGGCGGCCGGGAGCACACGAGCACGCTGGGCTTCAACCGGGCGACCAGCGCCCAGCGCCAGCCGGGCAGCTCGATGAAGCCCCTGGCGGTGTATGTGCCGGCGCTCGAGTCCGGCCTCACCCCGGCCACGGTCATCGACGACGCCCCGAAGGCGTATCCGGACAACGGCAAGCTCTGGATCCCCACCAACGACAACACCGAGTGGGACGGGCTGACGACGCTGCGCGAGGCCCTGCGCCGCTCCGTGAACGAGGTCGCCGTCCGCGTGCTGGACAAGATCGGCATCATGCGCGGCTACCAGAGCGCCGTGCGCCTGGGCCTGACGGACCTCACGCCCAAGGACCAGAACCTGTCGCTGGCCCTTGGCGGCACGACCGACTGCTGTACGCCGCTCGAGATGGCGCGCGCCTACTCGACCATCGCCAACGGCGGCTACCGCGTGGACCCGCAGATCGTGCTCAAGGTCACGGACGCCGCCGGCAACGTCCTCTTCCAGTCCACCCCGACCCGGACGCCGGTGCTCTCGCCCCAGGTCGCCTACGTCATGACCAACATGCTGGAGAGCGTGGTCGAGCCCCAGCCGGACGGGGGCTGGATCGCGAACTGGGGCACCGCCCCCGACGCGGCTGTTCCGAACTGGCCAACGGCCGGCAAGACCGGCACGACCTCGCTGGATAAGGACGCCTGGTTTGTGGGCTTCACGCCGGCCCTGACGGCAGCCATCTGGGCCGGTTACGACACGCCGCAGGCCATGAACCAGGTCTGGGGCGGCGCCTACGGCGCCCCCATATTCCGGGCCATCATGGAGGCCGCCCTCAAGGGCCAGACCCCAACGGACTTCTCCAAGCCCAACGGGATCGTGACCGCGCCGATCGACGCCAAGTCCGGCGACCTGCCAGGCCCCCTCACCCCGGCGGCCTGGGTCCGCAATGAGATCTTCGTGCAGGGCACGCAGCCGACCACCACCAGCAGCGTTTGGGTCCAGCGCCAGGTCGACTCGGCGAACCCGGCCCTGCTGTGGGATCCCACGTGCGGTGCCCCGCCCGTGACCAAGGTCTTCCTGAACCGGCCGCCCGTCACCCTCGCCGACGTGGCGAGCATGGCGGCCCAACTGGGGCTGGCGCCGAGCAAGCTCATCCCGACCGACATGGCCCTGGCGCCGCCGCTGCAGACGTGCAGCGGTGCGCCTCAATCGCCCACCGCCTCGGCGACGGCCAGCGCGGCCGCCACCGGCAGCGCGTCCGCGACGCCTGGCGTTTGCCCGCCGGTCAACCCCGGCCAAACGCAAATCTGCGCCATCACCCTGGGCGAGAACCGTCCCATCGAGCCCTCCGTGATCCAAGGCGTCGTGGGCGCCCCGATCCAGTTGGCCATCACCGCCACCAGCGGCAGCCACCGGCTCATCATCCGGGCGCTCAACGTCGATGTCACACTCCAGGCCGGCCAGAGCGTCACGCTGCTGCGGACGCCGACGCAGGTGGGCACCTTCCCCGTCTTCGACGCCATGACGCCCGGCGGCGAGGGCGCCGTCTTGGTGGTCAGCAAGGCTGGCGGTGGCTGAGCGGGTTCCCCGCCCCATCCTGCTGCTGGGCGCCTGCACGCTGGCCAGCTCGGCGGGCGCCTCGCTCATGTGGCCCCTGGTCACGCTCTACGTCCATAATCAACTGCACCAGAGCCTGGCCGCCGCCGGACTGGTCCTGATGCTGCAGTCCCTGGCCGGCGTGGTGGGCCAGATGGCCGGAGGCCTGCTCTATGACCGCATCGGTGGCAAGCTGCCTTTGGTGGCGGCCATGGCAGCCTGCGCCGGCATCTGTGCCCTGCTGGCGGAAACCAGCGCGTGGTGGCCCTACATCGCCCTGATGACCCTGTTCGGCCTGGCCAACGGCATTGCCCAGGCACCCACGAACGCTCTGGTGGCGGCCATCTGGCCGGGGGGCGGCAGGAGCGGCTTCAACGTGCTCTACGTCGCCAACAACATCGGCGTGGCGCTCGGCGCCGCGGCAGGCGGGGTGCTCGCCGAGCGGTCGTTCGCCCTGACCTTTGGCGGCGCCGCCGCCGGCTACGCCATCTACACAGTGGTGGTGGCCCTGGCGTTGCGGCCCCCGGCCCACCGGCCGGCCATGGCCGTCGACGGCGGAGGCCGGCTCCTGCGTGGCGCCGGCCTCCGCACCTTGGCCCTGCTCGGCGTGGGCCTGATCCTGGCCAACGCCGCCTATGCGCAGTGGCAAAGCGCCGTCGCGGTCTACCTCACCACCAATGGGTTCTCGACGGCCGCCTACAGCGTGCTCTGGACGTTGAACGGCGGGCTGGTCGTCGCCTTCCAGCCCGCCGCGACCCGGATCGCCCGCCGGCTCAAGCGCCTCGAGCAGCAGTTGGTGCTGGCGACAGCCTTCTATGCCCTCGGCTTTGCGGCGCTGTTTTTCGGGCACTGGTACGTCGCCTTCGTGGTGGGCATGGCGGCGATGACGGCCGGCGAGGTCTTCGAGCGCCCGGCCAGCCCCGCCCTGATGGCCGCGATCGCGCCCCCTGGCCAGGCCGGCGCCTACCAGGGCCTGGTCGGCACCTTTTTAAGCGGCGGCCGCATGGTCGGCCCCCTGGTCGGCGGTCTGGTGTACGACGCCGCCGGCCCCACAGCCCTTTGGGCGGCAGCGATCGCCGCCTGCGCCATCGCCGCGGGCTCATACAGCCGGCTGGTTGGCCGTGAAACGGCCGCTTCACCCCCCGCGGCCATGACGGGGGACGGCCCCGCGTGACCCGCCGGGCCTCAGTCCCGGATCGTGACCACCGTCACGCCGTCGCCGCCTTCGCCGCTCACACCCAGGCGGTAGGCGGCGACCAGGCGGTGGCCGCGCAGGTACTCCCCCACGGCCTGGCGCAGGGCCCCCGTGCCCTTGCCGTGGATAATGCGCGCCTCGGCGCGCCCGGCCAGGGCCATGTCATCCAGGTAGCGGTCCAGCCGCCCGAG
>DATLTP010000156.1:0-4023 GCA_035533535.1 Bacillota bacterium | reverse complement strand
GTGGCCGACTACACCGTGGATGCCGCAGGACCCAGTTAGGAGCCCGCCCTACCCCTTCAGCCAGTGGTCGAACCAGCCCAGCGTCCGCGCCAGCCTGTCGTGGATGTGCTTCGGCTTCAGCAGGGCATGGTACTCGCCCGGGTAGCGCACGAACGCCGACGGCACGCCCTGGCGCTGCAACGCCGTGAACAGCTGCTCCGACTGGTCCAGGGGGCAGCGCATGTCCGCCTCGCCGTGCAGGATCAGGGTCGGCGTGCGCACCCGCGACGCGTAGCGGATGGCGGAGCGCGACATGTACCGCTCGTCGTTGGCGAAGGCCTGGCCGCCGACCAGCCGCTCGAGCGAGCGGACGCCGATATCGCTGACGCCATAGAGCGTGACGAGGTTGCTGATCAGGGCGCCAGCCACGGCCGCCTTGAAGCGGTCCGTCTGCGTGATGATCCAGCTTGTCATGTAGCCGCCATAGGACCAGCCCGTCACGCCGAGGCGCTCGGGGTCGGCGACGCCGCTAGCGATGGCGTGGTCCACGCAGGCCATGATGTCGCGGTAATCCCCGCCGCCCCAGTCGCCGGCAACCCCCGCCGTGAAGCGCTCGCCGTAGGTGGTGCTGCCGCGGGGGTTGCAGCAGACCACGGCGTAGCCCTGGCGCGCCAGCATCTGGAACGTGAAGGAGTAGGCATCCCCGTAGGCGCCGGTCGGGCCGCCGTGGATGGAGAGCACAGTTGGGTAGCGCCGCCCGGGCATGTAGTCGGCGGGGCGCATCAGCCACCCGTCGCTGGCCCAACCCGGCTCCGAGGTCACACGAAACCGCTCCACCGGTAGTGCCGCGGCCTCCGCCGCGGCATTGAACGCCGTCAGCCGGCGGCCACGGACGAAGATCTGCTCCGGACGGGTGCAGTCCCCGGCCAGCACGGAATCGCCGCTGAAGCCGCCGATCACGGGCAGGTCAGGCACGGCGGCGGCAGCCCCGCTCGCGGGCGCCGCGGCACCGGCCAGCGCTGCCGTCACGGCGGCGGCGGCGCCCCGCGCGGCCGCCGAGGCGCCGGGGGCTGGAGGCTGCTCGCGGACCGTGGGCACCGGCTCCGGCGCCCCGCCCAGCACCCCGACCTCGTACAGGCGGACGCGGCCCTCGCTGCCGAGGAGGAAGCGCAGCCGCGCGCTACCCCGCCACTCGAAGGCCTGGGACGGCTGGCCGTAGCGGGCCTCGCAGGGGATGCTGGCCCCCACGGACCGGTCGAGGCTGGCCGTCAAGTTGCGGGCCGCCTGCAGGCGCTCCTCCGGCGAGGCCGCTTCAGCCGGCACGACCCAGAGACTGGCGGGGGCCACGCCCTCGGCCTGGTCCCGGCTGGTGCCGCTGAACGCCACGAAACGGCCGTCGGGGCTGAAGCGGGGGGCGCCCTGGATGGCGGCGTCCCACGGCAGATAGGCCGTGATGGCCGCCTCGGCGGCATCGGCGACGCGGCAGAGGTCGGCGGCGCCGCGGGGGTTGATGTCGCGCTCGCGGTGGGCGCGCACCACCATGCCGCGGCCGTCGGGGGTCCAGCAGGGCTCGTCATGGGCGAAGCGGCCATGGGTCAGGCGCCGCTCGGGCCCGGAGCCGTCCGCCGCCACCGTGTGAACGTGGGCGAAGCGGTCGTCGAAGAAGCCGCGGCCGTCCGCGCGGTAGTCGTAGTCCGCGATCACGCGGGTCCCCTGCTGCCCCTTCAGGGAGGCCGGCTCGCCCGGGTAGCGCGGGCCATCGGGGAGGATCTCGACCTGGGCCACAAAGGCGATGCGGCTGCCGTCCGGCGACCAGAGGGGGGCGCCGCTGGGACGGGCCTCCGTCGCGATGCGGCGCGCCTCGCCGCCGGCCACGTCGATCACGTGGATCTGAGGCTTCTCGGTCCGGTCGGAGACGAAGGCCAGGCGATCCCCGTTGGGGGCCCAGCGCGGGAGCCGGTCGCCCCTGCCGGATGTCAGGCGGCGGGGCTCCTCCGAGCCGTCGGCCGGCACCACCCAGATCGCCGTGCGGGACTCGTTGGCCTCGAGGTCCATCTCCTGCAGCACGTAGGCCACGATGTCTCCCGCGGGCGACATCTGCGGGTCGCCCGCTGCCTCCAGCCGGAAGCGGTCCTCGGGCCGGCTACCGAACGCGTCATCGCCCAACCTCTCACCTCGGCCCTCCGTTCGGGCGGCTGGGGCGTGCTTCCTGCCGCGGTAATCGACAGCACGTCCATGCGCATTCCTTGCCATGGGGGGACGGCTTCCTCTGATCTCACTGCGAGGCTTCCGGCGGCACGGGGCGGCGGCGGGCGCCCTGGCGGCGGCCCTGGTGGCGGCGGCCCTGCTGGTCCCGGGCGCCGTGCATGGCAGCGCGAGCGACCCGTCCGCCTGCGGCGAGCCAGCAGCCGTGGCGGCGGCGGCCGACCCGACCCCAAGTGGGCCAACCAGTTGGCGGCCGGACCCTGCCGCGTTCGCGGCCGTGCTGCAGCGGACCGGCGCCACCCTCGAGCTGGCGAGGTTCACGACGAACTTCAACCACGCCTCGCCCTCGCAGGAGGCCAACATCGCCCTGACGGCCCGCAAGCTGACCGGGTACGTGGTGCCGGCCGGGGGGGTGTTTTCCTACAACAAGGCGACCGGCCCCTACACGGAGGCGGGTGGGTATGGCTGGGGCCGCATGTTCGTGGGCGACCGCATCGTGCCGACCATCGCCGGGGGCGTCTGCCAGGGCGCCTCGACCCTATACAACGTGGTGCTGATGGCGAACCTGCCCGTGGTGGAGCGGCACCGCCACGGCCTGACGGTCCCATACCTGCCGCCGGGCCGGGACGCGACGGTGACCGAGAGCGGCGGCCTCGACTTCCGCTTCCGCAACAATACGGGCGGCCCACTCGTCCTGTGGGGCCAGGCCCTCGACCGCGAACTGACCCTGGCCATGTTCGGCACGAAGGCGCCGCCGGCCGTGACCATCCATACGGAGGTGCTCTCACGCACTCCGTTCCGCACGGACTACATCGACGACCCCACGCTGGCCGCTGGGCAGAGCGTGGTCGTGGCGCCCGGCCAGGAGGGGGCCGTCTCACGGACCTGGGTGGTGGTCCAAACGCCCGAGGGGGCCGTGCGCCGGGACATCAGCCAGGACAACTACAGGCCCAGCCCGCGGATCATCCGGCGCGGAACGGCGCCCTAGCATGGACGTCGCATGGCTGGCCGTCGGGGTCCGCATCGGGCTCGTCGGTGCCGAGCGGGTGCTGCTGAAACGGCTGGGCGGCAAAGGCGGCGCCCTGGCCGCGACCTTTGTGTTCTTCGCCGTCGGCGCCGTGGGGATGACGCCGTTCGCCCTGAACGCCGGGCCGGTACATCCCGCCTACCTGCTGCTGGCCCTGCCCAGCGCCGCCGTGTACACGGTGGCCTTCCTTTGCTACGTCTCGGCCCTGCGCGAGGGCGAGGTCAGCGCCATCGGCCCGCTCGGCAGCACCAACGCCATCTTCGTCGTGCTGCTCGCGGCGGCGCTGTACGGTGAATCCCTGACGCTGGCCAAGGTCGCCGGCACCCTCCTGATCGTCGGCGGCGCGGCCGCCCTGCAGGCCGGGTCGCGCCTATCCATGGGCCTGCGCCGCCTGGCCCGCGACCGTCCTGCGCGCCGAATGCTGGCCTACGCCGTCCTGCTGGCCCTGACCCGGATGCTGGACAAGGCCGGCGCCGGTCAGGCCCCGGCCATCGTCTACGCCTGGACCGTGTTCGTGGCGATCGCCGGCCTCTTGGCGGTCGAGCTGGTGCGCCGGGGCCGGATGAGCGAGGTCGTGCAATGCGTGGCCGCCGCCCCAGCCGTCGCGCTCGGCGCGGGGCTGTGCAACGGCGGCTCGTTCCTCTTGCTGGTGGTCGCCCTGAGCCGCCTGCCCGTCTCCCTGGCGGAGCCCCTGACGGCCCTCTCGCTGCTGGTCAGTGCCATCCTCGCGCGGCTGTGGCTCCACGAGCCGATCCGCGCGCGCTGGCTGCCGACGCTGGCCGTGGTCGCCGGATCCTGGCTCCTGCTCGGCC